>DASYCM010000409.1:0-11473 GCA_036500165.1 Pseudolabrys sp.
TGTCGATCGGACGCAAGCCGGCGGCGGAGATGCCGGTGAAGGCGGCGACGGCCTAAGCTTTTTATTCGCGCGTGATCCTATCCGAAAACCGCTTCACACTTTTCGGGGTCACGCGCGACGTTTCTTCTCGATCACGTCCCAGACCATCGCCGCCGCATCCGGGCCGCCGAGATTCTTCACGGCGCGGATGCCGGTCGGCGAGGTGACATTGATCTCGGTGATCCAGTCGCCGATGACGTCGATGCCGACGAAGATCATGCCGCGTTCGCGCAGCGCGGGTGCGATGCGCGCGATGATCTCGCGCTCGCGCGGCGTGAGGTCGGTGGCCTTGGGCGAGCCGCCGCGCACCATGTTCGAGCGCAGATCGTCCTCGGCCGGCACGCGGTTGACCGCACCGGCGAATTCGCCGTCGACCAGCAGGATGCGCTTGTCGCCCTGTTTCACCGCGGGCAGGAATTTCTGGATGACCCATTGCTCGCGGAACGTCGCCGCGAACATGTCATAGAGCGAACCGAAGTTGAGGTCGTCGCGGGTGATGCGGAAGACCGCGCCGCCGCCATGGCCGTAAAGCGGCTTCATGACGATGTCGTTGTGCTCGGCACGGAACGCCTTGATCTCGGCGAGGTCGCGCGTGATCAGCGTCGGTGGCATCAGGTCGGGGAAGTGGGTGACGAAGATCTTCTCAGGCGCGTTGCGCACATGGCTGGGGTCGTTGACCACCAGCGTTTTCGGATGGATGCGCTCCAGCAGGTGTGTGCTTGTGATGTAATTGAGGTCGAAGGGCGGGTCCTGGCGTAGCAGGATCACATCAAACTCGGACAGATCGGCGCGGCGCGGCGCCTCGAGCGTGAAATGGTCGCCGGCCTGGTCGCGGACCGTGAGGCTCTCGACCGTACTGAAGACCTTACCGTCGCGCATCGCGAGCCGGTCGGTGGTGTAATAGCTCAGTGTATGGCCACGCTTTTGCGCTTCCAGCAGCAGGGCGAAGGTGGAATCGCCCTTGATGTTGATCCGCTGGATCGGGTCCATCTGCACAGCGATTTTGAGGTTCATGACGTCCCTTTACGGCGCTTTTTTCGGATAGAGACCATTAAGGCAAACAAGCCATTAACACTTTACCGCCAATATGCCGCTCCGGGACCTGTTCTAGGCCTGTCTCCCGCACGGTTGAGGCCGCTTGTGAGATTGCCGAAGCTTTCTATTGCCGCCAAGCTCTATGCGATCTTCGCATTGATGGCCACCACTACGCTGGCGCTGTCGGTCTATGCCGTCGCGAGCGCGCGGCACCATGCGGCACTGACAGACGATTTCGAGTCCGCCAATAGCGGCACCTGGAACGTCGAACGGGCCAACGGTCTGATCTATGCCATCGTGATGGAGTCGCGCGGCGTCTACATGTCGCCGGACATCAAGGCGTCGAAGGTCTATGGCGATGGTATCGTCCAATTCAACAAGCAGCTCGCTAAGGTCGTCGAGGACTGGAAAGTCTCGGTACGTGGCGACGATGCCGAACTCTTCGCTCTGTTCTCGCAGCGCGTCGCCAAGTTCGTCGAATTCCGCAACGAGCTGGCGCGGCTCGGTACTGAAGTAAGCCCAGCCGCCGGCCGCGAGTGGGGCGATAACGAGGCCAATCGCTCGGTGCGCAAGGCGCTCAATGCCGACCTCGAGAAGCTCACCGACGTTTATTCCACCCGCGCCAAGCGCGCCTATGCTGAAATCGATAGCGGCATTGACGCCAGCGCCTTGTGGCTGACCGTGTTCGCCGCTTTCGCCGTGGTGCTTGCCGCGATGGGTGTGGTCTTTATCCGGCGCGGGGTAGCCCTGCCGCTCGCTGAGATGACGCAGATCACCGAGCGAGTTGCGGCCGACGAAAAGGACGTCGTGATTCCACACAGCGACCGCCGCGACGAGATCGGCGCGCTGGCGCGTTCGATCGGCGTGTTCCAGCAAGCGATGCGGCGCAACGAAGAACTAAATCGCACCGTCACCGACGATGCTTCGAGCCGCGCCAATCGCCAGGAGCAGACGTCGAACGAGATTGCGCGTTTCTCCGCCGATGTTGAAGCGACCCTGTCCGAACTCGGCCGTATCTCCGACCAGATGCTGGCGGCATCGACGCAGCTTGCGACCGCGGCCGACGATGCGTCGTCCAAAACCGCGCGCGCCGAAGCGGCGTCCTCCGAAGCCTCGTCCAACGTCAACGACATCGCGTCGGCGGCGGACGAGCTGTCGGCATCGGTCAACGAAATCGATCGTCAGGTCGCGCAATCGAATGCGATCGCCAGCAAGGCGGTCAGCGAAGCCGGCCGCACCAATCTCGCGGTCAAGGAGCTCGACGAGGCGGCGGCGCGCATCGGCGATGTCGTCAAGCTCATCACCGACATTGCCGAGCAGACGAATCTCTTGGCGCTCAATGCCACCATCGAAGCGGCGCGCGCCGGCGATGCCGGACGCGGTTTTGCGGTGGTCGCGGGCGAAGTGAAGGCGCTGGCCGGTCAGACCAGCCGCGCCACCGAGGAAATCGGCGCGCAGATTGCCGGCATGCAACGCGCCACAGTGCGCTCGATCGAAGCGATCACCGCGATTGAGCATACGATCCGCGAAATCGGCAATATCAGCGGCGCTATTGCGGCCGCTGTGACCGAGCAGGGCGCCGCCACCAGCGAGATCGCGCGCAGCGTCGAAACCGCGGCGCGGCGTACGGTCGAGACCGCGGCGGAGGTCAATCTGGTTGGCTCAGCGACGCAGGATACCCGCGCCAGCGCTGTTGCGGTGAAATCGGTGGCCGATGATCTCGGCAATGTGGCCGGCCGCATCCGCGGCCAGGTCGATCAGTTCTTCGAACGGCTCAGCGCTTAATTGGTTTCGAATGCCGACGGAATGTGCCGCGGCAATTTGCCGGGCGCGACCAGGATGGCGTCGAAACGCATATCGCGAATGGCCGGCACAGGATTGTTCGCCAGCCAGATTTCCGCCGCCGCTGCAATACGCCGCTGCTGACGGTCCGTGACGGCTTCGGCGGCCTCGTCGAGCGTGGCGCGCGCCTTCACCTCAACGAATATCAACGTGTAACGCCGTGCGGCGATAATATCGATTTCGCCCATCGGCGATTTGAAGCGACGGGCCAGAATGCGATAGCCGTGTGCGATCAGCCAGGCGGCGGCGCGGCTCTCGGCGGAAATGCCGAGGCCAAATGCAGCAACACGTTCAGGACGTGGCGCGGGCTTCAACACCTTTGGTCTAGGCGCGCGCGTCATCGCTCTTTCTCGATGTCGAGCGCGCGCTGATAAACCTCGCGGCGCGGGCGGCCGGTGGCAAGCGCGACTTCGCCGACCGCGTCCTTCACCGAAACGCGCGCCAGTGCGTTGCGGAGCAATTCGTCGACGTCGCTCGTGCTTGCTTCCTTTTCGGCGGGTGGTGCGATGACGATGACGATTTCGCCCCGCGTCTCGGCATCGCCCGCATAATGCGCCGCGAGTTCAGCGAGATCGCCGCGCCGCGCCTCCTCGTGCAATTTGGTCAACTCGCGGCACACGGCGGCCTGACGTGCGCCCAGGCCTTCGCTGAGGTCGGCGAGTGCAGCTTCCAATCGCGGGCCGCTTTCGAACAGCACCAGCGTTGCCGGAATTGTCGCGAGCTCGGCGATGCGCTTTTGCCGCCCGGCCTGCTTCGGCGGCAGAAAGCCTTCGAAGAAAAACCGGTCGGTCGGCAGGCCCGCAACATTGAGCGCGCTCATGACGGCGGAGGCACCGGGCAACGCCGTTACCGGATGACCGGCTTCGATCGTCGCCCGCACCAGTTTGTAGCCGGGGTCCGAGATCAGCGGTGTACCGGCGTCCGACACGAGTGCGACCGATTGGCCTTCGTCGAGACGCGCGATGATCTTGGGCCGCGCCTCGTCGGCGTTGTGCTCATGGTACGCCATCAGCAGCGTCGCGATGCCGTAGCGCTCGGTCAGCTTGCGGGTGACGCGGGTATCCTCGCAGGCGATGACGTCGGCACTGGCCAGGAGTTCCAGCGCGCGCAGGCTGATGTCGCCCAGATTGCCAATCGGGGTGGCCACCAGATAGAGCCCGCCCGGCGCGGCTGGTGCTTCAATGGCACTGTCGAACGGCGAATAGCTGCGGGGGCGTTGGCCCCCGTCGATGGGTCTGTCTTTGGCCATGGTTGCACTCTAGAGACGATCCTAGGGGCCGTCATTGTCTTGCCGTTGAGACGTCGAAATTGACTTCTGGGATAGGCAATAAAGCCAAATTCCCTTATCTTTTCATTGCCTTAACTTTTTCCGGGCAAAATGGAGCACTGTTGGTGGGATTGTTGTTGTCGTCGCGTGGGGAGCGGCCATTGCCGGGAATAGCGCAGGATGCGTCCAAGGGAAGCCGCGAAGGAAGCCGCAAGCAAAGCAGGCTGACGCGCGGCTGGCGCCGCGCCCGCCATGCGCTTTCGATGGCGGCTGCTGCTGTCTTGCTGGCGGCCTGCGCCGGTACGGGTGGTCCCGGCGGCGGTGACGTATTTTCCAGTCAGCCTGCCCCCGAGGCCGCGCCGGCCAGCAACATTGGCGCCGGCCAGATCCGTGTCGGCCTCATCCTGCCGCTGTCGGCGCAGGGCAATGCCGGCATCGCCGCGCAGTCGATGAAGAACGCCGCCGAGCTGGCGCTCAACGAATTCAAGGATCCCAACATCCAGTTGCTGGTGAAGGACGATACCGGCACGCCGCAGGGCGCGCAGCTCGCCGCACAGCAAGCCATCGACGAAGGCGCCGAGTTGATCGTCGGCCCACTGTTCGCGCAGTCCGTGAGTGCCGTCGGCGCCGTGGCGCGCTCGCGCAATATTCCGGTGATCGCGTTCTCGACCGACGCCAGCGTTGCGTCACGGGGTGTCTATCTCCTGAGCTTCCTGCCGGAGTCGGACGTACGCCGCATCGTCGATTTCGCTGCATCGAAGGGCAAGCGTTCCTTCGCCGCCATGTTGCCGGACAATGCCTATGGCGGCGTTGTCGAAGCCGCCTTCCAGCAGGAAGTCGCACGTCGCGGCGGCCGCGTCGCCGCGCTTGAGAAATATTCCAACGATCCCGCCCGCATCGCCGAAGCGGCGCGTCGGGTGGCCTCGGCTGGCGGCACGATCGACAGCGTGTTCATTGCCGACGGCGCCGATGCTGTGCCTCAGGTCGTGCAGGCGCTGAACGCCGCCGGCGTCAACACCAAGCGCGTGCAAATGCTCGGTACGGGCCTGTGGGACGATCCGCGTATTTTCTCGAACGCTTTGCTTGAAGGCGGCTGGTACGCCGCGCCCGAATCCGCCGGATTCCGCAGTTTCGCCGGGCGCTATCGCGCGCGCTACGGCAACGATCCGGTGCGCACGGCGACATTGTCGTACGATGCCGTCGCGCTGATTGCGGCGCTGGTAAAGACGCAAGGCGCGCAACGTTTCAGCGAACAGATTTTAACGAACACCTCGGGCTTTGCCGGCATCGATGGCATCTTCCGCTTCCGCACCGACGGCACCAGCGAGCGCGGACTCTCGGTGCTGCAAGTCGCGCCCGGCGGGGGCCACGTCGTCGGCCCGGCGCCGAAGTCGTTCACGCCGGGGACGTAATTTTCGGTGTCATGGCCGGGCTTGACCCGGCCATCTCGCTTAGAGACGCAAAGTCTTTGCCACATTGATCGGGATTACCAGGTCTCACCGGCTCGCGGCGGCCCGGTGATGACAAGACTTGGCTAAGCCGCCAAGTCCGCGACAACCGCGTCGAGCAGTGGGAAGCCGCTCTTCGTAACGCGCAGGCGTCCGTCCGGCATGGTCTCGACCGCCCCGCCATCGCGCAAAAATGAAATCCGCGCCGGATCGAGATCGCGCCCGGAGATCTGCGTGAAGCGGTGCGGCTCGATGCCTTCCACGAGCCGCAGTCCCATCAGTAGAAACTCGTCGGCGACTTCGCCGGGCTGAAGCTTCTCATCGACCGTCAGTCCGACGCCTTGTGCCTCGACGCGCTCAAGCCAGCCTTCCGGCTTCTTGTCGGTCTCGGTCGCATAACGGCGTCCATCGATATTCAGACGACCATGCGCGCCCGGGCCGATGCCGGCATATTCATGTCCGCGCCAATAGACGAGATTGTGCCGGCATTCCGCGCCCGGCCGCGCATGATTGGAAATTTCGTAGGCCGGCAGCCCGGCATCGCTGCACACTTGCTGCGTCAGATCGTAGAGATCGCGGCCGAGATCTTCGTCCGGCGTGATCAGCTTGCCCGCCTTGTGCAGGCCGAAGAACGGCGTGCCGGGTTCGATGGTGAGTTGATAGAGCGACAGATGTTCGGCGGCTTCCGAGATCGCGCGCTTGAGTTCGGCCTGCCACGCGTCGAGTGTCTGGCGCGGCCGCGCGTAAATGAGATCGAACGAGTAGCGGTCGAAGTTCGCGCGCGCGATGGCGACGGCGTCGAGCGCTTCTTGCGCCGAGTGCAGGCGTCCGAGTTCTTTCAGCGATTGATCGTCGAGCGCTTGCACGCCAAGCGAAACGCGATTGACGCCGGCCGCCCGGTATCCACGGAAGCGCGTTGCCTCGACGCTGGTCGGATTGGCTTCGAGCGTGACTTCGACGTCGGGTGCAACGGTCCAGTGCTTGCCGATGGAATCGAGGATGGCCTGCACCGACGACGGCTGCATCAGCGACGGCGTGCCGCCGCCGAAGAAGATCGTCGAGACCGTGCGGTTACCGATGCGCGCCTTGGTATTCGCGATTTCAGATTCGAAAGCGCGCACAAAGCGCGTCTCGTCGACACCGCCGTGACGCACGTGGCTGTTGAAGTCGCAATACGGGCACTTCGACAGGCAGAACGGCCAGTGCACGTAAACGGCAAACGGCGCAACGGACGGATTTTGCGTGGTTAAAGACATCTTAACATCATAAACGCGTCGCCGCGCAGCGGCCAGCGCCAATTCAAATCGTCTGCGGACAAGTACTTAAAATTGTAACGATTTTCCGCGGCGCAAGATGTTCCGGCGCGCTTACTTCGCTCCCGGGAACCACTCGACGTGGCTCTCGCCCGTGCGGCCGTAGTAGACGGCGCGCTTGCCGGCGATCGACACGAAGTAGCCGACACAACCCGCCGTCGCGACGCGCTCGCAGAATGTCTTGTACTGGATCTTGCCGGCCTGAATGGCGCGCACCGCGGCATCGACGCCCTGCGCCGAAAATTCCTGCGACGGAACGATGCCGGCGGCATGGCTCGGCACCACTTCGGATTCTCCGTTCGGCAGGTAGTAGGTCTTTTCCGAGCGCAACAGATCGGCGTGATAGCGCTCGACACCGGCGCCGATCAATTTCTTCACGACTTCGGCAAACGTCACGCGTTCCTCGTCGGAGGCCTTCGTGCATTCAAGCAATACGTCGCGTATCTGAGCGTCCATTGTTTTCATCCTTCATTCTGAATTCTGATTGTTATTCCACCGGCACGGAAGTTAGTCCGTGCCGGTGGACGATTTCGCGCATAACCTTTTCAATGGTCTTGCGCTCGGCCGCGCCCAGATGGCCGAAGAATTCTTCATCGTTGTTGTCAGCGAGTGCGGCGAGCTTTGGCACCAGTGCGCGGCCTTTCGCGGTCAGCGCCAGCGCCTGATAGCGCAGGTCTTCATCGCTCTGCGTGCGTGTCACGAGAGATTTGGCGATCAGCTTGTCGGCGATTTTAGAGATGCCGCCGCGCGTCATGCCGGTCTTGCCGGCAAGAATGCTCGGGGCAAGGTCACCGTCATGAAGTTCACGCAGGATCACCCATTCGGCGACGCTGACGCCGGCCTCCGCGACCTTGCGGCTGAAAGATTGCGATACCTGGTTCGAGACGTAGCGCAGCCAGTAGCCGAGATGCGTTTCGAGTGCGCTGACGGAAGGTTGGCGGGCCATACTAGTCCTCAGTAGTTGACGTGGAAACTATATAGATGCAGTTTCCATGTCAACTATCTCAGCTCTTGTTTTAGGAGGCCTCTAGCGCAGGCAGGCGTCGGCCAGCGTGACGAAGGCGCGGGCGCGGTGCGACAGGCCCATGCCGTGCGGCGGCAGGCCGTGCTTCTCCAGCGCGGTCATCTCGCCGAAAGTGCGGCTGTGGCCGTCTGGGAGAAACAGCGGGTCGTAACCGAAGCCGGCATCGCCGCGTGGCGGCCAGACCGCGACGCCATCGACGCGGCCTTCAAACTCTTCGAAATGACCGTCCGGCCAGGCAAGACACAGCGCGGCGACGAAATGCGAGCGGCGTTGCTCTGGAGTTTTCGCGCCCTTCTCGATGAGCAACGTCTGAATTTGATTCATCGCGAAGCGAAAATCTTTATTAGGTCCGGCCCAGCGCGCCGAGTAGATGCCGGGCTCACCGCCAAGCGCATCGACGACAAGACCTGAGTCATCAGCGAAGGCGATCTTGCCGGTCGCCTTCATCGCGGCGACGGCCTTGATGCGCGCGTTCGCGGCGAAGGTTGTGCCGGTTTCGTCAGGTTCAGCCAAGCCCAACTCGCCGGCCGATTGCGCTTCGATGCCATAGGGCGCGAGCAGTTCACGCATCTCGGCAAGCTTGCCGGAATTATGCGTGGCGATGACGAGCGGACCGGTGAGGCGGCGATGTTGCATCTGCTTGTCATGGCCGGGCTTGTCCCGGCCATCCCGGTTCAATTGGTACAGTGCTCACCTAAGCGAGATGCCCGGCACAAGGCCGGGCATGACAAATCAGGCGATAAGAAAACTACGCCACCGCCATCTTTTGCAGATCGACGAGCTTGCCGATGCCCTTGCGCGCGAGCGACAACAGCGCCAGCAATTGATCTTCGCTGAATGGGTCCTTCTCGGCGGTCGCCTGAATCTCAACGATGTTGCCGTTGCCGGTCATGACAAAGTTGGCGTCGGTGTCGGCTTCGGAATCTTCCGCATAGTCGAGATCGAGCACCGCGGTACCGCGATACACGCCGCACGACACGGCGGCGAGGTGATCGCGCAGCACTGGTGCGTTGCCGGTCGACTTGAACATGTCGCGCGATTTCATCCACGACAGGCAATCGGACAAGGCTACCCAGGCGCCGGTGATCGACGCCGTGCGTGTGCCGCCGTCGGCCTGAATGACGTCGCAGTCGATGGTGATCTGGCGTTCGCCGAGCGCCTGCAGGTCGATCACCGAGCGCAAGCTGCGCCCGATCAGCCGCTGGATTTCGACCGTGCGGCCGCCCTGTTTGCCGGAGGAGGCTTCGCGGCGGGTGCGTTCGGAAGTCGCGCGCGGCAGCATGCCGTATTCGGCGGTAACCCAGCCGCGGCCCTGACCCTTGAGCCATGGCGGCAGGCGCTCTTCGAGGCTCGCCGTCACCAGCACATGGGTGTCGCCGAACTTCACAAAACAGGAGCCCTCGGCATACTTAACCACGCCGCGCTCAAGCGACACCGCGCGCAACTCATCGACTTGCCGGCTGCTGGGCCGCATACGAATTCTCCGATTTCTTGGTTTCGGCGCCACCATAACCATATGTTCGGCTTGAACAAGTGCGGCTCGACAGTCATTGTTAAGGTTCATCGAGAGGTAGTCTTGGCTTCGCACGACGTTCCGATCGGCTCTTCGCAGGTCAGTCTCGCGGCGCTTAACGAGCGCTCGCGCGAGATTTTCCGCTCTATTGTCGAGAGCTACCTGACGACTGGCGAGCCGGTCGGCTCGCGCAATCTGTCGCGCATCCTGCCGATCTCGCTGTCGCCCGCCTCGGTGCGCAACGTGATGTCGGATCTCGAACAACTCGGACTGATCTATGCGCCGCATACCTCGGCGGGGCGTTTGCCGACCGAATTGGGTTTGCGCTTTTTCGTCGACGCGCTGATGCAGGTCGGTGACCTGAACGAAGGCGATCGCCGCTCGATCGAGGCGCAGGTGGCCGTTGCCGGCCACGGCAAGTCGGTCGAGAACGTGTTGACCGAAGCGTCGCAGATGCTGTCCGGCCTGACGCGCTCGGCCGGTGTCGTGCTTGCCAGCAAGGTCAACGTTCGCATCAAGCACATCGAGTTCGTGCGGTTGGAGCCGGAGCGCGCGCTGGCGGTGCTGGTGGCGGAAGACGGTCAGGTCGAGAACCGCGTGCTCAACGTGCCGTCGGGCCTTCCCACATCGGCGTTGACCGAGGCGTCGAATTATCTCAACGCGCACATCCGCGGTAAATCGCTGGCCGAACTTCGCACCGAGATCGAAGGCGCGCTGGCGCAAGGCCAGGCCGAACTTGATCAACTCACCCAGAAAGTTATTTCCGCAGGATTGGCGAGCTGGTCCGGCGGCGAGAGCAAAGACCGCCAGTTGATCGTGCGCGGCCACGCCAATCTCCTGGACGACCTGCATGCGCTCGGCGATCTGGAGCGGGTGCGCTCGTTGTTCGACGCGCTCGAAACCCAGCGTGGCGTTATCGACTTGCTTGGCCGCGCCGAGCGGGCCGACGGTGTGCGCATTTTTATCGGTTCCGAAAACAAGCTGTTTTCGTTGTCGGGTTCCTCGACTATCGTCTCGCCCTACCGCGACAGCGAGGGCCGGATCGTCGGGGTTATTGGCGTGATCGGTCCGACACGGCTGAATTATGCCCGCGTCATCCCGATGGTCGATTATACCGCCCGCGTCGTTAGCCGCCTATTAGCGCCATAAGGCGGCCCCAGGGCCCGTACTTGCGCGAAAAGCTTGATTTTTCGCTCCCGAACCCTGATATGCGGGGCATCCAGACATTCCGACCGATGGGTTACGAGCTATGACGGACAAGCCTGCCGCAGACGATACGGTTGCCGGTGCGACGCCTGAGGGTGACGCCGCTGCCGCGCCGCAGATGGTGCCGGCCGAGCAGGTGACCGCGGCCCTCGAAGCCGCCGCCGAGTTCAAGGACAAGCTGCTGCGCACGCTGGCGGAGATGGAAAATCTGCGCAAGCGTACCGAGCGCGAGATCTCCGACGCGCGGGCTTATGGTGTCTCGAATTTCGCCCGCGACGTGCTGGCGGTCGCCGACAACATGCACCGCGCGTTGGAGGCGATTGGTCCGGAGTTGCGCGAGCAGGCCGATGCGAAAATGAAAGCGCTGGTCGAGGGGGTCGAACTCACCGAGCGCGAATTGATGAAAGTGCTGGAGAAGAACGGCGTGAAAAAATTCTCGCCGGCGGGGGAGAAATTCGATCCCAATGTCCAGCAGGCGATGTTCGAACTGGAGAGCGCGGACGTGCCCCCCGGTCATGTCGCGCAGGTGATCCAGGCCGGCTACATGCTGGGCGACCGCGTGTTGCGCCCGGCCATGGTGGCGGTCGCCAAAGCGCCGCCGAAAGCCAAGCCGTCAACGGCCAACGACAATCCGGATCCCGGCAACGTCGCCTGAGTCGTCGGCGGCGCGGCTGCGCGAAATTGTCGCGGACGGATGCGACAGTCTTCCAAGTCTCATTCAAAACGGCGCGCCGCCGGCAGCGCTCGGCGTTCGCGAACGCGTCCAGCGACTTACCGCAAACCTCT
>DASYCM010000410.1:0-2633 GCA_036500165.1 Pseudolabrys sp.
GCTAAGTCGACTGCGGCATTGACGCGGCCAAGCTCGATATTCCGATCTGGTATGAGGCTGCCTTTCTGGCCGATATAACGGCGAGATGTTTCCCGTCGTCTTGGCTCGCGCTATGCGGCTCAAGCGACGTCATTGACGCAGCTTTTCCAGCGCATCGCCGCGATGAGGAGACAAAGCTTGCGGCCTGGCGCTGATTGCCCGAAGCGGCAGGGCGGAATATGCGCGACCGCGGGTACGGGATACCGCTGGACGCTCACCGGCCATCTTTATTTCCTCTTGATACCCCCGAAATTGAATTCGCATTGTCCCCTTATAGCGTGAGGCCTATTTTCATGTCGCTCCCCTGAGGAGGACGACATGTCCGACATCATTCTTTCATCGCTAGCTCTGGTCTTGTTCGTGGCGACGGTGGCTTACGCCTACGTCTGCGAGCAGTTGTGAGGGCATCGCTATGATCTTCGACTATTCGCTCGCCGCGCTCGTGACCGCGGGGCTGATGATCTATCTGGTCTATGCCTTGCTGCGGCCTGAGCGATTTTAAGGAAATCCGCTTATGACCATTATCGGCTGGGTACAGATCATTCTCTTTTGCGCCATCATTGTCGCGCTGACGCCGCTGTTCGGCGGCTACATGACGCGCGTGTTTAATGGCGAGCGCACCTTCCTTTCGTTCCTGCTGCGTTCGGTCGAAGTTGGGCTCTATCGCGTTAGTGGCGTTGATGAGAAGGCCGAGCAGCATTGGGTGATCTACACCGTTGCTATGCTGCTGTTTCATGTCGGCGGCTTCTTCATCATCTATCTGCTGATGCGGCTGCAGGGCTTCCTGCCGTTCAATCCGATGGCGCAATCCGCGGTCGGACCGGAGCTGTCGTTCAATACGGCGATCAGCTTCATCACCAACACCAACTGGCAGAACTACGGCGGCGAAAGCACGCTCTCTTACCTCGTGCAAATGCTTGGTCTGACGCACCAGAACTTCCTGTCGGCGGCGACCGGGATTGTGCTCGCAGTTGCGCTCATTCGCGGTTTCGCCCGCGCCTCGGCTAAGACCATCGGTAATTTCTGGGTCGATATCACCCGCTGCACACTCTACATCCTGCTGCCGGTCTGCGTCGTAGCCGCGCTGTTCTTGGTCTGGCAGGGCATGCCGCAGACACTTGGCGCTTACGTCGATGCGACGACGCTTGAAGGAGCCAAACAGACCATCGCGGTCGGCCCGGTCGCCTCGCAGGTCGCGATCAAGATGCTCGGCACCAACGGCGGCGGCTTTTTTAACGCCAACGCCGCGCATCCATTTGAGAACCCGACCGCGCTGTCAAACTTCGTCCAGATCATCCTGATTTTCGTTCTTGGCGCGGCCATGACCAACGTGTTCGGCCGTATGGTCGGGAACCAGAAGCAGGGCTGGGCGATCCTTGCGGCGATGGGTGTTCTGTTTATCGCCGGCGTGGCCTTCTGCTACTGGGCGGAAGCCAATGGCACCGCAACGCTCAATGCGCTGGGGCTCACCGGCGGCAATATGGAAGGCAAAGAAGTTCGCTTTGGTATCGTCGCCTCCGCGTTGTTCGCTGTCGTTACCACGGCTGCGTCCTGCGGCGCCGTCAACGCCATGCACGACTCGTTCACAGCGCTGGGCGGCATGATCCCGCTCATCAATATGGAACTCGGCGAAATCGTCGTCGGGGGTGTCGGCGCGGGCCTTTACGGCATGTTGCTGTTCGTCATTGTTACGGTCTTCGTCGCCGGACTGATGGTCGGCCGTACGCCGGAGTACGTCGGCAAGAAGATCGAGGCCAAGGAGGTGAAGATGGCCATGCTTGCCATCCTCGTCCTGCCGTTGATGATGCTCGGCTGGACTGCCATCGCGGTGGTCTATCCGCCGGCAGTCGCATCGATGGCCAATGCCGGTCCGCATGGCTTCAGTGAGGTGTTGTACGCCTATACGTCGATGACGGCGAACAACGGTTCCGCTTTCGGCGGCCTCACCGGAAACACGCCGTTCTACAACGTGTCCGGCGCCGTTGCGATGTTCATCGGCCGCTTCTGGATGATCGTGCCGGCCATGGCGATTGCCGGTGCATTGGCAGCCAAGAAATCTGTGCCGCCATCGCTCGGTACGTTCCCGACGACCGGCGGGCTATTTGTCGGTCTCTTGGTCGGCGTCATCCTCATCGTCGGCGGCCTCACATTCTTCCCCGCGCTCGCACTCGGACCCATCGTCGAGCATCTCGCGATGCAAGCCGGCAACGTGTTCTGAGCCACCTTATTCGGAGTTGATCAATGCAAACCTCAAAGCTGCGCAAACGGACGGCCGCAACGACGTTGCTCGATGCCAAGATTGTGTTGCCGGCGATCGGTCAGGCCTTCGTCAAGCTCAATCCGAAGACACTGGCAAAAAACCCCGTGATGTTCGTGCTGGAAGTGGTCACCGTGCTCACCACGGTGCTGTTGGCCCGCGATATCGTAATGCACACGGGCTCGGTACTGTTCGAATTCCAGATCGTGTTGTGGCTGTGGTTCACGGTGCTGTTCGCCAATTTTGCCGAAGCGGTTGCCGAGGGGCGTGGCAAAGCGCAGGCCGATACCCTGCGCAGAACGCGCACCGAAACCCGCGCCAAGCGCATCATCATGCC
>DASYCM010000411.1:0-11720 GCA_036500165.1 Pseudolabrys sp.
CTGTCGGGCCTCTATCGTTCGAGCGGCACCTATTGCACGCAATGCGAAGCCGAGGGTTTCCGCCGCATCACCTATTTCCTCGACCGTCCCGACGTGATGGCGGTCTACACCACGCGCATCGAAGCCGACAAAGCCGAAGCGCCGGTGCTGCTGGCGAACGGCAACTTGGTCGAAAGCGGCGACATGCCGAACGGCCGCCACTTCGCGGTCTGGCACGATCCGCATCCCAAGCCCGCTTATCTGTTCGCCATGGTCGGCGGCAATCTCGGCCACGTCGAAGACAAGTTCATCACAATGTCGGGCCGCGAGGTCGCACTGCGCATTTACGTCGAGCCGGGTAAAGAGAGCCGCTGCGGCTACGCTATGGAAGCGCTGAAGCGCTCGATGCGCTGGGACGAGACCGCGTTCGGCCGCGAGTACGACCTCGATATCTTCATGATCGTCGCCGTGTCCGACTTCAACATGGGGGCCATGGAGAACAAAGGCCTCAACGTCTTCAACGATAAATATGTACTGGCGACACCGGACACGGCGACCGACACCGATTTCGCGCAGATCGAAGCGGTGATCGCTCACGAATACTTCCACAACTGGACCGGCAACCGCATCACCTGCCGCGACTGGTTTCAGCTCTGCCTCAAGGAAGGCCTCACGGTCTTCCGCGACCAGGAATTTTCGTCCGACATGCGCTCGCGCCCGGTGAAACGGATCAGCGATGTGCGCAATCTGCGCGCTACGCAATTCGTCGAGGACGCAGGGCCTTTGGCACATCCGGTCCGGCCTGAATTATATAAAGAAATCAATAACTTCTACACGACGACGATCTATGAAAAGGGCTCCGAAGTTGTGCGCATGGTGCACACCTTGATCGGACCGGAGAAGTTCCGCGCTGGCATGGACCTCTATTTCGAGCGTCATGACGGCGAAGCCGCAACCGTCGATCAGTTCATTCAATGTTTTGCCGACGTCAGCGGTCGCGATATGACGCAGTTGATGCTCTGGTACAGCCAGGCCGGCACACCGGAAGTCCAGGTGTCGACGCGCTACGATGCCGCACGCAAGGTCTACATACTCGAATGCCGGCAAAGCCTTACCCCGACGCCGAACCAGCCGGTCAAAAAGCCGATGGTGATCCCGCTACGCACAGGCCTCGTCGGCAAAGATGGCCTTGACCTGCCGCTAGTGTTGACCAATGGCACAACAATAGAGCGCGGCGTACTCGAACTGACCGAGCCGTCACACACCTTCGAATTCGCCAACATCGTCGAACGCCCAGTGCTATCGACCAACCGCGGCTTCTCGGCCCCGATCAGACTTGTCACCGATCTCGATACAGACGACCTCACCTTCCTCGCCACACACGACAGCGACCCGTTCAACCGCTGGCAGGCGCTGCAGACGGTCTCGACACGGTTGCTGATCGACAATGTCGCCTCGTTGCGCGCCGGCGCGAAGCCACGCAGCGACGACAAGCTAATTGCAGCATTGAAGGCCGTTCTCGACGACCCCAAACTGGAGCCAGCCTTCATCGCATTGATGTTGGTGCCGCCCGGCGAAGGCGACATCGCCCGAGATATCGGCAAGGACATCGACCCTGATGCAATTTTCCGTGCCCGCAAGATGTTGCGCGCCGACATCGGTGACAAGCTCGGCGGCGCACTTGCTGCGGCTTACGACCGGCTGGCGGTCAAGGGCCCCTACTCGCCTGAAGCGAAGGATGCCGGCCAGCGCGCTCTGCGCAATGTCGTGCTCGATCTGCTCGCCGCAACGGCCAAACCAGATGCGATCGCGCGCGCCGTGAAGCAATACGACGCCGCGGACAACATGACCGACCGTATGGCGGCACTCTCGACGCTATCGCTGCACGAAGGGCCGGAGCGCGAGCGCGCCATTGCCGACTTCTACCAGCGCTTCGCCGACAATGCGCTCGTGGTCGACAAGTGGTTCTCGCTACAGGTCATGAGCCCGGAACCGCACACACTCGACAAGGTCCGTGAATTGACCGCTCACCCGGCCTTTTCCTTCGGCAATCCCAACCGTGTACGTGCGGTCATCGGCGCCTATGCGCAGTCGAACCCGACGCAGTTCAATCGGGCCGACGGCGCGGGCTTCGACTTTATTGCCGACGTTATCCTGTCGCTTGACCCGAAGAACCCGCAGCTTGCCGCCCGTATGGCGACGGCGTTCCGCACCTGGCGAATGCTGGAGGAAGGCCGCCGCTCCAAAGCGCAGGCTGCCCTGTCGCGAATCAAAGCGACACCGAATCTGTCGCGCGATCTTTCCGACATCGTCGAACGCGCACTGGCTTAAGCCGTTAATGAGTCGGCGGTAGCGGCCCGCTACCGCATTTGCCCGATGGCCGAGTTGTTTCGGTAGCATCGGCCTTTTGTGTGGGTAACAATTTTTCAATAATTGACTCCACGGACTCTCGACAAATCACCTCACATCGATTCAAATCCTATGAGCGATTCGGCAAGTGATGCGGCACATCCTTCCGATTCTTGAGGTAGGGGACTTACCGATTGGAGGCGTTCATGGCGCGCGCCAACGTGGCGAGTGCGTCTGCACATCCGGATTCTATCAAGGGCCTAGCGCAATCGATCGCCAAACCGGCGTATCGGCGGCTGCTAACGGCAGAGCCTTTGCTCCGGCGTGCGGTACCGGTTCTGATCATCGCGTTTCTCGTCACGATTTGCGTCGGCGCCGGCGTGCAGGTGCTCGATCAGCGCCGCCAGACTCTCAATACGATGGCGGTCTCGATCGACGCGCTCGCCGATCTCGCCGCCGAACGCCTGCAGCAGCTTAAGCAGCCGGGCGAAAGCATCGGACGTCCGCAGGAGGTGCTTGCCCAGGTGCTGCCCCCTTGGGCCACCGCCGCCGGACGCCAGTTTCTGCTCACCAATGCAGACGGCATCATCGCCGCGGCGACACCGGCCACTGACGACACCATCGGCCGCAGGCTGATTGACCTGCTTGGTCCGACGCAGCCCCTCACGACCTTCGGCGCCAATGCAGGCGTGCTGGATATCGCCCTCCCCGACGACGGCCGCGTCCTGGCCACGGTGCGTATGCTGAAAGCGCCGTGGGGCCAACTCGCCGTGGTGCAGTCGAAAGAGGACGGACTGGCCTCATGGCGCTCGATCACGACGCTGACCATAACTTTGTCAGCCACCACCGGCTTTGTCGTGCTGATCCTCGGCTTTGCCTTCCACTGGCAGGCCACGCGCGCGCGCGAAGCCGACGTCATTTACGAAACGGTGCGCAGCCGCATCGATACTGCACTCAACCGCGGCCGCTGTGGCCTGTGGGACTGGGATCTCGCCCGCGGCCGTATCTTCTGGTCGCAGTCGATGTTCGACATCCTGGGCCTGCGCGCGAAAGACAGCCTGATGCCGTTCGGCGACGTCAGCGCACTGGTGCATCCGGATGACGTCCAGCTTTATGAGCTGGCGAGCGAACTGGCGGAAGCCAAGACGACCCACATCGACCAGGCATTCCGCATGCGCCATGCCAACGGTCATTGGGTCTGGCTGCGCGCCCGCTGCGAGCTGGTGCGCCAGCGCGGCGAGCCGGGCCTGCATCTCATCGGCATCGCCGTCGACATCACCGAACAGAAAAGCCTGGTCGAAAAGACCGCCGCCGCCGATATGCGCTTGCGCGACGCCATTGAGACCATTCCGGAAGCTTTCGTCCTGTGGGACGCCGATAACCGCCTGGTGTTGTGCAACTCCAATTTCCAGGAACTGCACAATCTTCCCGACGAAGCGATCCAGGCCGGCGCTTCCTATGAGTCGCTGGCCGCAGCCGGCAGCGAGCCGGTCGTACGCAACAAGGTCGTCACCGGCGGCCCGACTATACCGGGTGCACGCACCTTCGAAGCGCAGCTTGAAGACGGTCGGTGGCTGCACATCAGCGAACGGCGCACCAAGGACGGCGGCTACGTCTCAGTCGGCACCGACATCACCGCCCTCAAGACCCACGAAGAGAAGCTGATCGACAGCGAAAAGCGCCAGATAGCGACTATCGCCGACTTGCGCGCGTCACAGCAGCGACTTGCCGAATTGGCCGAGAAATACGCCGAGGAAAAGACCCGCGCGGAGGAAGCCAACGCTGCTAAGTCGAAATTCCTCGCGAATATGAGCCACGAACTGCGCACGCCACTCAACGCCATCATCGGCTTCTCGGAAATCATGGAGTCGGGCATGTTCGGCCCGCTCGGCGCCGAGAAGTACAGCGAGTACTGCAGCGATATTCACGACAGCGGGCAGTATCTGCTCGACGTCATCAACGACATCCTCGATATGTCTAAGATCGAAGCCGGGCGTATCCGCCTCGATTTCGAGGACCTCGATCTCGACACCCTGCTCGCCGAATCCATGCGCGTCGTATCCTCGAAAGCCGGTGAGAAGCAGCTGGAAGTCGTCTCGCGCATCGCGCCCGACTTGCAACTGCGCGCCGACCGCCGCGCCATCAAGCAGATCGCCCTGAATCTGTTGTCGAACGCGGTGAAGTTCACGCCCGCCGGCGGCAAGATCACGGTGCGCGGCCGTATGTCGGATGGGTTCGTGACGCTCGGCATCGCCGACAGCGGCATTGGCATTGCAAAAGACGCGCTGACCCGTCTCGGCCGTCCGTTCGAACAAGTCGAGAGCCAATTGACCAAGAGTCATCAAGGCTCGGGCCTTGGATTGGCCATCGCCAAATCGCTAGCCGAACTGCACGGCGGCTGCATGCGCATCCGCTCGACGCTTGGCCAAGGCACGCTGGTGATTGTTCGCCTGCCGCTCAAGCCGCAATGCCTACTGCCCAAGGAAGAAGCGGCAGCGGCTTAAGACGCTTTACGGCGCACTGCCCAAAATCCGCACGAAGCTCGCACGCACCTTGGCCTGCGTCTCGATCAACGTCGCATCGAGCGTGGCGAAATCGGGCACGTCAGCGGCCCGTGCGAGCAACCGAAGCAGCCCGGCGCCGGCGGTCTTGGGATCGAACGGTCCCGGCAGGCAAAGACGCAGGATCTGCGTCACGTCGTGATAGAACTGCACTGCCGGCCGCAGCACTTCGGCATCCTCAATCGGCAAAAGCTGCAAGTGCCAGGCTTTATCAAGCACCCGCGCAGTCGATGTATCGAGAATGTCCGGCAGCTTGTGTGCATGAATGAGCTGCAAATACTGAGCGATGAACTCGATATCGACCAAGCTACCAGCGGCGTACTTCAGGTCCCAGCGATCGGCATCGCCCTTCTCGGCGGCAATGGCCGCACGCATTTCGACAACGTCGCCCGCGATTAAAGCGGCATCGCGCGGCCGTCGCAGAATATCGCGGATCACCTGCTCCACTCGAGCGGCGAATTCCGGCGGTGCGGACACGACGCGCGCGCGCGTTAGCGCCATGTGCTCCCACGTCCAAGCTTCGCTCTCCTGATACCCGGTGAAGCCTTCGATCTGCACCGCCAGCGGCCCTGCCCGCCCCGACGGGCGCAATCGCATATCGACATCATAGAGCGCACCGTAGTTGGTCCGCGCCGTCAACGCGTTGATCAAGCGCTGCGTCAGCCGCGCGAAATATTGCCCACCGTAGAGTGGACGCTCGCCGTCCGACTCGGGCTGCTTGTCGTCAAAATCATAGATCAGCATCAGATCGAGATCGGACGTCGCCGTCATCTCTCGGCCGCCGAGCTTGCCCATCGCCAGCACCGCTGTCTGTTCTCCGCGCATATGGCCATAGGTCCGCGCGAAATTATCGGCCGCCGCGGCATGCACAGCCCGGATCACGGCATCGGCGAGCCGCGCGAAGGCCGCGCCTGCCTGCCGCGCCGTCACCGTGCCGGACAGAATGCGTACGCCGATAAGGAACATGTATTCGAGCCCGAACATGCGGATACGTTCGAGCAGGTCCTCGTCATAACGCGCGCGTGCCAGGGTCGCATCGAGGCGGCGGTTAAGCTCAGCCTCGTCAGGCAAAGCGCCAAAGAAACTCGGGTCGACCAGCGCATCCATCACCTCTGGATTGCGCGCCAACGTGTCGGCAAGCCGCGGCGCAATGCCGAGGACCAATGTCGTCAGCGCGATCAGATCGGGCTTCTGCCGGAGCAATGACAATAGCCGCGCGGGCGCGTGCAGGTTGGCGAGGAAGGAATCGAACTGAACCAGCGTCGCACCCGGATTATCCGTGCGGCCGATATGCTCGACGAGCAACGGGATCAGCGCGAGAAGATGTTCCCGCGATACCTCGCCCTTGAGCGAGCGATGGCCGCCGCCGAGCCAATTGCGAATGATCGCCGAAGCCTCAAGCGGCTTACGGAAACCCAGCTCTGCGAGCCGGTCCAACGTTTTCCGGTCGTCGGCATCATCCCGGAAGATGAGCGGCGGCCGGTCATTGCCGGGAGCGGTCTCGAACAACCGCGCGTAGTGCCGCTGCACCTTTTCGAGATGACCGAGGAATTCCTTGGCGAAAGCGTCGCGACCAGCATAACCGAGAAACCGGGCGAATTTTTCTACGTCATCGCGTTCAACCGGCAGCACTTGCGTCTGCTCGTCATTGACCATTTGCAGCCGGTGCTCGACCGTACGCAGGAAACAGTATGCCGCCTTCATGTCGTCGCGCACCTGCGCATCGATCCAGCGATCATGCTCAAGCTTATCGAGGGTACTGAGTGTGTCGCGGTCACGCAGATGCGGATTGCGCCCGCCGGCAATCAATTGTTGCGTTTGGGCGAAGAATTCCACCTCACGGATGCCGCCGCGGCCAAGCTTGATGTTGTGGCCTTCCACCGCAATCGCGCCGTGGCCGCGAAACGCGTTGATCTGCCGCTTCATGGCGTGCACGTCGGCGACCGATGCGAAATCGAGATAGCGCCGCCAGACGAAGGGGGACAGTTCGTTGAGGACCGTCTCGCCCGCCGCGATGTCGCCGGCGCAGGCCCGCGCCTTGATCATCGCGGCGCGTTCCCAATTTTGCCCGGCGCTTTCGTAATAGGACATCGCAGCCGCCGTTGAAATCGCGATCGCGGTCGAAGCTGGATCGGGACGCAGACGCAGGTCGGTGCGAAACACGTAACCGTCGGCGGTACGGTGCTGCAGCAGCTTCACCAGACGCTGCGTCATTTTGACGAACAGTGGCGCTGGCACCGCGCCTTCCGGCAACGATAATGTTTCAGGATCGTAAAGAACGATGAGATCGATATCGCTCGAATAATTCAACTCGAACGCGCCCATCTTGCCCATCGCCAGAACGATGTAACCTGAGCCGATGTGCGGCTGCGCTTTATCTTTGGGCTTGAGCAATCCGGCGCGCGCGGCGTCGGCCAGAATGAAACGCACGGCACTGTCGACCGCTGTATCGGCCAGTTCGGTGAGCGCGTGTGCAGCCCGCATCACCGGCCAGGCGCCGCCGATGTCGGCCAGCGCAATCAGCAGCGCGGCTTCCGCCTTCATGCGGCGAAGGAGACGCATGGCCTCCTCTTCGTCCGCCGTCCTGGCGATGACCCCACCATGTTCGGCCAACAGGTTGGCAAAATGCGTGTCGGGATCGGCGTCAAGCACCCGCACCATGCGCTGCGGTTCGCCATTCACCAGATCCCAGAGGTAGGGCGAATGCTCGGCCAGCCCTCGCAGCAAAGTTGCGAGAACCGGATGCGCCGCAAGCAGCACCTTCAGGCGTTTCGCCTCTCTCGCAGAGGCGGTTTCGACCCACTCCGCCACGCGGGCGCTGGCGGCTTTTACATCAATGAGTTTTGGGGCGGTGACGATCCGAGCGGCAAGCGACGCGCCGGCGGCATTGGAGGCAACGGGTTTTTCCCGGCCTGCCCCTCTGTTGGCAGTCCTTGCGGTTGTCTTTTTGCCCGGCGGCCTCATCCCACACTTTGTAAAGGCCCTCCGCGTGGCAAGGCAATGACGGTCTTGAGGCCGGGATTGTTGTCCTCCAACGTCAGTTCGCCGCCGTGTAGCCGCGCCACAGCGGACGCGAGACTGAGCCCCAAACCGGAGCCTGGCTTGGAGCGGCTTTGTTCCAACCGTACAAAACGCTCGACCACACGGCCGCGATCGGCCTCCGGAATACCTGGGCCGTTATCAGCCACGGTTAGCAAAATGCGATTCCCGTCGTTAAGCGCACGCACCACGATTTCCGGCGCGGCGCCGTCGGCCGTTTTCTCGCCTTCAGGAAGATTCTGCTGCTCAGTATATTTGATCGCATTGTCGACCAGATTGGCGAGCGCCTGGCTGATGAGCTCGCGGTTGCCGTTGACCGGCGCCACCTCACCGGCTTCGATCTTGAGCACAATGCCCTTTTCTTCGGCCACCGGCTCGTATAGTTCGCCAATGTCGTTGGCAATTTCCGCGGCGTCGAAGGCACGCATGTCGCCCGCTTGCCCCGATTCCGCGCGCGCGATCATGAGAAGGGCATTGAAGGTCGCGATGAGGCCGTCGGATTCTTCGATGGTCGATTCCAGCGCCGCGCGATATTCCGCCTCGTTGCCGACCGAACGCAAAGCTTGTTCGGTGCGATTACGCAGCCGCGTCAACGGTGTTTTCAAATCATGCGCAATGTTGTCGGAGACTTCCTTCAGACCGCGCATCAGCGCCTCGATGCGCTCCAGCATGACATTGAGGTTTTCCGCGAGCCGGTCGAGTTCATCGCCCGTACCCGCGACCGGGAGCCGGCCGCCAAGATCGCCGGCCATGATGGTGCGTGTCGTCTCGGTCATCGCATCGACGCGTTTGAGCACGCGGCGCGTCACGAACAACCCCCCGGCCAGACCCAGCACGAGGACGATGGCAATGGACCAGCGCCCCGCACCTAGAATGATGTGATAGAGCCGCTCGCGCTCATCGAGATCGCGGCCAACCAGCAGGCGGAATCCACCGGGCAACTGAAACACACGAACGAAGGCCAGATGTTCAGGATGACTGGAATTGTCGGGATGGCCGACGTTTTCGGCCTCGTCAAGCCGGCGATAGGCCGTTTCGGTCCAGCCCGGTGTATCGAGGATACCGGGCGGCAGCGCCGTCACGTTGCCGGCCAGAGCATCGCCGTTGAATGTGGTGACCAGATAGAGACTCGACCCTGGCCGCCGCGCCCGGGCATCGACGACCAGCACCAGTTGCCGGATGCCGCCAAGCCGATACTGCTCTGACAACCCCGTAATTTCGGCGTTGACGATATCGGTAATCTGTTCGGTGATCAGGCGGCGGGTATTGAGCGCGAAATAGCCCAGCAGAAACGCCGCGAACAACGCGAACACGGTCAAATAGACCAGCGTCAACTTGAACGTGGTGGTGCGAAAAAGTTTACCGAGCGCCGTCACGTACCATATATCCCGCGCCGCGGACCGTATGCAAAAGCGGCTGGGAGAATCCTTTATCGATTTTCGAGCGCAAACGCGAGATGTGGACGTCAATCACGTTGGTTTGGGGATCGAAATGGTAGTCCCACACGTTTTCGAGCAGCATGGTACGGGTGACCACCTGCCCGGCGTGCTTCATCAAATATTCAAGCAACCGGAATTCGCGCGGCTGCAACGTAATTTCTTCGCCGCCACGGCGCACCTGGTGGGACAGCCGGTCGAGTTCGAGATCGCCGACCCGCAATACCGTGTCTTCGCCACGGCTGCCGCGCCGCCGCGCCAAAACCTCGACGCGGGCGAGCAATTCGGAAAATGAATAGGGCTTGGGGAGATAGTCGTCCCCGCCGGCACGCAGGCCTTTGACCCGGTCGTCGACCTGCCCGAGCGCCGACAGAATGAGCGCAGGGGTTTCGATTTTCTTCGCCCGCAGCGTACCGATCACCAACAGACCGTCGCGTTTGGGCAGCATGCGATCGATGATCAGGACGTCGTATTGGCCATCGAGCGCCAGGGCGAGGCCGTCCTCGCCGTCATAGGAGGCATCGGCGATATGGCCGACCTCGCGGAACGCCTTGACCAGATAGTCCGCGGCGTCGCGGTCGTCTTCGATAATAAGCAGTCGCATAGTGACCCGATCCGGCTGCGCATCGGCCGGCCGGCCGGATGCGCGCGTCCCCTGAATATCCGCATAAGTAGCCATCGGTCACACCAATTCCAGACAAATCGGTGGCAGGTAAAGCCCTGCCTGGGTCGCTCCCTCGGAAAGCCGGCCCTCGGGCCGGTTTAACAGCCCCTCGTACGCGAGGGGGTGGCGGCTTTGGGCCGCCACCCCCTCAACGACCCCACCCTGACGGGGGCGACGGTTGCCAGGGCGAAGCTCGTCCGGAAACTCAGGCCAAAAGGCCCGTACGGCTTCCGTAGAAAGTCGGGACGGGCACGAAGCCCGCCCCGTGAGGTCGAACCGCTGACGGGGGCGACGGTTGCCAGCGACAAGGCCTCAAACTCCAAATCTTCAGTCCAAGTGCATCAACCCTGCCCAACCGGGAGGGCGACGAAGCGGGTGTTCTCGCCTGACTTCACCCGCAGCAGCACGGTGCGCTTGCCTTCGCTGCGCGCGCCGGTAACGACCTTGCGGACGTCGGCAGGCGTCGAGACGGCCTTGCCGGCGACTTCGAGGATCACATCGCCGGTCGAGAAGCCCTGCTCGGAGGCAAGGCCCGAGTTATCGACGCCGGTGATCACCACGCCCTCGCTGCCGGCGCCCGCGACGCGGGAGGCCGGAGCCAGCGTGAGGCCAAGCTTGCCGATTTCAGCCGAACCGTTATCGCCGTCGTCGGACTTGCCGGCGTTGGCGCGGGCTTCCTTCTGGTCCGGCAGTTCACCAAGCGTCAGGTTGACGGTCCGGTCCGCGCCCTTATGCAGAACGGTGAGCTTGACCGCGGATTTCGGCGGCAGCGCACCGATCTTCTTGGCAAGGTCGCGAGCATCCTTCACGGCATCGCCGTTGACGGCGGTGATGACATCGCCCGCTTCGATACCCGCCTTCACGGCGGGGCCATCCTTCTGCGGTTCAGCCACCAGCGCACCTTCGGCCTTCTTCAAGCCGAGGCTGTCGGCGATGTCCTGGGTCACCGGCTGGATCTGAACGCCGATCCAACCGCGCGACACTGAACCGTGATCCTTGATCTGCGCGATGATCGTCTTGACGGTGTCAGACGGGATCGCGAAGGCGATACCGACCGAACCGCCCGACGGTGAGAAGATCGCCGTGTTGACGCCGATCACGTTGCCGTTGGTGTCGAAGGTCGGACCACCCGAGTTACCCTTGTTCACCGGCGCGTCGATCTGAATGAAGTCGTCGTAAGCGCTGGCGCCGATGTCACGGCCACGGGCCGAAACGATGCCCGCGGTCACAGTGCCACCGAGACCGAACGGATTGCCGACCGCGATCACCCAATCGCCGATGCGCGGAGCCGCGTCAGCGAGCTTCACGTAGGGGAACGAGCCGCCTTCGACCTTGATCAGCGCAAGATCGCTGCGCGGATCGGTGCCGATGACTTTCGCGGTGTGGGTCTTGCCGTCGTCGGTGGTGACCTGAACGCTCTCGGCCTTGTCGACGACGTGATTGTTGGTCACGGCATAACCGTCGGCCGAGATGAAGAAGCCCGAGCCCTGACCGGTGATGGTGTTATGACGCGGACCGCCACGCTGCGGCATGCCTTCCGGACCGTTCTGACCATCGGGCATTCCGAAGCGGCGGAAGAATTCGCGCAAGCCCGGCGGCACGTTTTCCATACCGCGGCCACCGACACCATCGGTTTCCGAACTGCCGTCGATCTTGACGCGGACCGAGATAACCGCCGGTTTCACTTTTTCG
>DASYCM010000412.1:0-8238 GCA_036500165.1 Pseudolabrys sp.
TGTGGGACGCCGAGGTCACCAAAATGATCAAAGCCTACGGTGCGCCCATCGACGACGCGGACGCCAAGGTCATTAGCGACTACTTGAAGAAAAACTACGGGAGCTGAGGCCAAATAGCCTCACTTTGCGGAAATTCGGCCCCGCCCGCCCGGCGGGGCCGTTTTTTTGATGGATTACCGATCAATTGCAGGTAATCAGGGCCTGTCCCGGCGAACCGAAGCACGTTACAGTGCGTTGCACTGGGATAAGGGCCAAGGAATCATGAACTTTAAAGCCGTTGCTACCGTTATCGCCACCGCCGCTACTGTCGGCCTTCTGGCTGTGCCGGCCAACGCCGCGCCGAAAAAGCGCGTCGCTGTCGCCGACGCGCGCGGCGCCACGGTCTACTCCAGCCGCGATGAAGACGGCCGCCGCCGCACCAAGATCATCATTCAGAAGCGCTCTTATCTCAATCCGGGCACCGAAGTGTTCCCCGGCGAGAACAGCGATCACCGCTACGCCCATTCGCCGAACGCCCATGCCACCAGCGTGCTCGACAACACCGCGTTTGGCGCCAACCGGTCGGCTCTGCCCGGCGCGTTCTCGCTGCCGAGCCGCAACACGCCGTTCCTTCAGTTCTAAGATTTTGCAGTTCTAATTTCAGCTTTATCGGAATAAAAAACGCGGCGCTTTTGGCGCCGCGTTTTTGTTTGTGCACGTGCAACGCGAGTTACATCGCTTCAAGCTCGGCCAAAATCGCGTCACCCATTTCCTGGGTGCTTACGACCTTCGAGCCTTCCGACTTAATGTCGCCGGTACGGATATTCTTGTCGAGCGTCACCGCAATGGCCTTGTCGATCTGGTCTGCTTGCTTGCCCATGTCGAACGAGTAGCGCAGTGCCATGCCGAACGACGCGATCATCGCGATCGGGTTGGCGATGCCCTTGCCGGCGATGTCCGGCGCCGAACCGTGTACCGGTTCGTAAAGCGCCTTGCGCTTCTTAGTCTTCGGGTCAACTTCACCGAGCGAGGCCGAGGCCAGCATGCCGAGCGAGCCGGTCAGCATCGACGCCACATCGGACAACATGTCGCCGAACAAATTGTCGGTGACGATGACGTCGAACTGCTTCGGATTGCGCACCAGCTGCATGCCGCCGGCATCCGCCAGCATATGCTCGAGTTGTACGTCCTTGAATTCGCGGGCGTGAACAGCGGTGATGACCTCGTTCCAGAGAACGCCCGACTTCATGACGTTGCGCTTTTCCATCGAGGTGACTTTGTTCTTGCGCTTGCGCGCCAGCTCAAACGCCACGCGTCCGATGCGCTCGATCTCGTAGGTGTCGTAGACTTGCGTATCGATGGCGCGTTTCTGGCCGTTGCCGAGATCGGTGATGGTCTTCGGCTCGCCGAAGTACACACCGCCGGTCAACTCGCGCAGGATCATGATGTCGAGGCCCTCGACCAGCTCGCGCTTGAGCGAGGAAGCGTCGGCGAGCGCCGGATAGGTCACGGCGGGACGCAGGTTGGCGTAAAGCTGGAGATCCTTGCGCAGGCGCAACAGCCCCGCTTCCGGGCGATGCTCGTAAGCGACCTTGTCCCACTTCGGACCGCCGACCGAGCCGAAGATCACGGCGTCAGCGGCCATAGCCTTCGCCATGGTTGCATCCGTGATGGCGGCCTGGCTCGCGTCGTATGCGGCGCCGCCGACCAGACCCTCCTCGGTGACGAACTTGTCCGGGCCCTTTTTGTTGAAGAAGTCGATGATGCGCTTCACTTGCGCCATTACTTCGGGACCGATGCCGTCACCCGGGAGCAGCAGGAGATTATGGGTCGCCATTTTTATACGCCTCACTGAATTCGGAGTTGCGGATTGCTAATGGCTCGCCAGCGGCTTGGCAACCGCCCCCTGAGGGCCGAAACTGGGCTGAGACCTCGGGAGTAGGCGATGCCGGATCAGCGTCCCAAAGTGGTCATTATTGGCGGCGGTTTCGGCGGGCTGGAAGCCGCCCGCGCGCTGCGCAAAGCGGAGATCGACCTCACCGTGGTCGACCGCCAGAACCACCATTGTTTTCAGCCGCTGCTCTATCAGGTCGCGACCGCAGCCCTGTCGCCGGCCGATGTCGCCTGGCCGATCCGGCATATTTTACGCGCGCAGCAGAACGCGACCGTGCTCATGGCCGACGTCAGTGGCGTCGATACCGCGCAAAAGCGAGTCCACACCAACTTCGGCGACCTGCCCTATGACTTCCTGATTATCGCCACCGGCGCGATGCATTCCTATTTCGGTCACGACGAATGGGCTCCCGTCGCGCCGGGCTTGAAGCGCATCGAAGATGCCACGCGTATCCGCCGCAGCATTCTGATTGCGTTCGAGCGCGCGGAGATCATGTCCGACCCAGATGAGCAGAAGCGTCTGCTGACCTTCGTCATCGTCGGCGGCGGCGCTACCGGCGTCGAAATGGCCGGCGCCATTGCCGAGATCGCGCGGCAGACTCTCGCTGCCGATTTCCGACGCATCGATCCCCGTTCCGCGCATATCGTCTTGATCGAGGCGGGCCCGCGTCTGCTGCCTGCCTTTCCGCCGGCGCAGTCCGATTATGTGCGCGACACGCTGATGCAAGACGGCGTTACGGTGATGACCGACACCATGGTGACCGAGTGCGACGCGCGCGGCGTTGATCTCAACAGCGGCAGGCTGGAGGCTTGCACGATCATCTGGGCGGCCGGCGTGACCGCCTCGCCCGCCGCGCAGTGGCTCGGCGTCGAAGCCGACCGCGCCGGACGCGTAAAGGTCGCGCCAGATTTAACGGCGCCCGGCCATCCGGATGTTTTTGTCATCGGCGATGTTGCCGCGGTCAGCGACAGCCAAGGCAAGCCGGTGCCCGGCATCGCACCCGCGGCAAAACAGATGGGCAAATATGTCGGCAGACTGATCGTGGCGCGCATTGCCGGACGCCCGGTGAAGAACCCGTTTCGCTACATGCACCTTGGCAATCTCGCCACCATCGGCCGCCGCGCCGCGGTGGTGGAATTAGGACGTTTCAGATTGCGCGGCTTCATCGGTTGGCTGTTCTGGAGCGTCGCGCATATTTATTTCCTGATCGGCCTGCGCAATCGTTTCATCGTCGCCTTCAGCTGGCTGTGGAACTATCTCACCTTCCAGCGTGGCGCTCGGCTGATCACCCAACGGCCGGCGGACACCGAGCAGCCCCGCTAGACGCTTCGTCGCGAAAGCGGGACACTTGCCTCAACCGGCGCTTCAAGCAGCCGGATCAGGGAGGCGACCATGAACCATTTCGCGAAGCTGTTCGCTGCTGTTTTGCTGTGCGCCGCAATGCCGGCACACGCCGTCGAGCTCGACCCCAAAGCCGTCGTCTATCAGCTGCCAGACCAGATCAAATGGAGCCCGGTGACACCTGCCGGCAATCAGCAGGCTGTCCTGTTCGGCGATCCGTCAAAGCCGGGTCTGTATGGCGTACTGACCAAATGGACCGCGGGCAATCACTTCAGCAAACCGCACTTCCACCCCAACGACCGCTTCATCACCGTGATTTCGGGAACGTGGTGGGTCGGCAGCGGCCCGAATTGGGACCCGGCCAACGGCAGCGTGCCGATGCCCGCGGGATCGTTCGTCACGCATTACGGCAAACAAGTGCACTGGGATGGCGCCAAGGATACCGATGCCGTGCTGCTGATTGTCGGCGAAGGACCGGCGACATCGACGCCCTTTGTGCCAGCGCCGAAATAGCTACTGACCGCCGAACCAGTTGTAGCCCTGGTCTTCCCAATAACCGCCCTTGTCGACATTGGTGACTTCCATGGCGACAACGTATTTCGGATTCTTGTAGCCGAGCTTGGTGGGCATGCGTATCTTCATCGGGAAGCCGTAGGCGCGCGGCAGGATTTTGTTATCGAACTTGAACGTCATCTGCGTCTGCGGATGCATCGCCGTCGGCATGTCGATGGTGTTGGTGTAACCCTCGGCGCATTTGAACCAGACATATTTGGCGCGGGTGTCTGCGCCGATGCGCTTGAGGAACTCCGAAAGCTGCGCACCCTGCCACGAGCCGATGGCGCTCCAACCCTCGACGCAGACATGCCGCGTGATCTGCGACACCTGCGGCAGCGCGTAGAGTTCATCGAGCGTCCAGGATTTCTTGTTGTCGACGAGACCCGACACTTCGAGTTTGTAAGTCTTACCGTCAACGACCGGCGCGTCGTCCTCGTCGTAATAGCCGTTGAACGGGAACGGGCGGGTGATGGCGCTTTCCGGATAGACCGGTGCGAGCTTGTTCGGACTGAAGATGGCCGCCTGGGCTGCATCGTTGAATTCTGAGATCTTCTTCAGCACGCCTTCGGCGGCATCGGTGTCGACGATGTCACAGCCGGTGAGGAACGTGAGTGCGCCGAGGCTAAAGGCCCCGCGCAGGAACGAGCGCCGCATCTGATCGGGCATGACCTTGGCCGCGTCCTTGATCAGAAGCTGAGAGTCGACGCCGGGGATGAGTTTGCGCATCGTCTGTCCTCCCTATCGTCCGGTAACCATGGCGCGCAGGCTCTTGGGCACCAGCATCGCGAGCGCGACGTGCACGACGAGGAAACCGACGATCGACGCCATGGCGAAGAAGTGCACGTAGCGGGCAAAATTGTAACCGCCGAACAGTGTGGTGAGTTCCTGAAACTGCACGGGCTTCCATATGGCGAGGCCCGACAGCACGATGATGACGCCGGCCAGAATTACGCCAGTATACAGCAGTTTCTGCACCGCGTTGTATTTCGACAGATCATCGTGCGCGAGCTTGAACGTCAGCGCCGCCTTTGTGTCCGCCAGTATCGCCGACGGCGTTATAGGCAAGAGCTTGCGGCGGAAGCGGCCGGTGATGAAACCGAGTGCCAGGTAGACAAGGCCGTTAATCGCCAGCGCCCACATCGCGGCGAAGTGCCACTGGATGGCGCCGCCAAGCCAGCCGCCGAGGGTGATGCTACGCGAGAACGTGAAATTGAACAGCGGAGAAGCGTTATAAATCTGCCAGCCGGAACCGATCATCACCAGCATCGCAATCGCATTGATCCAATGCGTGACGCGCACCCAGACCGGATGGATGGCCTTTTCACCGGCTGGCACTGTGATGATTTCGGCGGTCATTGCGCCCTCCCCGGCATCATGAACGGTTGAGCGTATCATTATACGTCATGGCCGGGCCCGTGGATGCACGAACCCGGCCGCTTTCAGATCACTTCTTCATGTTGTCCTTGGCCATATTGTCCTTGGCCATGCCGTCTTTCTTCATGGCGTCGTCCTTGCCCATGGTGTCCTTCTTCATACCGTCCTTGGACATCGAATCCTTGGACATGCTGTCTTTGGACATCGTGTCCTTCTTCATCGCGTCCTGCGCAAAGGCCGCCGGGGCGAAAGCCAGACCGGCCGCGATCAACGTCGAAAGCAAGAGAGTCTTCTTCATCGGTATTCTCCTTGGGATTGATTTCGCGCGATTTGGGTACCACGCACATGGAACACGACCTCATCAGTTTCCCGTTGTACGAAGCTGGCGTTCGGCTCACGGTTTTGTGAGAATGTCGGCACCGGCCGTATCGACCGAAGGAGCCAGTGCAGTGAGCGCGCCCAAAACGAGTTCGGGAAATTTCTTCGAGGACTTCAGCCTCGGCCAGAAAATCCCTCACGCAACACCGCGCACCGTCACTACCGGCGATGTCGCCCTTTACAACGGTTTGTTTGGCGCACGCTTTGCGGTGCAATCCTCCGATACCTTTGCGCAGAAGATCGGCTACCCGCGTTCGCCCGTCGACGACCTGCTGGTGTTTCATATTGTGTTCGGCAAGACCGTACCGGACGTCTCGCTCAACGCGGTCGCTAACCTCGGCTACGCCGACTGCCGCTTCCTCAAGCCGGTCTATCCAGGCGATACGCTCAATTCCGTGTCGGAGGTAACCGGGCTCAAGGAAAACTCCAACAAGAAGACCGGCATCGTTTATGTGCGTTCAAGCGGCTTCAATCAGAACGGCGAGAAGGTGCTGGACTACGCGCGCTGGGTGATGGTGCGCAAACGCGATGAGAAAGCCGCGCCGCAAGGCGAGAAGGTGCCCGAGCTACCAAGGAGCGTCGACGTTGCCATGCTCGGCGGCGCCTGCCCGCCGATCAACGCGGCGGCTTACGACGATACACTTGCCGGAAGCCCGCATCGTTTCGGCGACTACAAGACCGGCGAGAAGATCGACCACATTGTCGGCATCACCGTGGAAAACGCCGAGCACATGATCGCGACGCGGCTCTATCAGAACACCGCGCGCATTCACTTCGATCATTATACCGAGAGCAAAGGCCGCTTCGGCCATCGCCTCATCTATGGCGGTCATCCTATCTCACTGGCGCGCGCGCTGTCGTTCAATGGCCTCGGCAACGCTTTCCATGTCGCGGCCATCAACGGCGGACGCCATGTCGCACCGTTGTTTGCCGGGCTCACGGTATTTGCCTGGAGCGAAGTGCTGGCGGCCGCGGATATTCCGGGCCGCGACGATGTCGGTGCGCTGCGGCTGCGCACTGTCGCCACAAAGGATCACCCCTGTGCCGATTTCCCGCACAAGGTCGGCGACGAGTACGACCCGGCGGTTATTCTCGATCTCGACTACTGGGTCTTGATGCCAAAATAACTCTTTAGTTGGCGCGTGATCTTTTCCGAAAACCGGTGCCCACTTTTCGGGATCATGCGCTACGCACTCGCCTTCAGATGATCCACCAGTTGTCGCGCATAAGGCGGCAACGCGTCGAGATCGCGCACGCAAATCGTCAGTTCACGCAGCGCCCACGGGTCGGTCAGCCGCACCGCGCTGATCGCCATGCTGCGCGCAGTACGCTGCACGGTCGTTTCCGGCACGATGCCGACGCCAACATTGCATTCGACCAGACGGCAGATCGCGTCGAAGCTGCGCAACTGGATGCGCAACCGCAGCGGACGGCCCACCCGCGCCGCCTTGTCGGCAAGAAATCTTTGAATGGCGCTGGCGCGATCGAGGCCAACCATGTCGTAGTCGAGCACTTCGGCAAAACCGATGCGCGTGCGGCCGGCGAGCGGATGATCGTGCGGCACGACCAATACAAAACGGTCGCTGCGGAACGGGAACGTGTCCAGCCCGCCGTGGTCAACCGTGCCAGCGACGATGCCGATATCGGCGCTGCCTTCCGCAATCAGCCCGACGATTTCGTCCGACAGCCGCTCCTCAAGGTCGACGCTGATATCAGGATAGGTCGTCAGGAACGAACTGAGGACCTCCGGCAAAAACTCGGTCAGCGCATTGGTGTTGGACAGCACCCGGACCTGCCCCGCCAAACCACGGGCGTAAGGCGTGAGATCCTCCTGAAGCCGCTCGCTCTGCGCCAGGATCGAGCGGGCATGCTGCAGCAGAGTGCGCCCGGCCTGTGTCGGCACGACGCCCTGGCGCCCCCGCACCAGCAACTCTGTGCCGAAGCTTTCTTCCATCTTGCGGATTCGGGTCGAGGCGGCGGCCAGCGCCAGATTAGAGCGGGCCGCGCCATGGGTGATGCTGCCGGCCTCGACGATGTGGCGGAACAGACCGAGATCGGTGAAATCGAACCGCATAGTGGTACTTCCTTCTTATTTTACGAAGGCAGACTACACAAAACACATATTGTAGAGCCACTTTACACGGATTACTTTCGTATTTGAAGAAGTTAGAACTGGTACAACGTGAAATTTGTACTCACCCCAACTTAAGGGTGCGTGCGACAAGTGATCAGTTTCGTTACCAACCGCCCGCGACCGCCGACAGAGTTCCGGCGGTGCGAAGAGTGGAGACAAAAAGATGGCCGAGTTCGAGGCAGGCGCCACAAAGGGGCCGCAACGGCCACGTCCGATTTCCCCCCATCTGCAGATCTACAAGCCGATGCTGACGATGATGATGTCGATCGTGCATCGCATCACCGGCGCGGCTTTGTATTTCGGCATGCTCGTGATCGCCTGGTGGCTGATCGCCGCGGCTTCCGGCCCGAACGCTTACGCCAACGTCGAATGGTTCATTGGTAGCTTGATCGGTCGCATCGTTTTATTTGGCTACACTTGGGCGCTGATCCACCACACGCTGGGCGGCATCCGCCATTTGATCTGGGACACGCTGCACGGCCTTGAACCGGCCGAGCGCGAAATGCTGACGCTCGCGACCGTAATCGGCTCGATTGCTTTGACCCTGGTTGTTTGGGTCGTCGGCTATATGGTCATGGGAGGC
>DASYCM010000413.1:0-8847 GCA_036500165.1 Pseudolabrys sp.
GGCGTCGACCGTCAGGGCAATGTGCGCACGTATACGAACGCCGACATGGGTTTCACCTATCGCCATTGCAGCGTGCCGGAAGATGTCATATTCACGTCCGCTGTGTTTCAGGGCCGCGAAGGCGATGCCGAGGCCATTGCCGCCGAAATGGCCGAGATCAAAAAGAAACGCGAAGAGAGCCAGCCGCGTAACCGCACCGGCGGTTCGACCTTCAAGAATCCGCCCGGCCACAAGTCATGGCAGTTGATCGACGCGGCGGGCATGCGCGGCTTCAAGGTCGGCGCCGCGCAGGTTTCCGAACTGCACTGCAATTTTCTGATCAGCCTCGATGGCGCTACCGCGACCGACATCGAAACCCTCGGCGAAACCGTGCGTGCGCGGGTGAAGGAAAATTCCGGCGTGCAGCTCGAGTGGGAAATCAAGCGGGTCGGGAATCCGGGCTAGGCTACGGCTCGTAAATCCAGTTTGGCAGGCTTAGCTCGGTCGGCAGTTCCAAGGCTATGGCCTTGCCCGTCAACGCAGCCGACCATATCTAACTTGCGTAGAAGCTTTCTCTTCCTCACACCGACGAAATAGACCCATGAGCGTCGCTTTTACCAAAGAGGAAGACACCGAAGCTGCGGCGGCCTATCTTCCCGAGCGGCCGATTTCGCCGCATCCGAATCTTGTGACCGAGAGTGGTTTGGCAAAGCTCGATGCTGCGCTCGCGTCGGCAAAAGAGGCCGTCGCTTTGGCGCAAACGAACGTGGATCTCAAAACGGATCGGAGTGCGATGGCGCGAGCCACCCGGGATCTGCGCTACTTCACAGCGCGCCGGGCAAGCGCCCAATTGTTCCAGCCAACTGGCGAGCCCGTGCTGGTCCTGTTCGGCAGGCGAGTGACTTTTCAAAGAGATGACGGAAGAACTCAGTCGTTTCGAATTGTCGGAGAAGATGAAGCAGACGCCGCTCAGGGGACGATTTCTCACATTTCCCCAATTGCAAGAGCGCTTCTGGGAAAGCGGGTTGGCGACATTGCGGCACTCAACGATTCCGAGCTGGAAGTTATTTCGGTGGAATGAGGCTGCGCGCCTATGACTCCGCGTCCAGCTTTAGCTTGACCCGTTTGGCCCGTTCATCTTCTTCAGCAACTCTTGCAACGGTGCGGGGCTTAAGCGCACATCGCCGGCGAACGGATGCTCCTGCAACGCGATCAAACCCAACGCCAGCACCGCCGCGATCGAGAACACGCTCAGCGCCGCGATGTGCGCGTTGCGCTTCTGCATGTGCACCGCGCCGATGGCGATCTGCGTCATGATGCCGAGCATCAACACCATCGCCCATTTCAGTTCGCTGGTGTTGTCGGAGGCGAGCGCGAGACGTTCCGAGCGCGCCGTGCCGGCGCGCACGGCGGCGGTGAGCAGGGCCGAATGCACGGCCGCGCCGGCGTCGGTTGCGATCTTCGGTTGGCTGACTTCGCGGAGTAGAGCGTCGTAAGCGGCGGTGGCGGAAGGCGCGCTGTCGCCGTCAGTCATTGCCTTCCATTCGTCGGTGACGACGGCCTTCACATAGGCCGCCCAATTCTCGCGGATTGCCTGCATGTCGGAGGCGGACGCGACACTCAGCGTAAACACATTGCGCAGTTCCGCGACCTCGGCCTGTACGGCGCGCGCTGCCTGGCGGTTGCGGTCGGCGATATCGCTGGCGAGAAACCCGGTCAGCAGCGCGAACAATATCGCGACCGAGCCGAAAAACGGCGCCACCACGCCATCGAGCAGCCTTGTGCGCGCGCCGATGAGGCCGCCAAAAACCGACCAGAAAATCAGGGCTCCGGTGCCAAAATAGAGCAGGGCCAGGATGCCGAACACGCCGGCGGCCGGCAGATCCAGCCAGGCTTCGATCAGATTCGGCATGGTTTTGCTGCCTCGGTTAGGCCCGCACTGCCGTGAGTGCATGGGCATTAGTTTGGGCATTAGTTTGGGCGTTAGTAATGCGGTGACCCGGGTCGGATAATGGACTAGGACGCGGTGGCTAATTCGGGCAATTGTAGCCCCGAGTTTAGCCTGAGATTCGGAGTGACGTCAGCACCATGAAACACGTTGCGGTCCTGATGGGCGGCTGGTCCGCCGAGCGCGAGGTGTCGTTGAACTCGGGCAAGGCCTGCGCCGCCGCCGCCGAAAAAGCCGGCTTCCGCGTCACCCGCATCGACGTCGATCGCGACATCGCCGCCACCTTGCGCGCGCTCAAGCCCGACGCTGCGCTCAACGTACTGCACGGCCGTCCGGGCGAGGACGGCACGCTGCAAGGCATGCTGGAAATTCTCGGCATTCCCTATAGCCACTCCGGCGTCATGGCGTCTTCCGTCGCCATGCAGAAGGACATCGCCAAGACCGTGCTCAAGGCCGGCGGCGTGCCGGTGCCGGGCGGCGGTCTTTACGCGCGCATGGATGTGGCGAAGGCGCACATCCTGCCGCCGCCCTATGTCATCAAGCCGGTGGCCGAAGGCTCCAGCGTCGGCGTCTTCATCGTGCGCGAGGATCAGGCGCACCCGCCGCAGGAACTGACGCGCGCCGACTGGAGCTTCGGCGAGCAGGTGCTGGTCGAGCCGTTCATTCCCGGCAAGGAACTGACCTGCGCGGTGATGGGCGACAAGGCGCTCGGCGTCATCGAAATCATCGCCAATACCAAGTTCTACGACTACGAAGCTAAATACGCGCCCGGCGGCTCGACGCATCTGCTGCCGGCGCCGGTATCTGCGGAGGTCTATGAGGAGTGCCGGCGTCTGGCGGTGCTGGCGCATCGCGCGCTGGGCTGCCGTGGCGTTACGCGCGCGGATTTCCGTTATGACGATACGAAAGGCGTCGAAGGTATCGCCTGCCTCGAGGTCAACACCCAGCCCGGCATGACCGAAACCTCGCTGGTGCCGGAACTTGCCGCCCATGCCGGTATTTCGTTCCCCGAGTTGGTGCGCTGGATGATCGAGGACGCCTCGCTCGACCGGTGATATCGTGGCGGCCGGGGCGGGCCGCGTTTTAAACAGGAATTGACGATGAAAGTATTTGCGCTGCTGTTCGGATTATTTGCGCTGACCGCGCAAGCCCAACAGGCCCAGGCCGCCTATCCCGAACGCCTGATTACGATCGTCTGCGCCTCGGGCGCGGGCGGCGCCGTCGATGTGACCACGCGTGTCTTTGCCGACTTTCTGTCGAAGGAATTGGGCCAGACCGTTCTCGTGCAGAACGAGCCGGGCGGCGGTAGCACCATTGCCATGAACTACGTGTCGCGCGCCAAGCCCGACGGCTACACCTTGCTCACCATCGGCTCCGGCGTTGCCGTTGCCGCCGAACTCTATCCGACCGCCAACGTCAACGAGACGTTGCGCGAGCTCACGCCCGTGACGATGGTCGGTGCGACGCCGTTGGTGCTGTACGTGAACGGCACGGTGCCGGCCAAGAACTATGCCGATCTGATCACGTGGCTCAAAGCGCATCCCAACGATGCGACGACCGGCAGCAACGGCCGCGGTTCGGCCGGCCATCTGTCGATCGAGCTGCTCAACACGATGGCGGGCGTCAACGTCCGCTACATTCCCTACAAGACTACGCCGCAGGCGCATACCGATCTGATCGCCGGTCGGCTGACGGTGATGTTGACCTCGTCGCTCACCGGCGGCGCGAACGATGTCACGCCGGTCGCGGTGTCGTCGCTGGAGCGCTGGCAGCGCATGCCGAATGTGCCGACGCTCGATGAGCTGGGCCTGAAGGGTTACGAAGCCGCGACCTGGGTCGCCATGATGGCGCCGAAGGGCACGCCGCCGGAAGCGCTCGAGAAGATCAACGCGGCCTTCGCCAAGGCGGTGAAGGACCCAGGTCTCCGCAAGCGGCTCGACGAGATCGGCATCATTCCGCCGCGCGAGATCGGTCAGGCCTTCGCCACGACCTACATCCATAACGAAATCACCAAATGGACCGAGATTCTCCGTAAGGCTCCGGCCGACCGGTAGTTCTCTGATCCCTCCCCCGCGAGGGGGGAGGGATTTCTGCCAAAGGCCGAGCGGTAAGGCGTGCATCCTCCACAGAGTGACGCAGAGTCTTATCGGAAGTGAGTATCAGCCCTAGACGCAACGCAACTGCTCCTGTCTGTAGAACCTTTCGTGCCGCGCGCCGCGGTCGGGGTTCCTTGGGAGCGAAAATGCGCCAAACCGTCGCCGCTTTGCTCGCCGCAGCCGCATTTGTCGCCGGTGGCATTTCCAGCGCACTGGCGGCCGACATGCCGGCGCGGGCGCCGATGTACACCAAGGCGCCCTTGATGGACTCTTTCAACTGGACGGGTTTTTACGTCGGTGCCACGGCGGGCGCTGCAAGCACCACGTCGGATGTGACCCTTAATCCGGTGAACGGCGCAATCCCGAACTACGGGCCGGATGAGCTTGGACCGGTATCGGCGCTGGGGTCGCAGAGTTTCAAGGGAACGAATGCGGTTTTTGGCGGAAAGGCTGGTTACAATCAGCAGTTCAATGCCTGGGTCTTCGGCGTTGAAGCGGATTTCTCCTCGTTTCATTTTAACAAGTCGTCGACGGTCACGGGCAATCCGTTTTCTGCGTTTCCCGTCGGCAGCATGACGCTGAATACGAACGTGTCGTCCAACTGGCTCGCCACCGTTCGTCCGAGGATTGGCTATGCTTTCGATCGCACGCTGGTTTACGCGACCGGCGGCGTGGCATTCGGCAAGGTCAGTTTCAGCAACACCGATCTTGAATTTGCTCCCCTCGGCGGCGGCTTTGGCACTGAAGCAAGCTCCGTCAGCCAGACAAAAGCCGGCTGGGCCGCGGGCGCCGGCCTGGAATATGGCCTGACCCCCAACTGGATCGTCAGCGCCGAATATCTGCACGTCGATCTTGGTACGCTGAATGCGTTGGGCCTTGTCACGAGTGGCGACACGTCCACGGCGACGCTGAATTTTTCGACCAGGCTGCGGAGCGATATCGTTCGCGCCGGCATCGCCTACAAGTTTTAGGCAAGCTCACCACCACGACCTGATGCGCGGGCCGTGCCCGGCCCGCGTGGTCAACTCCGTCACCGCCCAGACCAGCGCGTCGAGCCGGTCGGGCGAGGTGCCGTTCGACAAGCCGCCAAGTCCGATGTCGCACATCTGGTCTTCCAGCTCGGGCATGGGGCTCACGTGCTTCACCTTGCCCTGTGCATATAAAGCCGCAACCGGTTCGGCGCGCACGTATTTGCCGCGCGTGGCGTGCACGGTCCTGACCGGCACTGCCGCATCGATGTTGCGCAGTACCGCGACGACCATGTCGCCGCCCTGATTCACTTCCGCCACAAGCGCGTCGGCCTGGTGCCGCCGGTACAGCGCGATGGCGCGCGCCGCCCACATTGCAGGCGCGAGGCCGGACGCGGTCGCGTCCTCCAGCACATAGATGCAGCCGCTCTCGTCGCGTCCCGCCACGACCAGGCCGCAAGCGTCCGCGCCTTCGCGCGATGAGGCCGGCGGATCGATGCCGACGACGATGCGCATAAGCGGCGGCGCTTTGTCGAAGCGCGCCGCCTCGATCATCGCGCGCGTCCATAAAGCATCGGACCGATCCTCGATGATCTCGCCGTCGATCTCCTGACGGCCGAGCCGCGTGCCGGCGTAGCGCGCCAGCACTTCGTCGAGAAAGGCGGGTGACAGATGCGCCGCATTGGCTTGCGTGGCCGCGCGGGTCACCGCGGTGCGCGGATCGGACAACAGCCGCTTGATGAGCGGGATCGGCCGCGGTGTCGTGGTGACGAGCTGTCGCGGACGCTCGCCCAATCGCAAGCCGAACTGCAACATGTCGAACGCCGCATCGGCATAGCGCCACTTGGCGAGTTCGTCGCATGGCGATGCTCCGTTGGGCAAATTTGTGTGGGAAGTTTTTGTGATGGGTAAAGGCGGCGATCCGCGGTAAAACCGGACGCGGATCGCGAGACTCTGTGAAACCTAGCGGACCAGCGTTACGCTGTCAAGGAATATATTCTAGCTTTCGTGAACTAGGCCTGCCGCGCCTGATCCGCGAGGCTTTTCAATCGGTAGGCGTCGTTGTGGAGCATATGCATCTTGTGCCCGCAACGATCGCAAAAGAAAACATGCGCCTCGCTTGTCGGATCGGTGACAAGGGGTTCAACCATCCAGATGCGCATATAGGCGCCGCACCTGCATGACGGACGATCAATTCTTTTCTTGAAGGGTGCGACGACTTGCATGCGTTCTCCTGCGGCGACGTTAGGCCGGGAGAAATCGAGTGCAACCGCATTGCCGGGACTACACACAACGGATGAACGGCTGCGTTAACAGTCCTTCACCGAAGTCCGCCGCATTTCGAGAATGCAGTCACCGTAGATATTTTGCGTTATTTCAATTCAATCCAGACGGGCGCGGCCGATGAAATTTGTCCGCAAGCTGGATGACGAAGACGACGTGAAGGCTTTCATCTGCATGTTATGTGACGTGATGCTCGTCACTGATGGTCATACGCCTGTCAGCAACCGGGCGCCGGCAGGTCCGCAACGCGGCTTCGAGTTGATGTTCCGCTTTTACGCGCCGAAAAAGGAATCTTTCGACAAGGCGTGGGTGTTGCCCAGCATGGAACCTTTGGCGTCGTGATGGTCAAAGGCGGGTTTTCTTGAGTGTGGGCGGACCGGGTAGAGGGCGTGCACGAAAAAGTCGAAAATTCTCTTTGCACGTCTATTTAGTTTACGGATAAATTTTTGTAGTTTACTTGAGCGATATTGCGGCGGCGCCCGCTCCCGGGTGGGAAATTTTTTTGGAGAGTACTGTGCGTAGAGTTGTGAAGTCATTGGCGCTTTCCGTTCCTCCCATCAGAGGCCTGTACGAAAAAGCCGACCGGGCAAGTAGGGAAAACGCTGTTCTCAAGCATCAGCTTGACGAAGCACTCGCCCGCGATGCCGCGCAAAAAAATGTCATCGAAAAGCTCGAAGCTGAAAACGGCACTCTCAAGCAGAGTAGCGAGTCGCACGCCAGGATTCAGGAGTTGCAGCGATGGCACATTACCGAATTGCCGCGTGCGACTGCATTGAGCAAGTTGTTTGACCGGCTGAATTCATTGAATTCGCGAGCCGGCGCCGATGCAGTGCGCCGCGAAATGGAAGGCGGTATCGGCGATGCGCGTGGCATCGATCGTAATGCCGCTCTGCGCGATCTGATGGCCTTTATTCAGCGCAAGGAGTGGGACGACATCCCGGAATATCGGGTCGCCGCCCGCCTTATTGAAAGCATCGCGGCAGGGTCTTCGCCGGCACCGGACGTTGCTCAAAGCTTGCAGCAGCTCGACGAAGCCCTGCAGTGTTTGCGCAATCTGCCGGCATCCCACTATTCACATATCTGGATGCAGCGGAAACCGGGAACGGGCGAGAAATTCGACGGTAGTTATTCGCCGGAAGGCTTGATCTCGGTAGAAGAGAAGAACGCGCTCGCGGGATTTCTTAAAGAGGTGGCCGCTCCGGGAATGCGCGTTGCCGAAGTCGGATGTTTCCTCGGCCGCGGAAGCACCCGCACCATCGCGGAAGCCGTCAGGCCGTATGGTGGATCTGTTGTCGTCGTCGATGATTTTCCCAATTTTGGCGGATTCGCGGATCAGCGCGAGCTGTTCGAGCAATCGGCGACCGCGCTTGGTTTCCGAAATCTGCTGCAGGTGATCGCGGGCAATGGTCATCAGGTTGCTGCCCGCTTCCCCGATGGCTATTTCGATCTCATCTATGTCGATGCCGGTCACAGCTTCGCCGATGCCGATGCCGATATTAAATCCTGGCGTTCCAAGGTCCGTCCGGGAGGGATTCTGTGCGGACACGATTGCATCCGCAGGGCCGACGAATTCAGCGAAGAACAGATGCAAAAACTTTCAGGCGGCGATCGTGTGTCGGCCACCCATATGGACGATCCGCGCAACCCGGGTCAGATTATATTGGCGCATCCCGGCGTCATCTTGGCCGTTGCCGAAAACTTCGGAACGGAGGCGAAGGTCCATGCCAGCCCGTTAGGCGTCTGGAGTTATCACGTCCCCCGGTGAGCCGTTAACAAGCACCGGGAACTCGCTCATTTCTCTTACTGATGGCGATGTCCACGTCTCTTTCTGATGGCGATGTCCACGGTTCTGCCGCATTCCGGGAACCACGCCCCGTTCCGGCGTTCGGGCCTAGATTTTTTTCAGCGCGAGCGCCTGGAGAATGCGGGCTTGCAGGTCATCGGCGCCGTAAGGCTTCGTGAGGATGGGATAGCCTCGCCACTCCTCATCCAGCGCTTGCGCATCGTAGCCGCTTGAGATGACGAAGGGCACGTTCACAGCCCGCAATTTCTCCGCGACGGGACGCGCGGATTGGCCTGCGAGATTCAAATCCAGAATGGCGATCCCGGGTTTTGTGACTTCCAGCGCTTCACACGCGCCCGCCACGTTTGAGGCGAGCGTGATGTTTGTGTAGCCGAGGTCCTCGAGCATGTTCTGCAAGAGCCCGGCAATCAGAAACTCGTCCTCGACGACCAGAACGGAATTGACCATGGCAACCACCCATATTTAATTGAGTGACTTACTGCACTTACTCAATGGGCTAACTTATTGCAAGGGGTCTGTGTTCCCTTTTTAGGGGAGTCTCCCAGGTCCCGCCTGTAAACCAAGATCTCTAAAAAGTCGGCATTTGACAGCAGTTTCAACCTAGGGTGTGTCCTGGGTTGGAGATCGCACCTTGGGAAAGCGCAGAACTGAGGAATACAGCGCGGTCGCGTACATTTACGTCATGGCCGGACGGCTGGCCGAGATGGCGAAGAAGGAAAACCTGACGGTGATTGCTCAGCTTTTTAATATGGCCGAGCGGGAAGCCGA
>DASYCM010000414.1:0-13066 GCA_036500165.1 Pseudolabrys sp.
CCATCGGGCATTCCGAAGCGGCGGAAGAATTCGCGCAAGCCCGGCGGCACGTTTTCCATACCGCGGCCACCGACACCATCGGTTTCCGAACTGCCGTCGATCTTGACGCGGACCGAGATAACCGCCGGTTTCACTTTTTCGACGATGTCGGCAAAGCCGGTCGGCGCGGCGACCTTCTTGGCCTGCTCGGTCAAATTCTGCGCCAACGCCGCCGGGTAGCCGCCCTGGAGATTCAAGCCGGGAGCGACGACCAAGGCAGCAACGCCGAGGCTGGCAACGGTGGTGGCGAGAAGAATGGCACGGCGCACGGAAAGCACACGCGGCTTCTTGCGGGGAGCGGGAATGACGCTCGGGTTCATTGGAAATCTCCATCTCAAGTCGGTGACGCCTTGCGCGTCGTTTCGAACCTGAAGATGGGGTGATGAGCCTTACAGCGACCTGTCGGAGGGATTAAACTTCTGTAAGGTGGATAAAACTAATTACACAATAAAATCAATGCGTTGTCGCAATTTACCGCAGGCTATTGATCGACCAAAGTTGACAGCTTGCGCTGTTCCGCCTCGCTGAGCGGCGCTGGCGGCGGAATCGCAACCGTGCGACGGCGCGCCATCATGAACAGCGCGACGATGCCGATCAGCAGCACGCCGGGCGAAACGGCCCAGAGCAACAAAGTTTGCATTTGCAGCGGCGGTTTCAACAAAACGAATTCGCCGTAACGCGACACGAGAAAATCGAGCACCTGCTTGTCGGTGTCGCCGTTGGTTAAACGCTCGCGCACGAGAATACGCAGATCCTTGGCGAGTGGCGCCTCGGAGTCGTCGATCGATTGGTTCTGGCACACCATGCAGCGAAGTTCGCGCGACAGGTTGCGTGCACGCGTTTCGAGCACCGGATCCTTCAGGATTTCATCGGGCGTGACGGCGCGCGAAATCTCCGGCGCAATGAGCGATATCAGCACCACCGAAAATGCGAAGATGAGCGCAAGTTTGCGCATGCCCTACTCCGCCGCTTCAAGTATCGCGGCCGACGCCTTAAGCGCGGGCTTTGGTGCGCCAATACGCAGGCGGCGGTCGGACAACGACAGCGCACCGCCCAACATCATCACCAACGCGCCGATCCAGATCAGCAGAACCATCGGCTTATGATACAGCCGGATCGCAATCGAGCCGTCGTCATTGGTGTCGCCGAGCGAGAGATAAAGCTGGCTCACACCGCGCGTCATCAGCGCCGCTTCCGTCGTCGTTGAATTGCGCGAGGCAAAGCTGCGCTTCGACGGCTCCATCGTGCCGATCGGTACGCCACCACTGCGCACAGTGAACTTTGCCGCCAGTTCGCGGAAGTTCGGCCCACTGTGCTGCACCATACCGTCAAATGTGAGATCGTAGTCGGCAAGCGAAACGATCTGCGACGGCTTCAGCGCGACGATGCGTTCGCTCGCCCAAGTCTGGCAGACGATGCCAAACAACGTCACGGCGATACCGAAATGCGCAATCGCCGTCCCCCAGGCCGAGCGCGGCAGGCCGGTGGCGCGCGACCGTACCGTCGACAAGGGCGCACGGAACAGGCTGGTACGCTCCGCCAGGTCGACGAGCGCACCGACCATCACGAACAGCGCAAGCCCGATGCCGAGCGGCGCGAGCGCCGACGACATGCCCATGACGACGAACGTCACCATGACGGCAACGAGCCCTGCCCCGAATGCCGCCATCAGCCGCTGCGCCACGCCCAACACGTCACCGCGTTTCCACGCCAGCATCGGCCCGAATGGCATGGCAAACAGCAGCGGAATGAACAGCGGTGCGAATGTCAGATTGAAAAACGGCGCGCCTACCGAAATCTTCTCGTCCGTGAGCGCCTCGAGCGCCAGCGGATAGAGGGTGCCGACGAACACTGTCAGACATGCCGTCGTCAGAAACAGATTGTTGAACACCAGCGCGCCCTCGCGCGACACCGGCGCGAACAGTCCGCCCTGCTTGAGCATCGGCCCGCGCCAGGCAAACAGCGTCAGACCGCCGCCGATGAAAAACACCAGGATCATCAGAATGAAAACGCCGCGCGCCGGATCGCTGGCGAAGGTATGCACCGAGGTCAGCACGCCGGACCGCACCAGGAAGGTGCCGATCAGCGACAGCGAGAAGGCGAGGATCGCGAGCAGCAGTGTCCAGATTTTCAGCGCATTGCGCTTTTCCATCACCACGGCGGAATGCAGGAGCGCGGTACCGGCAAGCCAAGGCATCAGTGACGCATTTTCTACCGGGTCCCAGAACCAGAAGCCGCCCCAGCCCAGCTCGTAATAGGCCCAATACGAGCCCATCGCGATGCCGACGGTGAGAAACATCCACGCGGCAAGCGTCCACGGCCGTACCCAGCGCGCCCATGCAGCATCGATGCGGCCTTCGATCAACGCGGCGATGGCGAAAGAGAACGCCATCGAAAACCCGACATAGCCGAGATACAGAAGCGGCGGATGGATCGCCAAGCCGATGTCCTGCAGGATCGGATTGAGATCGCGGCCCTCGGCCGGCGCCTGCGGCAAACGCAGGAACGGGTTCGAGGTCATGAGAATGAACAGATAGAACGCGCAGGCGATCCACGACTGCACCGCGAGCACGAGCGCCTTGAGGCTCACCGGCAAGTTATTGCCGAACAGCGCCACCGCCGCGCCGAACATGGCCAGGATCAGCACCCACAGCAGCATCGAGCCTTCGTGATTGCCCCAGACGCTGGTGTATTTGTACACAAGTGGCATCAGCGAATGAGAGTTCTCGTAAACATTGGCAACCGAGAAATCCGACGTGACATAACAATATGTCAGCGCCGCAAACGATGCCGCCACGAACACGAACTGCATCGTCGCCGTCGACGACGCCAGATTCATCATCGCGGTGTCGCGCAGGCGCGCGCCGACTACAGGCACCACCGCCTGGATCAAACCCAGCGCCAGTGCCAGCACCAGTGCGTAATGGCCAAGCTCTGGGATCATTTCGGCTTGCTCATGTTTGCTTCGCCTTCCTGCCAGCGTCCTTGCTTCTTGAGTGCATCGACGACTTCGCGCGGCATGTACTTCTCATCATGCTTGGCCAGTACCGTGTCGGCAACAAAGATACCGCCGCCGTCGAGCTTTCCCTCCGCGACGACGCCTTGCCCTTCGCGGAACAAGTCCGGCACAATGCCTTGATAGCGCACCGCAACATCCTTGTTGCCGTCAGTGACGTCGAACCGGATGGACAGATTGTCGCCGCGTTGAAGCGTGCCGGGCTTGACCAGCCCGCCGACGCGCATGCGCGTGCCAACCGCAGGCTTCTTCTCGACGATGTCCGTCGGGGAATTGAAGAACACGATGGAGTCGCGCAAGGCGCTGAGCACCAGCGCGGCCGCGATCGCCAGCACGCCGAGGCTGGAGCCGATCAGGATGAGGCGGCGCTGCTTGCGAGTCATTGCGGGAAAGGTCCTTGGCTGTCGGTCGTTTAGCACCAAACCGGCGCGCCGCAAGGGTGGCCATGATGGCGGTCAAATCGTGGCAAAACGGCTGAAAATACCGTGTCTCACCCTGCTTTGCGGTCCCTCGCGCCGGCAACGTCGGCGGCCTTGCCCATCATCGCGGCATAGTCGCGCCCGAACACTTTGTCGCAGAGACGCACCGCCGCGTCTGCCTGGGACTGGCGGAAACTGCGGTCGGCCTGGCCGGCGTGGCGCACGCCGTCGAGCAATGCCTGCATACCGAGATCGAGAAATTGCTGAAGGTCGGCGAAAGTCCGTTGCGTCATTTCGCTGATGGCAAGCTCGCTGGCGAAATAGCGGCATGAGCCGACAAATTCGACCAGCGCTTCGACATCGGCCACCTGCTCCGGATCGAGCATCGAGTTCGCAGGAATTTCAGACGACGGGCGCGGCCGCAGCAATTGCCGGACCCGGCCTGGCATGGATTCGATTTCGGCGCGCAGCAAATCGGAAATCTTGCTGCGGATAACGCCGAGTGCGCGCCCCCACGTGCTGCCCATCGGCAAGTCCAGCTCGGTACGCAAGCCTCGCGCCGAGTCATGGATCGTCTTGAGCAAAGCCGAAACCGCGATGCCGCGCCCCGTGCGCAGTTCGTCGCGCAGTTCGCCGACCATGCGCTCCAGATCGGCAACAACGATGGTAACGGTAACGCCAAAAGGTGTCTCGGCAACGCGCGCCGCGGTATCGCTGCCAGCCGCTTTGGTGCCGAGCCGCACCAGCTGCCACGGCGCGGCCATGCGGTGCATTACGGTCAGCAAAGCATAGGGAAACAATTCGGAGTCTTGAGCCGTTACGCCATCGACGAGAGCTTTGGATTTATCCAGTTCACCGCTGGTCAGATTTCCGATACGCAGCGGCAGATTTGCCGCCAATTCCGCCAGCCGGTCGCGACCTTTGAGCACACGCAGCAACGTGTCGGTGTCTTCGCTCGCGCGCGGTGTCCCGACCTGCGAGAGAAGACGCCGGCGCAACCGCTCATCGGACAGCGCCGGCTCGAAATGGGCCTCGATGGCGGCAGCGACGCGATCCTGGAAACGCGCCGCCAGATATTCGGCTTTTGCTTGATCGTTGACGAGCAACGCATCGCCAACCTGATCGGTCAGCGTTTTGACGTCTAGCGGCAGGAGATCACGCTTGATCCACGTCCACAAAGCGTCGAGCGATGAACGCGCAATGCGGTGAGGATGATTGTGGTCACCGCGATCGTCGACCATGAACGGTTCGAGCGGCCTGAAAAACAGCCGCGCCGCAGAGCTGACGCGAGGCGCACCCTCACGCTGATCGCGCGCGACCCGCCGCAATTCCTGAAGGACGAGATCGACGCCGGCAATATCCTCGCCGCGCAGCACGCAGCGCTCGAGCTCGCCGATCAGCAGTGCCCGTGCCTTCGGCGTCAGCTCACGCAGGAATTGTCGCAGCCGCTCAAGTGTGTCGGCGCCAGCCATCGCCGGTCTACCCGCTCCTTAAATAGAGCGGATAGCTAACGCGTGGCGTCTTAAGATTGCATTAAGCATAAATTGCGTGTGGATTTGCCCACCCGCAACCCTTTAGCCCACTGACGACCAGGTGCCGTCCGGGTTGCGGCAAGCGGTGCTGCGGACCGTCTCCGGCCGGCCATCCAGATAGATGGTGTGGGTGAAGGAGCGGCAGCTGCGGTCCATCTGCCGATAGGCCGGGCCCGGCACGATGGTGCCGTAACGGCCGGAATCGGGATTACGCCAGGTCACGGGCGCACCGGACTGGCCACGCTCCAGCGCGTCCATCTGCGCTTCGTAAGCGCGGCGCTTGTCTTCGTCGTCCATCGACGCGCCGATTCTGTTGCCGATCAGGCCGCCCAAAAGGCCACCGACCGCAGCACCGGCCAGCCGATTGCCGGTGCCGCCGCCCGCGACCGCCGCGCCAAGCAGCGCGCCCGAGCCGGCGCCCAGCAACGTGCCGGTGTTTTCGCGCGGTCCCGGGCCGGAGCCATCTGGGCTGCCGGCACAAGCGGCAAGCGACAGACCGAGCATGGCGATAACGGCAATCTTGGACTTCGACATCGAGACCCCCCGGGGAGAACGACCTGGTAAAACCGAGCCCTCTATGGGCGTAACATTAGTCTATCGGGATGGGAGGATTGGGGCAAAAGTCCGGCAGCCTGATCCCGGCCAGCCCTCACCCCGCCGGCAGCACCAGCTCTGCCCGCAGGCCGCCAAGCGGCGCCGCGCCGAGCGTCAGGCTGCCGCCGTACAGGGCGGCCAGTTCAACGACGATGGAAAGGCCGAGCCCTGAACCGGGCTTGGTTTCGTCGAGCCGCCGACCGCGTTTGGCGACCTGCTCGCGCTCGGAGGGCGACAGCCCCCGCCCGTCATCGTCGACCACGATCCGCACGACCTGGGTTGCACTCGCTGGATCTGGCCGCTCGCAACCGACCTCGATGGTGACGCGAGACGTCGCCCACTTGCAGGCATTGTCGACCAGATTGCCGATCATCTCTTCGAGATCCGGCCGCTCACCATGAAACCGTGCCTTGTCGTCAGCGTGCACATCGATAATGAGACCTCTGTCGCGATGGATTTTCTCCATCGTGCGCGCCAGCGCCGACACCACCGGCACGACTTCAGTCACTGAGCCGACCACCGTCAAACGTGCGGCCAGCCGTGCACGCTCGAGATGACGCGCGACCTGGTCGCGCATAATGTCGGCCTGCTCGAGGACTTTAAGAGCAAACGGATCGTTGCCGCGTGCCGTCGCTTCATTGACCATCACCGACAGCGGCGTCTTGAGCGCATGCGCGAGATTACCGACATGCGTGCGCGCGCGCTCGACGATTTCCTTGTTGGCGTCGATCAGCGCATTGGTCTCGCGTGCCAGCGGTGCGATCTCTTCGGGGAAAGTGCCGGCAAGCCGCTCCGCCGAGCCGCCGCGAATGGCCGCCAGACTGTCGCTGATGCGCTTGAGCGGCGCCAGACCGAACCGTACCTGGAACATCGTGGTGAGCAGCAGTACCGCCGCCAGAATTGCGAACGTCAGAATAAGCGCTTGATCGAACTCCCGGGTCTCGTCGGCGATTTCGGCGGCATCGCCAGCCACCGCGACGAGATAGTGTCCTTCGTCGCCAAGATCGACGTTGCGCTCGACCATGCGCAGCTTCTGATCTTCCGGCCCCGGCAGGTAGCCTTGGCGGGAGCCATCCGGCGAGGCTGGGATACCAAACGTTTCGAGATGCGGCAGACCGCCGTCCCACAGCGAACGCGACGCGCGTTTGTCGGGCTTGCCGGGATCGAGCCGCGTGATCTGCCAATACCAGCCAGACAATGGCAGCTCGAACAAAGGCTCGCCGAGCGATTGCGAAAACTTGTCACTGCCTTCGTCGGGCGACGCAACGTCGGCGACCAAGGTGCGAAGATAAACGCCGAGCCGCCGGTCGAAAGCGCGCTCGGTCGATTGCCGGTACAGCGACGACAGCACAAAGCCGGTGATCAGGAGAATAAGCACAGCCCAGGCCGTAGCCGATAGAAACAGGCGCAGCGCGAGGGAGTTGGCGCGCATGCGTCAACGCGTCTCCGGAGGCGTGAGCAAGTAGCCCAACCCGCGCACCGTCTGAATAATGTCGACACCCAGCTTTTTGCGAATGCGGCCGACGAAGACTTCGATGGTGTTGGAATCGCGGTCAAAGTCCTGATCGTAGAGATGCTCGACCAGTTCGGTGCGCGACACCACGCGACCGGTATGGTGCATCAGATAAGACAACAGCCGATATTCGTGGCTGGTCAGCTTCACCGGATTGCCATCGACCGCGACGCGGCCGGTCCGCGAGTCGAGCCGCACCGGGCCGCACTCGAACTCGCTCTTGGCATGACCAACCGAGCGGCGCAGTAGCGCGCGTACCCGCGCCAGCACTTCCTCGAGATGAAACGGCTTGGCGACATAATCGTCGGCGCCGGCGTCGAAGCCCTGGACCTTGTCACTCCAGCGGTCGCGCGCCGTGAGCATCAGCACCGGCATGATCTTGCCGGCGCGACGCCAGGATTCCAGCACCGAAATGCCGTCCATTTTCGGTAGGCCGATATCAAGAATGATGGCGTCGTAGGGTTCGGACTCGCCGAGATAATGCCCCTCTTCGCCATCAAAAGCTTTGTCGACGACGTAACCGGCGTCGGTCAGCGCCGTGGTGAGCTGGCGGTTGAGGTCGGGGTCGTCCTCGACGACGAGGAGGCGCAAGGTCTTATGTCTCCGGCTAAATGTCGTTGGTGGCCACATTGCCACCGTCGCCGGGCAGAGTCAGTAGTCGGAAAACCGGCTTAGGTGGGATTTACAAGCGTGCCGGTGAACGCGGGCTGAATACAAGCGCACAATGTCGCCTTGTTCAGTTCTCGAAGCCCGAAAAGGTCGCAAAGGCTTCGAGCGGCTCGCGCGGGGAGCGCCAGCCGTTGATCGGGGCTTGGGGATCTTCGTAACCAATAGCCATGCCCGAATAGACCATCAGGCGGTCGGGGAGTTCCAGGAAGTCGCGAACGGTACGGTGAAACGACACCCAGGCCTGCTGCGGACAGGTGTGCAGGCCGTAACCGCGCGCCAGAAGTGCGACCGTCTGCAGATAGCCGCCGATGTCGGCCCATTGTGCCGGACCGTGAGCCTTTTCGCGCGCAAAGAATAAGGCCACCGGCGCGCCGAAGAATTCGTAGTTGCGGGCATATTGCTTGTAGCGTGCCGGCTTGTCCTCGCGCGGTACATTGATTGATTGATAGAGCTGCTCGCCGACATTAAAGCTCCGCGCCCGATAGGCCTCGCTCATCGGCTGCGGATAGATGACGTATTCGACGCCCTCGCCCTTCGGCAATTCCGTCGCCATACGCGGCCTGAGCCGCTCTTTAAGATCTTCGACGCGTTTTCCCGCCAGGGCATAAACGCGCCACGGCTGCATGTTGCCGGCCGACGGCGCCCGCGTCGCACGCTCGACGATCTCGCGCATGATGGCTTCGGGCACAGGCTTTGGCAGAAAGGCCCGGCAGGAATAACGCGAGGCAACGGCTTCGAGGACGTCCATCGGAATCTCCACGGCAATATGGAGAGTGTGGCGGGCGGAAGCAGACATGCCAAGCACCGCGGCTCACTTGCGCGAAACGATCTTCGCCACCTTCTCAAGGCTGCGCCCGCCGAAATAGGCCGTGAGCACAATCATCGCCCATTGCGCGACGTCACCACCAAGCGCGTCTGTCGAGCCGAGACCCAAAACCTTGTCCCAAACCACAACCTTCCAAATATAAATAACGAATGCGAAAGCGAACAGCGGCCGCGGCAGCGCGGTGAACCAGCGCCCCTGCTCTGCGATCACGACTTGCACCGCCAGTTCGCGTTCGCGCTGTTCGACATCGAGCTGACGCGCCGCCAGATCGGCGGCGATCTTCTCGCTTGTATTTTCGGAAGAGAGTTTGGCCCGGTAGGCATCGACCGCCGCCTTCGCAAACGGCCCGCCGAGCAAATTGCCGAGCCAACTGAGAATGGCGGCTAACATGACTAGCTTTTTTCCACGGTCCGGCGCCGCGCGAGTTCGGTGATCAACCCGATCGCGATGACGTAATATGGGATGTACCTCGGCTGCAGCACCGATTGGATCGCCGAACTGACGTTCGGATCGACGAGCAGCGTTTCACCTGCCGCCATCAGCAGGCCGGTGAGTGCAATAGTGCGTGCCCACAAAATCGTGAGCGAGTGTTTGAACCAGGCTTTGACTGTGTCCCACATGTTATGTCCTTTTGAACAGAGAGAAGAGAATTGAGATTAGGAAATGAAAAAGCCCGCTCGCGGCGGGCTGTTCATGAGGAAGCTTGGTGATCAAAGATAGCGGCGGCGCAGTTGCCATTGGCGACGTCATCGCCAATGCCGCCGCCCGCACCTCGGCAACACGCCGGGACCAGCCCGCACCGAACACAGGCCACGTCTTAAGCGATTGCAAAAACTGCAAGCGTTCGTCACAGATTGCGGCGACAAGCGCTTTAGCATCGACGGCGCGCGCGGCAGCGACCACGGTATTGTTCACGATGTTGCTATTATCGGCTAGCTTGAGGACGCGCCGCAGCACCTTGCCGGAACGGCCGATGCCGCTATTCACGCCGTAGTCGAACACGGCATAGTCGACACCTGTCGGCAATTCGCCACAGCGCTGCGCGTCCCAGTATTTGGCGCGGTAGATCGTCCTGGCTTCTTCGAGTTTCATCGCCTTGACGTCAACCGCAGTCGCGTCTGGTTTGACGTACTTGCGGTAGTCAAAAATCGTGATGCCGAAATTGGTCGGCCCGCCAGGGTCGGATGGATGATTGGTGTAGCCGCCCTCGTGCGCAAGCAATCGCGCAAGTGCTGCGTCATAACTGGATGCTGACATGATCTGGCCTAGTTGTACTGGCCGCCGAATGACGTCGTGCCGACTGCATTGCCGGGCAATGTCGCCCCAGCCGTGTACATTACCGCGTTGTTGTTGACATTGTATCGGGAACCCGTCGCGGACCCGCTGAAGGTATTGCTGAACATTAAAATGATGCCGAGCCGCGTGCCTTGGGCGAAGCTTCCGGAAAACGCCGGCGTGCCTGTGATCGTCACGGTGCGTAAGTAATCGTTGATGATCCCACCATCAGCGGCATAAACGTGATTGGCAGCACTACCCGAGATCGTGTAGTCCGCACCAACGTTGATCACGGACGTCATGGCATTCAGATGATTGCCGGACGAACAGGCGCCGAATTCCATTTTGCCGGAGACTGTCACAACTGCATCGGCTGTTGCGAAAATGCCGTGCCCTGAACTGGAAACTAGCTTGAAGCCGCCGAGCGTCAGTGCGGCCTTGCTGCTGACCTGAACGCAATGCGTGCCGGACACCGATATAATGACGTTCGACGGTGTCGTTATATCGCCTTGCACAGTGACATCGCCGCCCAGAAAAGGTGCGGTAACATTGATGCCGACTGTGTATGTGCCCGTAGCGACCTGGATAGTCACTGCAAAACCACAAAGATCGTGCTGCTTTGCGGTATCAATCGCTTTCTGAATCGTCAGGAAAGCACCGCCTGAGGTGTTGGCCAGGCCGTTATTGGCATCACTGCCATCGGTACGTACATAATAGGTCCGATTGGCCGTCAGCGTTTCGCGGCCCGCGCTCAGCGTCGTATTCGGGAATGTCACCCTTCCGGTCGCGGCGGCTATCTTGATGCCTTCGAACCAGGTCGTGCCGTCCGGCGATACCTTGAAATGGAAATCATCGTCGCCGGTAAGCCCGATCTCGGCACGGCCGGAATAGTTTTCCTGCATCAGCAGCGAAACGGTTTTCGCCGTGCTTTCTTTGCTCATCTTGTAGAGAAGATTGCCGTCACCGCCTTCCGCAACAGTCTGGGCAGCCCACAGCGCGTTATTGAGCTTGGCGCTGATGCGGTTGGTGCTGTCGGCGGTCGTGCCGACGCCGAGCATCGACAGATTCTGAAGTGACGTCACCGTCGAGAAGAAGTCGCCCCAGGCGCTGCCGTTCCAGACCACCAGCGTGCCCTCGTCGGCGACAAAGGCCACCCAACCCAATTGCGGCGCACTGAATTGCCAAGCGCCATCCTGCCAGGCAGCGATAGCGTTGTTGTGCCCCGCCCATGCGCCCGTACCGGCAGCTTTCACGATCCAGCGTTGACCTTCGGCCGGTGAACCTGGCGGCGTGGGGAGATCGCGGTCGAGCACCGCGAGCTGTACCAGCGTGTCGAGAATGCGCAGCGCGTCATTGTGAGTAACGTGTTTCTGCGCCTGGTTGCCTTCGATGCAAGGCAACCCAAGATTGGCTGTATCGGTCATGATGTCCAACTTTCAGGGAATGAGAATCGCGCCCGCCGTAAAACCGCGACCGACAGTGGCCGACAGTTGCGTCACCCGCACGCAGAGGCTCGGCTGCACCGAACCGAAATCCGCGAGTTCGTCGGCCGTCGCGTAAAGCGCGGACGGTATAACTGCGTTGAGCGTACGAACCACGCTTGCGCCTGAGATGATGTCGACCGCATATTGCTCGCTGTCTTCGCCGAGCGGAATTTCACCGGTCCAGCTATCGGCATCGAACCTTGCACGGCGGACCCATTTGAATATCACGCCAGCGCCGCCACGCCGCGCCGACAGGTGTACAGGAGCCAACGGACGTAGTGCCGTTGCCTGCGGCGTCATCGTGAGCGAAAACGCGCTAGCATCGCCATGGTCGCGGTTGGCGGCGACCACGCGGAACTGAAGCTCACGCTCCAGCGCATCGAAACCGTTCGCGGCCGTCAATATATGCTGGTCGAGCAGTACGAACGCCGAGCCTGCCGGCAACGGCGCGCTCATCGCATATTCGCTGCCACCCTGCCCACGCAGCAGCCGGGATAATGTGTACGTCCTGCTGCCGGTCAGTTCAGCATTGGCGAACTGCAACACTTCCCAACTGCCATCGGCGTGTTGGACGGCCGCCAGATTGGCGCCTGCGAGCAATGCCGCATCTGAGACCGACGCCAGCGCGCCGCCATAGAGCTTCACGCGGAACGAGGCCTGGTGCCAACGCGCTGTCGGCCCCGCCGCGAGAGCATCGAGCGTCTCGCCCATGATGCTCGGCGCCAATGCCACAGCGATGCGGCTGTAGCTCACGCCATCGGTCGATGCCCACCCCGCGACCGGCCCCGGCCACGGATCGGCGAACACTGCGAGCCGCGCCAGTGGTATCGGCTGCTGCGATTGCAATGCCGGCAGATCGAGGACCAACGCATGCGCGGGCGCGAGCACCGTCGGTGCCACCGGTGTCCGGCGGTTCGGCGCCGCGAGCGGCAGTGCGAACACTTCTGGATCAATGGAGCACGCGCGCACGGCACGGCTTTCGGTATCGCTGATCTCCTGTATTTCCATCAGCCGGCGCCGGCCATTGACGGTCAGGCCAACGATGTCGCCCAGTGAGAGCGCCAGCATGCTCGGCGGCAGCGCGAACTGCGCGCTTTCCCGTCCGGCCCATAAATCCTGTAGCCAGATCTCGGCGCGGCGCGAGGCTTCGCTGTCGCTCGTCACCATCGCCAGATCGGCGTGCGCCTTGCGCACCGAACCGCCGACCAGACGGCGCGACGTCACGGCGGAGCGTTGATAGTCCGTGCCGCTGTCGGTGAAACTGATCGACACTTCGTGCGGCAGATCGCCTTCCTGCGCGCGGCTGATCTGTGCCGGCGCGGCATCGTCCGGCAGTACCAGCGCGTCCTCATCGATCTCGCAGACCGGCACACCGCCGCGCTGGCGAAAGCCCAACGTGCCCGCCTGTTCGGATGCGTCGAACGAAAACGCCAACGCCAGCGGATCGATCATGCCGCGCGGCGACATCGGGCGATCAACGACATAGCCATCGGGCCCTTCGCCGAGGCTATTGGTATCGAATTCGGTGACACCGTTATCGGCGAGAATGGTGCCGATCAACGCATCGAGCGGCGCCGAACCGAGACGCCCGGTCAGCCAGTGACCGGTCTCCCAGTTAGCTGCATCGCTCCACACATCGGACACCGCTGGAAATACGGGATAAGGCCGCGCGTCCCAGGTCCACAGATAAATGCTGTCA
>DASYCM010000415.1:0-9636 GCA_036500165.1 Pseudolabrys sp.
TAGAAGGTTTTGCAGAGGCGCCGGAATCATCGCTGGTACATACCATTTTGTGACGGGCGCGACAGGGCCGCGCGGGTGCGGTATAGATCGGCGGAACTTAGAAAGCGACAAGGGCGACAAGAATGGCGGCGAAATCGACGAAAACCCGCGCTGCGGCGCGTTCTACTGCTGGCCTTTCGATCGTCATCCCGATGTTCAACGAAGCTAAAGGCCTGCGCGCTCTGCATGAGCGGATTGCCGAGGTGGCGCGGTTCCTCAAGGTCAAGCGCGGGCTGTCCGTGGAGGTCATCTATGTCGACGACGGCAGCCGCGACGATTCAAGCTTCGTGGCCCAGTCCCTGCCCGCGCTGCCGCTCGACGTCCAGGTCGTGACGCTGTCGCGTAACTTCGGCAAGGAAGCCGCCCTGCTCGCCGGTCTGGATCATGCCAAGCTTGGCGCCGTGCTGTTCATGGATGCCGACGGTCAGCATTCACCGGACCTCATCGAGACGCTGGTGTCGCGCTGGCAGGATGATGGCTATGACGTGGTCTATACCGCCAAGGCACACCGCGAGAACGAGCCGTTTCTGCGCCGCCTTGGTGTGCACACATTTTATTCACTGCTGAACTGGCGCGCGCGCCATAAAATTCCGGAAGACGCCGGCGATTTCCGCCTGCTCTCGCCGCGCGCCGCCGCGGCGCTGCGGCAAATGCCGGAACGCAACCGCTTCTTCAAGGGCCTCGCGAGCTGGATCGGCTTCAAACAGGTGCGCGTCGACTACGAGCCGGACGAGCGCAAGCACGGCGTGACGACCTGGAATATGTGGACGCTGATCGGCCTGTCGATCGAAGGCCTGACGTCGTTTTCGGTAGCGCCGCTGCGCGTTGCAAGCGCGCTCGGTCTGCTGCTCGCGGCCAGCGCATTGCTGTTCGGCGGCTGGATCGCGCTCGAAACAATCCTCTTCGGCAAGGATGTGCCGGGCTACCCCTCGCTGGTGGTCAGCGTGATGGTGATTGGCGGCGTGCAACTTCTCATGATCGGCGTGCTCGGCGAATACATCGGCAAGCTGCTGTCGGAGATCAAAGCTCGTCCGGTCTATTTCGTCGCCGAACACACCGTAAAGAGCGCCGACGAAGCCGAAAAAGAAATCAAGGAAGCTAAGCCGCGCCCGGCTGCCTCGCGCGCGGCGGAGTAACATTTTGCAAAAGCATCGGGACGTCACGCGCCGGATCTGGCTGTGCGCCGACGATTACGGCATCTCACCCGCCGTCAGCCGCGGCATTCGCGACCTGATAGCGAACGGCCGGCTCAACGCAACGTCGGTGATGGTCGTGTCGCCGCATCTTACCGCCGACGAAGCGGCGGCGTTACAGCGCCTCAATGCCAACGAGAAGCGCGCGGCAATTGGATTGCACCTCACACTGACGGGGCCGTTCAAACCGCTGAGTGCCGGTTTTACGCCAACGCGCGACGGCGCGTTTTTGCCGTTGTCCGAAACGATGCGCGCGGCCGTGGCGCGGCGGCTGCGGCCGGATATGCTCACCATCGAGATCGCCATCCAGCTCGAGGCCTTCCGGCAGATATTCGGCACTCTGCCCGACTTCGTTGACGGCCATCAGCACGTGCAGTTGTTCCCGCAGGTGCGCGATGCCTTCATCAAGACCGTGGCCGAGATCGCGCCCAACGCCTGGGTGCGGCAATGCGGTCGTGCGAATTCTTTGCGACGGTTGCATGACCGCAAGGCGCTCGTACTCGATATCCTGAGCATGGCATTTCGCCGCAGGTCGGAACGGCAGGGTCTTGCCACAAACCCGGCTTTCGCCGGCGCCTATGATTTCTCGCCGAAAGCCAAATTCGCCAAGATTTTTCCGCGTTTTCTGACCGGTTTACCCGATGGCGGGCTGATTATGTGTCATCCGGGCTTTGTCGACACCCAGCTACAAGCGCTCGACCCGCTGACAACGCTGCGTGAGCATGAATTCGCCTACTTCAATTCCGATACTTTCCTCGAGACTTTAGCCGAACACGGTGCCGCACTGGCTTAACCCCACTAGCGGCGGCCGAAACGCACCCTAGGTATTCGGTGCGTGGATTTTGTCTGGGAGGACAAACAGCATGACACCGCAGGAACGCCAACTGGTCGATGAGCTGTTCGACAAGCTCGCGCGTCTGGAAACAAGCCCGCGCGATCGCGATGCCGAACGCGCGATCGCCGACGGTCTTTCACGCGCGCCGAACGCGGTCTACGCGCTGGTGCAGACCGCGCTGGTGCAGGACGAGGCTCTCAAGCGCGCCGACGCTCGCATCCGCGAACTCAGCGGCGAAGACAACGGCGCTCCGGCAAACGGCGGCTTTCTCGACACCATGCGTGCTGCGCTGGGAGGCAGCACGTCGCGCGGTTCGGTGCCTAGCGTGAGTGCCAGCGGCCCCGATAGCCGCTGGAACACCGGCGGCGCTTATGCGCAGCAAGCGGCCTCACAACATCAAGCCGCGCCCCAACCGCAAGTCGGCAGCGGCGGCTCATTCCTCGGCACCGCGGCAGCTTCCGCCGCGGGCGTCATCGGAGGCGCGCTGCTGATGAACTCGATCAGCTCGATGTTCAGTCATCGCGGCGGCACCGGTCAGGCCTTTGCCGGCGAGCAATCGTCCGCCTCGCCATGGAGCGATAGCGCGTCGAACAGCGACATGGCACGCGATGCGGGCTTGAACGACATCGGCAGCGGAGGACGCGGCGGCGGCAATGACCGCAGCGCTGGACTGTTCGGGTCGGACAACAACGACAATGGCAACGACGATTATGACGTTGCGGACTCGGGCGACTTTGGCGGCGATGATGGCGGCGGCGACACCGCCTAGAGCACGACGACCTTGGTGCCAACCTTCACGCGGCCATACAGATCGATGACATCGACGTTGCGCATGCGGATGCAGCCTGACGACACGTTCTGACCAATAGTCCAAGGCTCGTTCGAGCCGTGGATACGATAGAGCGTCGAACCGAGGTACATAGCGCGAGCGCCAAGCGGATTCTGCGGCCCGCCCGCCATGAAGTGCGGCAGCTGCGGCTGGCGCTGCAGCATCTCCGGCGGCGGCACCCAATCCGGCCATTCCTTTTTCGCCGTGACGGTGTGCGTCCCCGACCAGCTGAAACCCGGCCGGCCGACCCCGATGCCATAGCGCATCGCCCTGCCGTTTTCCTGCACGAGATAGAGGAAGTGTTTCGGCGTATCGATGACGATGATGCCAGGCGCTTCCGTGCCGCGATACTCAACTTCCTGCGGCTCAAATTGCGGATCCATCGGCGGACCCGGCTGCTCTAGCATCGGATCGATCTGGGGATTGGCGTTGGCGTATTGCTGAACCTGCTGGCTACCGCCGTAACCTTGCGGCGGCGCGATATATTGCTGTTGCGGCGGCGCGCGATAGCGCGGCGGCTGGTCGCCGAACAGATACTCGATAAAACCGCCGCCGTAGCCGCCGCGCGTGTCCTGCACCGGCGCTGCGACAACCATGGGCGGTGTTTGCGGCACCTGCTGCCGGGCGTAGCGCTGCTGCGGATAACCCTGCTGCTGCGAATAACCTTGCTGTTGCGCGTACCCCTGCTGCGCGTAAGTCGGCTGGGCATAGCCCTGCTGCGCATAGCCTTGCTGATAATAGGTCTGCGCCGACGCCGAGCCAGCTGTCAGAAAACTCAGCAGAAATATGGAAAGGACTGAGGCCCGCATAGGCTGGATTGAAGGCCCAAACACACACCGATTGGTAAAAACCGGCGGCCGGCGCAGCCGGTTTGAGGCGGCCGCATCGCGGCATGGTTTATTTTCTGTCACCGCATACGGTTAACGCGACGTTCCACGATGTCGAAACTCAGCGTTAATGGCCGTTGAGGTAAAAAAGCACCGGGTGCCGCAAGGGAGCGTTCTGTGCAGCGTAAAGTTTTCCGCATCGAGGAGACGTTCGCGTTCGCACGCGCCGCCGAGCAGCCCCCCGCGATCGACGAACTCAAGGCGCTGCACAAACTCGCCGAGCAACGTGACGATGCCGCCGCCGAAACGGTCCGCGGCCTTACCGAAGAATTGAGCCGCATCCGCGACACCATCGCGCGCAACAAGCGCGAACTTGACATGATGATCGGCGATGGCAGCGAATGCCGCATGGCACGCGCCGCCGATGAACTGCGCGCCTCGGTCGACGGTATGGACACTGCGACGCAGAAAATCTTGAAATCGTCCGAAGTCATCGACGACAGCGCGCGGGCGCTGGCTGCCGTTCAGAAGAACGATTACGAGCACGGCCTCGCCCAGGAAATCCAAGACCAGGTTGTGATGATCTACGAGGCCTGCAATTTCCAGGATCTGGCCGGCCAGCGCATCACAGGCGTGATCGGCATGATGGCGATGATCGAAGATCAGGTCGCAGCCATGCTCAACCGCTGCAATGGCATCGCAGTCGCCGACAAGCCCGCCGTTGACAAAACAGGCGACAGTGCCTTGCTCAACGGCCCGAAGCTCGATGGCGACGCCGGCCACGCCAGCCAGAGCGACATCGACGCGATGTTTAATTAGTTTCGCTTTATAACGACGAAACAAATGAGCGCTGCCGCGGCGAAGCATGCGGCCAAGGCCAGCGCCGAAGGATCGGACGTACGTTCGATCACAAAAGCCATCACCAGCGGCGCCACCGCCTGCATCAACAGGAACGGCCCGGCCAACCTGCCCATCAGCCGCCCGTAGCCCGATGCCCCGAACAGCGCGAGCGGCACTGCGCCGCGCGTGATGGTGACAAGCCCGTTGGCACCGCCGAACAGCAGCGCAAAGCAGCCGGCGACGAGCGGCGAAAAGCCGAAGATCGCCAGCATCGCGAAGGCGCAGAGCAAAACGCCGAGCGCAAAGCGCACGACCCACAAAGGATGCAGATCACGGCCGAAGGCGAATTCGATCAGCCGCGCGCCGACCTGCGCCGGACCAAACAGTGCGCCGATCCACACCACCGTTCCGGCGTCGATGCCGGACCGCTGAAAGATCGCCAGCAAGTGTGCCGACAGCCCCGACGGGACGAAGGCGTAAGCGGCAAAAGCCGAAGCGACCAGAATGAATGGCAGGCCATGCGGCGGCAGCACTTTTGCCTGCGGCTTGTGGTCGCCCTGCTTCGGCACATCGACGACGGCGCGGTGGCGCGGCAAAACAAATGCGTGGAGCGGCGCGGAGACGAACGCGAGCACCGCAGCGTAAATGAGATACGTGCCGCGCCAGCCCACCGCCTCAATGAGAAAATGCGTCGTCGGCCAGCCGACCGTCGAGGCAAAGCCGCCGGCGAGCGTCAGCGCCGTGATCGGCCGCCGCGCTGCGGCGCCAAAGATACGGCCAAGCGTGGCGAATGCGGCGTCATAGAGATTCATCGACATCGCGGCGCCGAGAATGACCCACACGGCGTAGTAGGCGACAGGATTGTTTGAATAGCCGATTAGCACCAAGCCGAGCGCGCCGGTGAGCGAGCCCACCGTCATCGTCAGGTGGCCGCCGAAATGATCGATAGAACGGCCGACCGCAGGCGCGATCAATCCGGCGGCGAGCAGCGCCACCGAAAAACCGCCCATGGCGAAGGTCATCGACCAGCCGTGCTCACGGGCAATCAGCGGGACGATCAAGACCGGCGTGTAGAAGATCGAGCCCCACGAAACGATTTGCGTGACGCCGAGAACCGGCACGGCACGCCAAGGGCCTCTAAGAATTGGACCGTGAACGAAATCGCGGGGAGGAATCATGCGCGGATGCTAGCACCGCTGTACTCCCTCCCCCGTTCACGGGAGAGGGAGAGAAGGTCAGCGCGACTACTGCCGCTGGACCGGCGGCTGCACCGGCTTCGGCGCGGTCTTGGGCGCGGCTTTCGGGCGGGGCTTGGCAGCAGCTTTCGATTTGGTCGGCTTCTGGCCCTCGGGGCCGCAACGCACGTAGACCATGGTGCCGTAACGGCCCTGCACTTCGGTATCGATCCAGCGCAAGGCCATGACGCGGCCGTCGAAGTGGACGACTTCGCGATCCTGCTGGCCGCCCGGCGGGTCTTCCGCCGGACCGATGAAGTTGCGATTGCCCGGCGCGCCCTTGAGGCGCAGCTCGGTCGGCGTCGACTGGTCGGCGAGATGCATCATGACCCCGCCGGTTGGTCCCGGGGTGATGATGTAGGGCTGACGGCATTGATTGGCGGCGGCGGCCTCGGTGCGGGCGCGGTCCTCTTCCTTATGATAGGCGGCGAGGCCCCAGCGCCCAACCATGTCCTGCGGCGGGAAGGACGGCGACAGCGTTTCCGCAATAGGAGGCGCCGGAGGCGGCGCTTCCGACGTTGAAAATGGATTACTGATGCCGGAGCAACCGGCCAGGGCCACAGTGAGCAGCGCCATCGCCAGAACCGTTGGCGGACGAAGTCGGAATTGAGGGCTCATCGAGGCTCCTAAGCGCGTTTCTGGGTTGATTTTGGGACGTCGTGGCAAGCCGTGCAAGTCGTTCGCCCCCATCCGAGATCTTCAGCAGCATAGCAAGAGCGGGTTAACGCTCCTGAATACTGACGGTTCAGACAAGGCGCGGCCCCGATTGCACGCGGTCTGCTTGACACCCAATCGAGGAGGCAATATGTCCCGGGCGGCTATTTAGCACTCTCCGCGAATGAGTGCTAAAGGCTTCCAATATCAAGTTTTTTAGTCACCCAGTCTGAGGAAAACATGGCCAAGACCAAGTTCCGTCCGCTGCACGACCGCCTCGTCGTCCGCCGCATCACCGCCCTCGAGAAGACCAAGGGCGGCATCATCATTCCTGACAGCGCCCAGGAAAAGCCGTCGGAAGGCGAAGTCATCGCCGTTGGCCCGGGCGGCCGCGACGAAGCTGGCAAGCTGATCCCGATCGACGTCAAGGTCGGTGACCGCGTGCTGTTCGGCAAATGGTCGGGCACCGAAGTGAAGCTCGATGGTGAAGACCTCATCATCATGAAGGAATCCGACGTGATGGGCGTCATCGCCTAATCCGTCTTCTGCACAATCAACCGGAGTAGTTTCCAATGGCTGCCAAGGACGTAAAATTTTCGGTCGACGCGCGCGACCGCATGCTGCGCGGCGTCGATATCCTCGCCAACGCGGTGAAGGTGACGCTCGGCCCCAAGGGACGGAACGTCGTGCTCGACAAGAGCTACGGCTCGCCCCGCATCACCAAAGACGGTGTGACGGTCGCGAAGGAAATCGAACTCGAGGACAAGTTCGAAAACATGGGCGCACAGATGGTGCGTGAAGTCGCCTCCAAGACCAACGATCTGGCTGGCGACGGCACCACCACCGCCACCGTGCTCGCTCAGGCGATCGTGCGCGAAGGCGCCAAGTCGGTTGCTGCTGGCATGAACCCGATGGACCTCAAGCGCGGCATCGAAATCGCCGTCGCCGCGGTCGTGAAGGACATTGAGAAGCGCGCCAAGCCGGTCGGCTCGTCGGCTGAAGTCGCTCAGGTTGGCACCATCTCCGCCAACGGCGATGCCCAGATTGGCAGCATGATCGCCAAGGCGATGCAGAAGGTCGGCAACGAAGGCGTCATCACAGTTGAAGAAGCCAAGGCGATGGAGACCGAGGTCGAGATCGTCGAAGGCATGCAGTTCGACCGTGGTTACATCTCGCCCTACTTCGTCACTAACGCCGAGAAGATGATCGCCGAGCTGGAAGACGCCTACATCCTGCTCCACGAAAAGAAGCTGTCGGGCCTGCAGACGATGCTGCCGCTGCTTGAAGCTGTGGTGCAGACCGGCAAGCCGCTCGTCATCATCGCGGAAGACGTCGAAGGCGAAGCCATCGCGACGCTCGTCGTCAACAAGCTGCGCGGCGGCCTCAAGGTTGCCGCCGTCAAGGCGCCGGGCTTCGGTGACCGCCGCAAGGCCATGATGGAAGATATCGCCATCCTGACCGGAGGCCAGCTGATCTCGGAAGACCTCGGCATCAAGCTTGAGAACGTGACCATCCAGATGCTGGGCCGCGCCAAGAAGGTCATCATCGAGAAGGAAAAGACCACCGTCGTGAACGGCGCCGGCAAGAAAGCCGACATCGAAGCGCGCGTCGGTCAGATCAAGGCCCAGATCGAAGAGACCACCTCGGACTACGACAAGGAGAAGCTGCAGGAACGTCTGGCGAAGCTCGCCGGCGGTGTTGCGGTGATCAAGGTCGGCGGTGCGACCGAAATGGAAGTGAAGGAAAAGAAGGATCGCGTCGATGACGCGCTCAACGCCACCCGCGCCGCGGTGCAGGAAGGCGTCGTTCCGGGCGGCGGTGTCGCTCTACTGCGCGCCAAGAAGGCGGTCGGCAAGCTCACCAACGACAACTCGGACATCCAGGCCGGCATCAACATCGTGTTGAAGGCTCTGGAAGCCCCGATCCGTCAGATCGCTGAGAACGCGGGCGTCGAAGGCTCGATCGTCGTCGGCAAGATCCTCGACGAGAAGTCGGAGACCTTCGGTTTCGATGCGCAGAACGAGACCTACGTCGACATGATCGCCAAGGGCATCATCGACCCGGCCAAGGTGGTGCGCACCGCGCTGCAGGATGCCGCTTCGGTGGCTGCCCTGCTGGTGACGACCGAAGCCATGGTCGCCGAACTTCCGCGTGACGCGGCCCCGGCAATGCCGGGCGGCGGCGGCGGAATGGGCGGCATGGGCGGCGGAATGGGCTTCTAAGCCCGGCGCACTCCGAATGGACGACGAAAAGGCCGCCGAGAGGCGGCCTTTTTGCTTTCTCCGCGGATTGAACGACTTGAGCGCTGGCGTATTGTCTGGCCATGGCCCGGCGCGCCTCGTCTTCCAAATTCGTGGTCATCGCTGCATTTCTCGGCAACCTTCTGGTGGCCCTGACGAAGTTTGCCGCGGCCTGGTGGACCGGCTCGTCCGCGATGCTCAGCGAGGCAATCCACTCGCTGGTCGATACCATTAACCAGGTACTGCTGCTTTACGGCATGCATCGCTCATCGAAGCCGCCGGACGACATTCATCCGCTCGGTTACGGCCGCGAAATTTATTTCTGGAGTTTCACCGTCGCGCTGATGATGTTCACAATCGGCGCCGGCGTCACGATGCTGGAAGGCATCTCGCACATCCGAAACCCAGAAAGCATTGTCGATCCGGCCGTCAGCTATGTCGTGCTAGGGCTGTCGTTTCTGTTCGAGGGCACGACGCTGCTTCTGGCGCTACAAAAATTCCGCAAGAAGAAAGGCGCCGTCGGCTATTTTGAAGCGCTGAAGCGCAGCAAGGATCCGCCTACTTTCATCGTCGTATTCGAAGATAGCGCGGCGTTGCTCGGCTTGCTGATCGCCTTCGTCGGAACCTTTCTTGCCGAACAGCTCAACATGCCGCTACTCGACGGCGCTGCGTCGATCGGAATCAGTATCGTATTGGCAATAACCGCCTTTAGTCTCGCGCGAGAAAGTAAAGGGTTGTTGATCGGCGAAGCCGCGAGCCAAAAGGTACGAGATTCAATTGCCGAGATTGCGCGCGGCGAACCTAACATCGAACGTGCCGACGTGATCCTCACGGTCCATCTGGCACCAGATCAGATCGTCGTCGCGCTGAGCGTCGAGTTCGCCGACAAACTGACGACGACCTCAATCGAAGAAGCCGTGCTGGCGCTGGAGCAGAGCATCCAG
>DASYCM010000416.1:0-16985 GCA_036500165.1 Pseudolabrys sp.
CTGACTTTTAAGCTTGTCGCCTATGATTTTCAGCGCACGGCTGAAGGTCGTCTTTGGCGGGCCGTAGCCACCGAGCCGAATTTGAATTGCCTCAGTCATATTTTTATTGGTCCCATTGAATCGGATCGGCGATGGCGTCGGTCATCAACTGATCCTGCGATTTGGCATTGTATTTCTTCTTTAGCGTCTGGATCGCCGTCATCATCGCCGCAGCGGGCCGTCCCGCCACCTCCTCGGCGTCGACAAACGCGCCGATCACCGGCGCAACGCGCGCGTCGATCTCCGCCCAATCTACGGCGGAAAAGTCGATGAACTCACAACCGGCCGCGCGGAATTTGTCGCGGGCGCGCGCACCTTCAAGACCATAGAACACCTGACACTCGGCCTGCGCCTCGGCGCGCAGCCAGGCGTGAAGAATTTTCTGCAAATCGTCCGGTAGGCTTTGCCAGAACCTCGCGCTCATGCCGAATTCGGTGTTGTTGCGCACAAGCCCAAGCGACGTGCGATAGCGCGCCTTGGTGCCGATGCCGAACACTTCGGCCGGCCCATCGGAAATATGCATGGCGTCGAGCGCGCCGGAGGCAAAGGCTTCTTTCTTTTCCAGCGAACTGCCCGGCACGAGGATCGCGCCAAGCGCGCGGATCACATCGCCTTCGATGCCGTCATTCCCGCCGACGCGCAGACCCTGCAGATCGGCGAGCGTGCGGATCGGCTTCATGCTGAAGAGATTGAAAGCGCTGGTCGCCTTCAGCCGGCCCATAACGATGCCCTGCTTCTCGACATCGGGGCGCAGGAAATCCGGATAGAGTTCTTCCGAAATCGCCGTGCCGATCTCCGCGGTGGCGAACAAGCCCGGCAGACGCAGGCCCTGCACCAAAGTGTAGATATTCGTGTCCCACGCCGAATAGCACGGCGCGAAATCGGTGCGGCCGTCACGCAAAGCTTCGACCGCCTCGCGCTCGGCATGCACGCTGGCGCCCCAGCGGTCGTCGATGATGATCTTGCCGCGCGTCATGCGCTCCAGCACCTTGAAGGCCGGCTTGAACACTTCGCGCACCACCGACGCGGTTTCGGGCGGATGGCCGGTCACCTTCATCGTAAACGGTGCGCCAGAGTAATGAACGGGATAAGGCGAAACGTCGGCGTACAGGCCAGCCAGCCAGTCACGCGCCACCTTGCAGCGCGCAAAGGCTTCTGCGCTGTCGAAATCGTCGCAGTTGCGGGACACGTCGTTCACGGGTGTGATAGGTACGTCGCTAACAGCGCAAGACTCATTCGACGCTGTGAAAAAGGGAAGATCGCGATGTCGTTCGCCTTTATAGGCCTCAGATCGGCGATGGCAATTCTGTGCTGCGCCTTCGTTACCGCAGCACAAACGCAGGCGCGGGCCGAGACCTTCCCGACGCGGCCGGTCACGCTGATCGTCGCGGTCCAGGCCGGCACGGCGGGGGATCTCGTCGGCCGCGTGCTGGCGGAATCGGTCGGCAACAAATTCGGTCAGCGCATCGTCGTTGAAAATGTCGTCGGCGCCGGCGGCGTCATCGGCGCGCAGCGTGTCGTGCGCGCTAATCCCGACGGCTACACGCTCGGCCTGTTCAATAACGGCGTCCACGCCATCCTGCCGAACATGGACCAGCCGATGCCTTTCGACCCGTGGACCGATCTCGCCGCCGTGACGGCTTTGGTCGAGACCAATTCGGTGCTGATCGCCAGTCCAAATTTCAAAGCCAACAATCTGCGCGAATTGATCGACATGGCGAAAGCCGCACCAAACAAGATCAACTACGCATCCGTCGCCTTCGGCAGCCCGCAGCATCTAGCGATGGAACAGCTGAAAGCCGACGCCGGCATCGAGATGACGCATGTGCCTTACCGCGGCGGCGCGCAGGCGACGCTTGCCATTGCGCAGGGCGAGGTCGACGTATTCTGGATCAACACCTCGGTGGCGTTGCCCTTCATCGAAGCTGGCAAGGTAAAACCGCTCGCGGTGGGCTCGCGCCAGCGCGTCTCCGTATTGCCGAACGTGCCGACGGTGCGCGAACAAGGCCTGCCGAACTACGAATATGCCGGGCTCTATACGTTGTTCGCGCCGGCGCATACGCCGCAGCCGATCATCGATACGTTGGCCAAGGCCTTCGCCGAGGGTTTGCAGGATCCGAAGGTCGTCGCGATCCTCAAGCAGCAAGGCTTCACGCCGCATCCAAGCACGGGCGCCGAAGCCATCGAGCTTCTGCGTCAGGACAATGCGCGGATCGCGCCGATCATGAAGCGCATCGGCATGACGAACGGCGCGGAGGGCAAATGAGCGGCAAACTTCCCGCCGGCGCATGCGACACGCATTGCCACGTCTTCGGCCCGGCGGCGACGTTTCCCTATGCCGAGCCGCGCAGCTACACGCCGGACGATGCGCCGCTCGAAGCTTACCTCGCCATGCTCGACCGCCTCGGCTTCGACCGCGGCGTGCTGGTGCAGCCTTCGGCCTACGGCCGCGACAACACCGCGATGCTCGATGCGTTGGCGCGCGAACCGAAACGGCTGCGCGGCGTCGGTGTCGGCGGCGCCGAGCTGACGCCGGAAACCTTGAAAGCATGGCACGCTGGCGGCGTTCGCGCCTTGCGCGCCAATGAATTCCGCCGCGACGGCAAGCCATATTACCAGAATGGCGTCGGCCTCAAGGATGTCGAACCCTTTTATCCGCTGATGCAAGAACTTGGCTGGCATCTGCAATTGTGGATCGACACGCGCGACCTGCCCGACCTGATGCCGCAGCTCGACCGCGTGCCGGTGCCGATCGTGGTCGATCACATGGGCCGGCTTGAGCATCGTCACGGCACGCAGAATCCCGGCTTTCAGGCGCTGCTGCGGGCCATCGGCGGCGGCAAATTCTGGGCGAAGTTGTCGGGCACATATCGCCTCGGCGCGACGCCGCCGGATTATGTGCAGGCCAAACCATTTAACGACGCGCTGGTCGCGGCCAATCCGGACAATCTTGTTTGGGGCACCGACTGGCCGCATCCACGGCCCGAAGGTCCGGTACCGGATGCGCAACGCCTCATCGATGTTTTTCTGGAGTGGACGCCTTCAGCCGCATTGCGGCAAGCGATCCTCGCCGACAATCCGGCAAGACTCTACAACTTCTAAGAGTCGCTACAATTTCTAAGAGCTCTGCGATTTTCTGAAGGCGTGATTACGCCTCGCCGGCCAACTCGTAGCCAGACCCGGGGCGGCGCGGCTCCGGCACGTAGTAGTCACCGACTTTCATCATCGGCCGCGGATTAAGCGCGATCGAGGTGATCCGGTCGCGCAGCGCCTTCGGCGACGTCGGCTTGACCAGAAATTCGTGCGCACCGGCACGCAATGCCTGAAGAACCGACGAACGCTCGGCGCGATTGGTCAGCATAATGATCGGCAGATTGGGCCGCGGGAAGACGCCGGGCGAACGCACAATGTGCATCACTTCGAGGCCGTCGAGCAGCGGCATGTCCAAATCGAGCAGCATGACGTCGGGATCGTTGAGCCGGATCTGTTCGAGACCGGCGAGGCCGTCGGCGGCTTCGATCACTGACTTGGCGCCGAGATTCATCAGCATCATGCGCGTCAGCTTGCGCATATAATGATTGCCGTCGACAATCAGAATATTCAGGCCTTGCAGCAGTTTTTCAACGGTCTTGTCGTTCATGGGGACTTTCCAGGACGAGCGCTGCACTCAAACTACGTCATAGAGTCTGTCATTCCTGTAAGATCAAACGGTCAAATTTTACCTATTCGCGCCTCCCGCATTGTTAAATCGGTAACTATGTACGATCGGATTTCGCCTTATGCTTTCCGCATCGTTACCGATCATCACGGAGATACCGCATGAAACTGCCCGGCCCGGATCATCCGATCACCATCACGCCGCACGCGAAGCGCGTGCGTGTCACCTTCGGCGGGCAAATCATCGCCGACACCACACATGCCTTGCGCTTGCAGGAGGCGAGCTATCCGGCGGTACTTTATATTCCGCGCGCCGACGCCGCGATGAACCTCCTGAAGAAGACCGACGACTCCACGCACTGCCCCTACAAGGGCGACGCCAGCTATTTTTCGATTTCAGCGGGCGGCAAGACTGCCGAGAACGCGGTGTGGTCGTACCAAAGGCCGTTTCCCGCGATGGCCGAGATCAAGGAGTATCTGGCGTTCTATCCGAACCGCGTGGACGGGATTGAGGAAGGTTGACTTCCGTCAATGCATCCGCGGCCCTTTGAGAAACTTGGCGCGGTCGGATGAATTCACGCGCACGTCGAAGGTGACACCTTCGCGATACAGCGTCAGCGGCACTTCGACTCCGGACGTACCGAGCGACCAGACCTTGCGGTAGAACTGCGCCAGCGTCGAAATATTTTCGCCCGCGACTGAAAGCACAACGTCGCCGGTTTTCAATTCGGCGCGCGCGGCCGGACCTTTCGGCGCAATGCCGACGATGACGATCTTGTCTTCGATCTCGGTCGAATAGAGACCAAGCCACGGCCGCAACGGTTTGTTGACGCGGCCGAATTTGCGCAGGTCGTCGAGCACGGGGTTAAGCAGATCGATCGGCACCGTCATGTTGAGATGCTCGTTCTTGCCGTCGCGTTCCCGTTCGATCTGCAACGAGCCGATGCCGACCAGTTCACCCTTCGGCGAAATCAAGGCGGTGCCGCCCCAGTTCGGATGTGCAGGGAACGTGAAGATCGCCTCGTCGAGTACGTATTCCCAATAGCCAGCGAATTCCTGCTTGGCGGCGATGCGGCCGGCGAGCGAGCGCGTGCGACCACCGGCGCCGCCCATGACAATGCGGTCACCGGGCTGCATCGCTTTCGACGAACCGATGGCGAGCGACGGCACGTCGATCTGGCCGAGCGCCTGCACCAGGCCGAAGCCGGTTTCCTGATCCATTCCGAGCGCGTGACCCTGCACGACGCGACCGTCGCCGAAATGCAGCCAGACGGTTTCGGCCTCGGTGATGAGATAGCCGATGGTCAGCACCAGGCCTCTGTCGATCAGCACGCCATTGCCGGCGCGCTCGATGCCCAACGTGTCGGCGGTGAAGGCATCTTGCGGCACAATGGTATGCAGACCGACGACCGAAGACAGCGCCTGCTCGAGGTCAAAACTATAATCCTCGGCGCGCGGCTGCGCGGACGCAGGAACTTTCCATTCGGTCAGCGCGGGCATGCTCACTTCCTTCCTGCCTGAGGCGCATATCTATCATAGGCTAAGTTCCGCGCATAAAAACACCAGCCCTGATATATGAACCCCATGATCCCACTTTCAGTGCTTGATCTTTCGCCGGTTGCAACCGGCATGACCGGCGCGCAGGCGCTGCGCAACTCGCTCGAACTGGCGCGGCTCTGTGACAGCCTGGGCTATGTTCGGTACTGGGTCGCCGAACACCACAATATGCCGGCCATCGCCTCGTCGGCGCCCGACATTATGATTGGGCAAATCGCTGCGGTGACCAGCCGCATGCGCATCGGCTCCGGCGGGGTCATGTTGCCCAATCACGCACCCCTGATGGTGGCGGAACGGTTCAAAATACTCGAGGCGCTCTACCCCGGCCGTATCGACTTGGGGCTCGGCCGCGCGCCCGGCACCGATCCGGCGACGTCATACGCCTTGCGTCGCCGCCAGGGCATCACCGAGGAAGACGATTTCCTGGAGCGCTTCCAGGAACTGATGCTGCTGGAGACGCGCGGCTTTCCGGCCGGCCATCCATTTCACAATGTGAGAGCAATGCCGTCCGACGTGCCGCTGCCACCGATCTACCTGCTCGGCTCATCGGATTACAGCGCGCAACTTGCCGGTCAGATTGGTGCAGCGTTTGCCTTCGCTCATCACTTCGCGAGTTTTCCCGCCGACGAGGCGATGCGGCTTTATCGCGACAGCTTCCGGCCGTCGGCGTCACATGACAGACCGCATGCCATTCTGGGCACGCAGGTCATGGTCGCGGATACGGATGAAGAAGCCGAGCGGCTGGCGCTGACCTTCGATCTCAACACGGTGCGCCGCGCCAAGGGCGAATATCTGCCGCTGGCCTCGCCGGAAGAAGCCGCCGCCTTCGATTACACACCGGTTGACCGCACGCGCGTCGCGCAAGGACGAAACCGCATTTCGGTTGGTTCGCCGAAGACCGTGCGGGAAAAGCTGATGCCGCTGCTCGAGGCCACCAAGGCAGACGAATTGATGGCCACCAGCATGATTTTCGATCACACCGCGCGCAAGCGTTCCTATGAATTGCTGGCGCAGGCTTTCCGCGACTGACCCCGCTGGCATGGGCCGCGCAATTCGATAGACTTTCTCCCGTCAAACACGAGCGAACCAATCCGCCGTACATTGTCCAGGGAGGACGTCCATGAAGCTCTTACGTGCGACAAGGATCGTTGGCGCGTTATCGATACTCGCGCTCGGCACCGCGCTGGCATGGTCACAACAGCCACCCGGCTTTGCGCCGCAGCCGGCACCGGAAATTCCGTTCGACTCCGTCCCCGATCCGGTGAAGCTGCCGCCGGGGATGCATTTCGGCGAAGTCACCGGCGTCGCCACCAATTCCAAAAAACATGTTTTCGTTTTTTCACGCGGCAACACCTCGGGACCGGCCTATGCCGCCGCTGCGGCGCAGTTGCTCGAGTTCGGACCTGACGGCAAATTCATCCGCGAGATCGGCAAGAACCTGTACGCCTGGTCGTTCGCGCATGCGGTGCGCATCGACAGGCAGGACAATATCTGGGCCATCGACAAGGGCTCCGACATGATCATCCGGTTCAATCCGGAAGGCCGCGTCACCATGGTGTTCGGCCGGAAGCAGGAAGCTTCCGACGAAGACACCAAGCCGCTCGAACATCCGGTGCCGCCGAAAGCCGCAGAGGACGGACGTTTCCGCCAACCGACCGACGTTGCCTTCGGGCCGGACGATTCCATCTTCATCAGCGACGGCTACATCAATTCGCGCGTCGCCAAAGCTGACAAGAACGGCCTGTGGCTCAAGTCGTGGGGCGATCGCGGCAACAAGGAAGGCGAACTCAACACGCCGCACAGCATTGCCACCGATGCCGCCGGCAACGTCTACGTCGCCGATCGCGGCAACCGGCGCATTCAGGTGTTCGACGGCGACGGCAAATTCCTGCGCGCCATGCACATGGATGTGCCGTTCGACGAGAAAACGCGGCCGGCGATCGGCAACATGCCGACGTTGCAGTCGTATCAAAAGAACCTGACGCAATCGCCGGGCGCACCGTGGACGGTCTGCATCACGCCGCCGCCGAACCAGGTGCTCTATGCCTCGGACTCTTATCCGGGCCGCATCTACAAACTGTCGCTCGATGGAAAGGTGCTGGGCTGGCTTGGCGGCGCCGGCAAACAGATGAAGCAGTTCGGCTGGATTCACGAGATCGCCTGCCCGTCGGAAAACGAACTCTATGTGGCGGAGCTTTTGAATTGGCGGGTACAGAAATTGATCTTGCATCCGAAGTGACGGACCGCCAGCATCGCAACACGATGAAGTGTTCCGCACTGTTGTTTGCCGTCAGTCTCACAATGCTCGCCTCTCCGGCGCTGGCTCAACCAGTGCCGGAGTCCGCAAAAGCCAATGTAATTTCCTGCGCCGGGCCTTTTGCACCCGATTCGAACTTTGCCAAACTTCAGCAGTCGTTCGGGGCGGCGAATGTCACCAACGAGCAGATTGACGGCGCCGAAGGCGACAAGGTGAGGGTCACGGTGCTCTTCGCCAAGATCAAGGCGCGCCGGATCGAGATTAGCTGGAACAACAAGGCTCGCAAGCGCATCAACATGGTAACGCTCGGCCATTCCACCCAATGGGTCGCAAGTGGCGTGCAGATCGGATCGACGCTGGCCGAGGTCGAAGCGCTCAACGGCAAGCCCTTCACGCTGGCGGGCTTCGATTGGGACTATGCCGGCACTGTGACCGACTGGCAGGATGGCAAACTGGAAACGCTGCCGGGCGGCTGCCGTCTCGGCGTGCGGTTCGACGCGGATCGCCAATCGCCGGCTGCGGCGCGCGACAAGGTCACGGGCGACAAAGATTTTGCGTCGACCGATGCCACCATTCGGGCGGCACGGCCCCGGGTCTATGAAATTTTTCTCAGCTATCCGGACGAGCCGGCAAAGAGCGAATGAAGGCCAAGGAGGCAGGCCGGTCTGGTTCGGGCGCAATCCGCCATGCTAGAAAAGCTCTGAGCTGGAAGTTTTCATACAATCCGCAGCGTTGAATGTAACAGGAGGTTTTCTTGGGTAAGCACGTCGCACTTATTGCAGCCGACGCCCACAAACTGGGCGGCTATCGCGCCGACCCCGCGGGCAAGCCGAAAGGCGGCCTCGTCGTCATTCAGGAAATCTTCGGCGTCAATCATCACATCCGCGCCGTGTGCGACCAGATCGCGGCGGAAGGTTATGTTGCGGTAGCGCCGGCGGTGTTCGACCGCTTCTCACGCGATTTCGATAGCGGCTACACGCCCGACGAGATCGCACATGCGCGCGGGCTGCTCGGCGGCCTGAACTGGGATCACATGATCGCCGACATGACAGCGGCCAAGGATGAGATGAAGGACGTCGGCCCGGTCGGCATCATCGGCTTCTGCATGGGCGGCACGGCATCGTTCCTCGCCTCATGCCGCATTCCCGGCCTTGCCGCCGCGGTCTGCTATTACGGCGGCGCCATCAACAAGTTCATGACCGAGAAGCCGAAGTGTCCGGTGCAGATGCATTTCGGCGAGAAGGACGAAAGCATCCCGATGGCGACCGTCGAGGACATCAGGAAGAACCAGCCGCAGGCCGAGATCCATATCTATCCTGGCGCGCCGCACGCGTTCTCGAACAACGATCGGCCGAACTTCCGCAAGGACGCGACCGATCTGGCGTGGAGCCGGACCAAGGAATTCCTGACGAAGAATATGAAATAGGCTGTCGCGGGAGCGGTGTTAGAACCACCGCTCCTTGATCACGAGCGTGTCGCCCGGCCGCAGCGGGAAGCTCGTCGGCACGTCGCCCTTGAACTGCTGTCCGGGAATATTACGGCTGATCTCGACCTTGCCCTTTTGCGCACGCGGCGCAAAACCACCGGCAATCGCGATTGCAGTCTCGGCCGTCATGTTGGGCACGTAAGGATACTGGCCCGGATTCGTCACTTCGCCGAGGATGAAGAACGGCCGGTAGGTTTCGACGTCGACGCTGACCGACGGATCGCGCACATAGCCCTGCTTGAGCCGTTCCGCGATCATCTTTGACAGTTGTTGCGGCGTGTAACCGCGCGCCGGCACCGTGCCAATCAGCGGCAGGCTGATGTTGCCGCCGGCGTCGACCATGTAGCTGTTGGTGATGCCGTCCTGGCCGAACACGACGACACGCAGTTTGTCGCCGGAGTCGAGCTGGTAACCGGCCGCATTGGCCGGCGCTGAAGCATAAGCGGCCTGCGGCGCTTGAGCGTAGGCCTGCGGCGCTTGGGCATAAGGCCCGCCCTGCTGCGAATATTGCGGCGCATATCGCTGCTGCGGAGCATATTGAGGTTGCGGCGCATACTGCGGCTGTGGCGCGTATTGCGGCTGCGGCGGACTGTACTGCACAACAGCTGGCGCACGCGGCGGCACGTAGGCCGGCTGCTGCGCGTATGTCGGCGTAGACGAACGCTGATTGAACAGACCACGCTCGCGCTGTGCCGTTTGCTGTTGTGGCGCTTGCGCGTAGGCCTGCGCGTAAGCCGGCTGTTCGGCATATTGCTGCGCAGAGGCTGGCGATGACGAGAACAGACCACGGCTGTCGGATAACCGGGGCGGCGAAACCTGCGCCGGCACCGACGCCTGCGCCTGCATGGGCGAGGACATAGGCGACGACATCGGTGGCATCGAGGGTACCGCGTAGGCCTGCTGATTGACCACCGGCACCGGCTGCCCGGTATTGGGGTCCATCACATAATATGTCTGGTGCTGGCGCGCGCAGGCGCTAACCGCGAGAGCAGTCAACAAAGCCAGCGCCAATCGGGCTCCCCGCATGAACAGATTCCGAGCCGGTCCAAAAGACATTTCAAGAAACGTGAAGCCGATTAACGCTTTATATGGTTAAGAAAGTCTGACCGGTCCGGACGAGGCATTAAACCAGCGTTTTCAGTGGCTTGAAATGCGAACGGGCGCCCCTTTCGGAAGCGCCCGTCATCCATCGATTCTCTTGTGGCTTGAGCGTTACGCCGTGGCCAGCTTGGCGCCGGTACCGATCGGGCACGACACCCCGGTGCCGCCGTGACCACAGTAGCCGAACGGGTTCTTGGCCAGATACTGCTGGTGGTAGTCCTCGGCGAAATAGAACTCCGGCGCGTCGATAATTTCCGTCGTGATGGCGCCGTAACGCTTCTTCGCCAGTTCCTGCGCGTACATCTCCTTCGACGCCTCGGCGGCTTTGCGCTGTGCCTCGTTGTAGACATAGATGCCGGAGCGATATTGCGTGCCGACATCGGCGCCCTGACGCATGCCCTGCGTCGGGTCGTGGCCTTCCCAGAAGTTCTTCAGCAGAGCCTCGTAGGAAATCTTCTTCGGGTCGTAGACGACGAGCACGACTTCGTTGTGCCCTGTGCGGCCCGAGCAGACTTCCTCATAGGTCGGGTTCGGCGTCGGACCGCCGGCATAGCCGACTGCGGTCACGTAGACGCCGTCCCCCAACTGCCAGAAGCTCTTCTCGGCGCCCCAGAAACAGCCGAGCCCAAACATCGCCGTCTCGAAGCCGTCCGGATAAGGCCCCTTCAGCGCGTGGTGATTGACGAAATGCTCTTTGGCGGTGGGGATCGGCGAAGCGCGGCCGGGCAAGGCTTCGGCGGCGGAAGGAACGGTGAGCGATTTGTTGAAGCCGAACATCTGTCCTCCTCAATTTTTGCTGCAATCTTTGAGCGCAATATAGGCACGAGCGCGCCATAGCGGAATGGCGCTGACGATCACGTGTGATCCAGCCGGCCACACGTGGCGATCACACAAGAGTTAGCGGGCGTAGCCGATCAGCGGCTTTTTGCGGCGGCCGAATAGCAGCAGGAGAATGCCAAAGAAGCCGAGCAGGCTCCAGCTCGGCGCCGCCAGGATGGCGAGCATGATGGGGTCCCACAACAGGCCGCCGGCATATGGCTCGATCAGCGGCCTGATTTTGGCAAGGCTGCCGGCGCTGACCAGTTCCCACAAAGTGCGGGTGCTGGTGAGGAACAGGCTGTTGGCGGCGATCGACTTGGTGCCGTCATAGATCACCAGAATAAAGGCGGCGGCCAAGAGGATCAGGCCGATAAAACGGAACAGAAAACGGATCATAAGAAGAAAGCTCTGGTTTCAATTGCCGGTCTTCATAACACCGGCTTTGCGCGCGGATTATGGCACGGCTTACCCCGCGCCAGCCGGGGGTTCAACTGGCACCTGACCGCACCCCTGCCATCCATCGTGCCCCACGACCTCTGCAAATAGCGCAGGGTCCTATTGCCTTGAGATATCGTGGTTCCTTCGGGTAACGTCCCGCCGCGCCGGGACCCCCCGGCGGCCTGGGGAGTAAAAATGACAAAAATGCCGGCACGGCCGACCTACACCGATCTCGAAGCCCTGCAATTTCACAGTGAAGGCCGCCCCGGCAAGCTTGAGGTTGTCGCCACCAAGCCGATGGCGACCCAGCTCGACCTGTCGCTCGCCTACTCGCCCGGGGTCGCCGTCCCCGTGCTCGCCATCGCCGCGGACGAGGACAAGGCCTACGAATACACCACCAAGGGCAATTTCGTTGCTGTCATCACCAACGGCACGGCCATTCTTGGTCTCGGCGACCTCGGCGCACTGGCGTCAAAGCCGGTCATGGAAGGCAAGTCGATCCTCTTCAAACGCTTCGCCGACATCGACTCCATCGACATCGAGATCGACTCGAAGGATTCGGACGAGATCATCAATTGCGTGAAGCTGCTCGGCAAAAGCTGGGGCGGCATCAACCTCGAGGACATCAAGGCGCCGGAGTGCTTCATCATCGAGCAGCGCCTGCAGGAATTGATGGACATTCCTGTCTTTCACGACGACCAGCACGGCACCGCCATCATCGCCACCGCCGGCCTCTTGAACGCGCTCGATATTACCGGCCGTGAGATCGCGACCACCAGGATCGTCTGCAACGGCGCAGGCGCCGCTGGCATTGCCTGTCTCGACCTGCTGCGCGCCGTCGGTTTCCGGCCGGAAAACCTCATGCTCTGCGACACCAAAGGCGTGATCTATCAGGGTCGCAAGGAAGGCATGAACCAGTGGAAGTCGGGCTACGCGATCAATACCGACGCCCGCACCTTGGGCGACGCCCTTAAAGGCGCCGACGTATTCTATGGCCTGTCGGTCAAGGGCGCAGTGACCAAGGATATGGTCAAGTCGATGGCGCCGAACCCGATCATCTTCGCCATGGCCAATCCAGATCCGGAAATCACGCCGGAGGAAGTCGCCCAGGTGCGCGACGACGCCATCATGGCGACCGGCCGTTCGGACTATCCGAACCAGGTCAACAACGTGCTCGGCTTCCCCTTCTTGTTCCGTGGCGCGCTCGACGTGCGCGCCCGCGCGATCAACATGGAAATGAAGATCGCCGCCACGCGCGCGCTCGCTGCGCTGGCGCGCGAGGACGTGCCGGACGAAGTCGTTGCGGTGTATGGCGCGCGACTGAAGTTCGGCCGGGAATACATTATTCCAACACCGTTCGATCCGCGCCTCATCTCGATGGTGCCGCCGGCGGTCGCCAAGGCGGCGATGGATACCGGCGTCGCACGCAAGCCGATCGAGGACATGGATGCGTATCGCCATGCGCTCAACGCGCGCCGTGATCCGGCCGCAGGCGCGTTGGTGCAGGTCCATGCCAAGCTGCGCCGGTCGCCGAAGCGCGTCGTCTTCGCTGAGGGCGAGGAAGAACAGGTCATTCGCGCTGCCGCGAGCTTCGTGCACCAGGGGCTCGGCACCGCGCTGCTGGTTGGCCGCGAGGACCGCGTACAGGCCGCGGCGAAGGAAGCCGGCATAGAGCTGCACAAGGGCATTGAAATCATCAATGCGCGCCTGTCCAACCGCAACACGGCCTATCTCAACTATCTGTACGAGCGCCTGCAGCGCAAAGGCTACCTGATGCGCGACGTACAGCGTCTGGTGAATACCGACCGCAATTATTTCGCCTCCTGCATGGTGGCGCTCGGCGACGCCGATGCCATGGTGACCGGCGTGACGCGCAATTTCTCGGTCGCGCTGCAGGATGTCCGCAATGTGATCGACCCTAAGCCCGGCCATCGCGTTATCGGCGTGTCGCTGGTGGTGGCGCGCGGCCGTACCGTTGTTGTGGCGGATACCGCCGTGACCGAAATGCCGAACGCGCAGGAACTCGCGGAGATCGCCATCGAGGCCGCCGGTGTAGCCCGGCGGCTCGGCTACGAGCCGCGTGTCGGTATGCTCGCCTTCTCGACCTTCGGCCATCCGCAAGGCGAGCGTTCTACGCGCGTCATCGAGGCCGTGAAAATCCTCGACACCAAGCGTCTCGACTTCGAATACGAAGGCGACATGGCGGCTGACGTGGCGCTCAATCCGGAACTGGCGGCGCCCTATCCGTTCAACCGCCTCACGGGCCCCGCCAACGTGCTGGTGATGCCGGCGTTCCACTCGGCGTCGATCTCGACCAAGATGCTGCAGGAGCTCGGCGGCGCCACCGTCATCGGCCCGCTACTGGTCGGCCTCGACCGCCCGGTGCAGATCGTGCAATTGGGCGCCAAGGACAACCAGATCGTCAATATGGCGTCGCTGGCGGCCTTCAACGTCAGCGGCTAAGACTGCAAAAATCGAAACCTGGAGAGATGCTTTGACCAAGACCTTGTCCGGCGTGATCGCCGCCGTCGCCACGCCCGTCACCGAAGACCTCGCGCCCGATTTCAAGCGCGCCACCAAGTTGGCGAGCTATCTGCTCGACAATGGCTGCGACGGTCTCAACGTGCTGGGTTCGACCGGCGAAGCGACCTCGTTCTCGGTCGCCGAGCGCAAATCGGTCATGGATGCTTATAAGAGCGACGGCCTGCCGCTGGGCCGCCTGATGGTCGGCACCGGCGCTGCTTCCGTGTCGGACGCCATCGCGCTGACCAAGCATGCCGCCGAGCTCGGCTTCGGCGGCGCACTGGTGTTGCCGCCCTTCTATTACAAAGGCGTGCCCGACGACGGCCTCGTCGACTATGTCGGTACGCTGGTGAAGGCGACGGCCGACAGCAAGCTGCCACTCTATCTGTACCACTATCCGCAACTCACCGGCCTGCAGTGGCACGTTGCGCTCATCAAGCGACTACGTGAATCGTTCCCGTCCCGCATTGTGGGCCTAAAGGACTCTTCCGGCGACATGGCGTTCGCGCGCTCGGCTGCGGCGGTGGCGAAAGACTTCGCGGTATTCCCGTCGACCGAAGCTTGCCTGCTCGATGCCCGCAGCGGCGAATTCGCCGGCTGCATTTCGGCGACGGCCAACTGCAATTCGGATCTCTGCCAGCTTGCCTGGTCGAAGGGTGATGCCACGGCACTCGATGCCGCCGTCACCATCCGCAAGCTGTTCGACGGCCGGCAACTGGTTCCCGGCGTGAAGGCACTGCTCAGCCATATCCATGGTGACCCGGCGCTGGCGCGGGTCCGCCCGTCGCTGTCCGCCTTCCCGGCGACCGATCGCACCGCTGTTTTCGCCGGTTATGACGCCGTTCGGGCCAAAAAAGTGGCTTAACCCACCTTCCGGGCGGGCGTTGACGCCCCCCCTTGGCCTCTCTATAAGCCTTGCAACAACAGCGCGTTTTTACGCGCTGTCTTTCTTTTAATTAGGGTTTGCCGCGGCGGACTTCCCGCCTTGGACCCGGTCGCCAACGAGAGATTCATGGCCAATACCAGTTCTGCCAAGAAAGCCACGCGCAAGATCGCGCGCAAGACCGAGATCAACAAAGCGCGCCGCAGCGTGCTGCGCAATTCGGTGCGCAAGGTCGAAGAAGCAATCGCCTCGGGCGACGCGAAGGCCGCCACCGCCGCGTTCAAGGATGCCGAACCGGTGATCATGCGTGCGGCGCAGCGTAACGTCGTTCACAAGAACAACGCCAGCCGCAAAGTTTCGCGCCTCGCGCACCGCATCGCGAAAATCGGCAAGTAACTCATCACGCTAAGCGGTCGAGCATTCTTGACCGCCTCAACGCTGCCGAACATTTCCGCAAAATAAAAACGCCGTGTGCAAATGCATGCGGCGTATTTTTTTACTTCGAATTCGTGTCACAATGGATGGATCGGCTCGCTTCCGGCATGAAGCGAAGGCTGCAGCGCACTGTTGTTGCGAAATTGTCATAGCGACGTCAGAAAAATCAGCACGTCACGATTTTGCTGGACAGAGATTGGCGCTGCTCCCGAAAGCCCAAGCGCCACAGCCTTTTCTGCGTGACAGCTACCTTCGTTTTCTGCGCATGAATCTCATCGCTGAAATAACGACTTAGTAGGAATACGCCGGCAAGGACTTGGGAATCGCTTGAACGGCGCGCATTTCCGGGCGCGCGATAAAAATAAAAAAGAGCGGCCCTCCGGCGCGGTACCGGCGCACGCACGGCCAGATTCCCAACGACTCTTCAACGTGTTGCTAACGACTTCTTCACGACTCGCGGTCCCGGCACTGTCACGCTGGCGCATTGCCCGCGCGATTGCCGTTGCTCATCACCATCGCATGTGTTGTTTTGTAACTGCGTTCGGGCGTCACCGCACGCGACCAGAAAAAAGGTTTTGCTTCCACGCTCATACGCGGGTGAGAACGGCAGTCGTTTGTCTCGTGGCAGACATAGACCTTTCTCAGAGCTCCCAGCGGGCACAAGCGTCGAAGCGAACTGAAGATTGAGAAGACTGCGAAGACTGAACTGAAGCGACGACGAAGCATTTAGGCGGCACGACATTTGAGACCTTCCAGACCGCAGGGATCTGGCAGCGATCAAACTACCGGGTAAAAGCCCGGATCAAATGGGGGGCATCATGACTGCACTGGGAAGCGTGACTGCATTTTATGCCGGTGGTGAGTCATCGATTTTCCGCGGTACCACCGTGTGCCCTGCTCATTCGCCGTCTCATTTCGATTTCTGCGCCATTCCCTCCGCCCGTCGTTTGTCCGGGCAACTTGCGGACTATGTCCCGCACACGACTTCTAGCCAGAGTATCGAACCGCCCTCCTTGGGCTAACGCGCAACGATCCTCGGTTCCTGTCGAAGCGTCCCGCTAGTTTTTTGCCCGCGGAACAGACGTCCCGGCACCACCAACCGAGCCTTGTTGCGTCCAAAGTTATACGGCGCGTTGGCGTTTATTTCGCTAGGCCGATCCACCGAGTTCGTTTCAACCGTTCAAGAAAATCGAGCACAAGAAAATGTCGGACGAAGATCAGGGTGGCTGGACACGAGTTCGCAGCCGTTTGCGGGCCGAAGTCGGCGACGATGTCTATTCGAGCTGGTTTGCCCGTATGGATCTGGAAGCGATCGAAGAAGGCACTGTGCGCCTGTCAGTGCCGACGCGGTTCCTCAAGAGCTGGATTCAAAACCATTATGCCGAACGCGTGTTGGCCTGTTGGCAGGCCGAGGACGACAAGATCGGCCGCATCGAACTGACCGTCCGTTCGGCTGTTCTCAGGAACGCCGTGGTGGTCAAACCGAAGCTCGAAATTCCGGCAAGTGCCGGCGAAAACGGCAACCGCTTCAACGGCAACATGGCCGGCCGTCCGATGTCCGCGGGCGATCCGGGCGTCCATGAAGCGCTCGGCGGCTCGCCGCTCGACGCGCGGCTCACCTTCGACAGCTTTGTAGTCGGCCGCTCCAACACGCTGGCCCATGCCGCCGCCAAGCAGGTCGCCGCGGCTCGGCGCACCGATCCGGTGATGTTCAATCCGCTCTACATTCATGCCGGCGTGGGCTTGGGTAAAACACATCTGTTGCAGGCCATCACCTGGGCCGGCAATGC
>DASYCM010000417.1:0-2934 GCA_036500165.1 Pseudolabrys sp.
CTGCGCTGGCTGATCCAGCAGCCAATGGTGGCGGCGGTGCCGCGCGCACTGGAGGAGGCGCACATCGACCAGAATCTCGATGTGTTCGACTTCACGCTCAGCGACGAAGAGATGAAGAAACTCTCCGCGCTGCGCAGCAAGCGCGTGCGCATTGCCGATCCGCCGGAGCGCGCGCCGAAGTGGGACGTCGAACCGGTCTGAGGGTTAGACGAGCGCGCGCGTCAGATCGTCGAATAGTTCGTCGACCGAGAACTTCCGCGGGATCAGCTTCTGACGGAAGCTGTAGTCGATGATGAGCTCCAGCGACTTGCGGTTGGCCTCGACCCCGAAACGCAAAGGATCGAGCAGGCTGTTATCGGCGGCCGGCGGCTGCGCCGCTTTCCGGCTTTCGTACAGCATGCGGTAGATTTCTTTCACGACGTCTGGCCGCGATTTCGAGATGCTGTCGCGCACCACCATCATGTGATTGATAGGCACGCCGCCGTGCGTCTCGGCCCATTTGTGCGCCACCGCATCGGCGTCGGGAATGAGCGGCTTGAGGCGCGGGTCGGGTATCTTGTCGCCGACGATGGCGGCGTCGATCTCGCCGTCGAGCAGCATCTGCGCCAGGTTCTTGTCGGCTGGCGCGCGCGTGACGAAATCCGGGTCCTTGTATTCGGCGACGTGCGGATCTTCGAACGTGATCCACTGCACCTTGAGCGGATCGACGCCGTAATCGTCGGCGAGAAAGCCGCGCACCCAGGCGCCGGTGGTCTGGGTATAGGCGCGCACGCCGACGCGTTTCCCGGTGAGGTCGGAAGGCTTCAGCGCGCCGCGCTCGGGATTGTAAGCAATGGTGTGATGCTGACCGCGGCCGACTATCGTCGCCGGGATGAGGGTGTAGGCTTTGCCGGCGGCCTTGGCCTGCAAATAGGTGACGATGGCGATCTCAGCGACATCGAATTTGGCTTCGCGCACCAGCGGCTTGAAGGCGGTGTTCGAGACCTTGATATCGGCGACGTCGAATTCGAGGAGATCGGATTTGATCGCGCCGTTCCGGATCGCGGCCGCGACCGGATAGTTGCCGAGCAGGGTGGCGAGCTTCATTTTTTCGGCCATCGTCGTCTCCTTAATTCTTGAGAACCGGATAGATCGTCTGCGCGGTCTTGGCAAAGATCCATTCCTGGTCGGCCTTCGACAGGCTGGCGAGGCTTTCGCGCGCGACTTGCAGCATGCCCGGCAACTTGCCTTCACTCGATGGATAATTCGAACCCCAGGCCAATCGCTGCGCGCCGAATTCGGCAACAAGCTTCGCGAAGAAAGTCTCCGGCGTCGCTTTGCCCTTGCGGCATTCATTGAAGACGCGCGGCGACAGCTTGAGGAAGATGTTGGTGTGCTTTGCAAGGTCGAACAGACTCTGCGCGGCGGTATAGGGCGCTCCGTCCTCCAGCGAGGGGCGCGCGCAATGATCGAGCAGGATCTTCACGTTCGGGAAGCGCTTGGCCATGCTGGCCGCCTGCGGGATCGCCTTGGCCGACATCTGCAAACACACCGAAAGGCCGAGCTCTCCGGCCGCGGCCCAGCCCGCATAGGATTTCGGATCGTCGAGCCAGCTCGCCTGTTCCGACATGGTGCTGCCGAAGGTAAAGAGCCGCAATCCGGTGAGGCCCTTGCCGAGCCAGTGCTTCATGCGCTCCTCCGCATCCGGCGCCATGATGTCGACCGAGAACACGCCGGTGAAACGCTTGGGGTGTGCCGCGACCGCATCGGCGACGTAGGAATTGTCGTGGCCGTAGCAGGTCGAGGCCTGCACGATAGCGGCCTTGTCGACGCCGGCTTCGTCCATCGCCGCCAGCATTTGTTCCATCGACACCGGACGCGTGGCCGACCAGTCCGACTGCTTGCCGCCCAGCGGCGCACGCGGATAGCGCACTGTATCGGTCGAGATGATGTGCGGGTGAATATCGATGGTGGTCATGGGATACCCGGTATTGAGGTGGGAGCCGGCGGAAACCGGGCGGCCTTGAGTAGAACAAGGCGCTGCCAGCGTAAAGCGGCGTGGCTATGCTTTCAGCGTCTTACAAGCGTGAGGCCAAAACATATTGTCAGCGCTGTCGTGGCTCCCTAGTGTCCGCGCGAAAACGCCACGAGGATTGAATAAATGCACATTTCATTTGCCGCCCGGCCGTTAATGCGCTGCACCGCTGCTTTGATCTGTGTGCTGGCATTGGGCACTGCGGCGCAGGCGCAGACGTATCCAACGAAGCCGGTGCGCGTGATCGTGCCATACGGCCCGGGTGGCATTGCCGACGTGACCATGCGCATGGTGGCGCAGAACATGAGCCAGAAATTCGGCCAGCAGTTCTTCATCGAGAACCGGCCGGGCGCCGGCGGTGTCGTCGGTATGCAGGCCGGCAGGGATGCGCCGCCGGACGGTTACACACTGGTGATGCTCGGCGGCGGACTGACCATCGCCAAGGCGCTGTTCAAGACTCTGCCCTACGACATCGAAAAAGATTTCATCCCGGTCTCGACCACCGCGTCCTACGGACTCGTGATCACGACCAAGACCGGCGGCGCCTACAAGAACATTCAGGACGTCATTACCACTGCCAAGGCAAAACCCGGCAAGCTGAACTTCGGCTCCATCAACGCCGGCAGCGCCCAGAACCTCTCGGCCGAACTGTTCAAGACCCTCGCCGGCCTCGATGTCACCGTCGTGCCGTACAAGACGTCGCCGGATCTCGCCAATGCCGTGCTGCGCGGCGATGTCGATGTCGCCTTCGAATACTACGCCGGCTTCCAGGCTTCCATCACCAACGACCAGATGGTCGTGCTTGCGACCACCGGACCCGAGCGCGCCAGCAACCTGCCGAACGTGCCGACCGCGAAAGAGAGCGGCCTGCCGGGCTACGAAGTCACGAGCTGGAACGGGCTTGCGGTTCCCGCAGGCAC
>DASYCM010000418.1:0-3407 GCA_036500165.1 Pseudolabrys sp.
ACGCTCGTGGGAATAAGCCTGATGGCGTCGCAGGCGTTCTTCTACAACGCCATCTTCTTCACCTATGCCCTTGTGCTGACGGACTTCTACGGCATCGCCGCCGATCACGTCGGCTGGTACCTGTTACCGTTTGCAGCGGGAAATTTCCTCGGACCTGTCCTGCTCGGCCGGTACTTCGACACGGTAGGAAGACGTATTATGATTTCTTCCACCTACGGGATTTCCGGTGTTCTGCTTCTGTTGACGGGTTATTTCTTCGCCGAAAATCTCATCTCGGCCGAGACGCAGACTTTGTGCTGGATGGCGATTTTCTTCTTCGCCTCGGCCGCGGCAAGTTCGGCCTATCTCACCGTCAGCGAAACCTTCCCGCTCGAAATCCGCGCGCTGGCGATTGCGTTCTTCTACGCGGTCGGGACTGGTATTGGCGGCATCGCCGGGCCGTGGTTGTTCGGCGTGCTGATCGACACCGGTTCGCGCATGAGCGTGTTCGGCGGCTATATCCTCGGTGCCGTCTTGATGATCGCCGGCGGGCTGGTCGCGCTGCGCTGGGGTGTCGCTGCCGAGCGTAAATCGCTCGAAGAGGTTGCGCGACCGCTGACGTTTATTGACTGACGTCGCCGCCAATCGAACGAATGATGCGGGCTGGATTCCCTCCGACCAGAACATTCGGAGGCACGTCCTTGGTGACGACCGACCCCGCCGCAACGACCGAATTCTCGCCGACCGTCACTCCGCCGATAATCGTCGCGCCTGCCGCAATCCAGACGTTTCTCCCGATCGCAATTGGCTTTCCGATCGTGACGCCGCGGCGTTGCGAAGGGTCAAGGGGATGGCTCGCGGTAATGATGCTGACGTTTGGCCCGATCATCACATCGTCGGCGATGTCGAGGCCGCCCAGATCGTAGAAAGTACAATTCTGGTTGACGAAGACGTTCTTACCGACGCGGATTTCGGTTCCGCCGGTTGTGTAGAAAGGTGGAATTAGCAGGAAGCTTTCGTCGACTGTCCTGCCGATGAGTTCGCTGAACAAGGCCCGGATTTCTGCCGTATCATTGAACGTCAAGCGGTTAAGTCTGGCGGTGATCGCCGACGTTCGTTTGACGTTGGCGACCATGGCCGCCGACTCCGGCGTCCTGTTATGAATGATTTTAGTACCGTCCTTGGCCGACATACGGAGTTGTTCTCGGGCTGCGGCGCGCATGCGTTTCAACGCACGCGAATCTGCCTGGTCCCGAAATCTAAACCGAAGCGCCGCAGTTGAGCGACTAAATCCCAGCCAGTTCGCGCATGATCTTGTAGAGTGCGGCCTGGCCTTCGAAGCCGATGCCGGGGCGGTCCGACAACGAGATCGCGCCGGTCTCGATGCGCGCATCGTCGGCAAAGCCGCCGAAATCGCCGAACACGCCGGGATACGACTCCGCGCCGCCAAGGCCGAAGCCCGCCGCCATCGCCAGCGACATCTGGTTGCCGCCGTGCGGGAAGAGAGATGCACGCGACCAGCCGTGCTTCGCCAGCATGTCGAGCGTGCGCGCGTATTGGCCGATGCCATAGGCCTGCGGCGGATCGACCTGGATGATGTCGTGATCCTTGCGGAAGCCGCCGAAGCGCACGAGGTTTTCGACGTCCTGTGTCGAATACAGATTTTCGCCGGTCGCCAGCGGCGGCGCATAGACGCTCGCAAGCTCCGCAAACAGTGCGTAGTCGAGTGGGTGGCACGGCTCCTCGAACCAGCGCAGCTTGAATGGCGCCAGCGCCTTGGCGTAGGCGAGGGCCTCGTCGCGCTGGAATTTTCCGTTGGCGTCGACAGCGAGCCGGTCGCCGGAGCCGACAACCTGCATCACCGCTTCAAGCCGCCGCACGTCTTCGTCGAGCGGCAGGCCACCGACTTTCATCTTCACCATCGCGTAACCCGCATCGAGATGGCGGCGCATCTCGTCCTGCAAATCCTTGATGGTCTGCCCGGGCCAGTACCAGCCGCCGCCGACGTAACAGAACACTCCGGTCGGAATCTTGCCGCCATTGAAGCGCTCGGCGAGCACGCGGTAGAGCGGCTTGTTCTCGATCTTGGCGACAGCGTCCCAAACAGCGACGTCGATGGTGCCGATGCCGATGGAGCGCTCGGCATCGCCGCCGATTTTTTCCCGCCGCAACATGACGGCGAGAATCTTGTCCGGGTCGAGATTATTGCCGGTGGCATCGAGTAGCGTGTCGGGCGCGGCCTTCATGATGCGCGGGATGAAACGCTCGCGCATCTGCGCGCCGACGGCGTAACGTCCCGTGGAGTTGAAGGCGAAACCGCAGACCGGTTTGCCGTCGCGGATCACGTCGGTGATTACGGCGACGACCGAGGTCGTCATCTCGGAAAAATCGAAGCTCGAATTGGCGAGCTTGGATTTGAGCGGGATTGCGGTTTCGCGAATGTCGACGATGCGCATAAGAGGCTCTCTCAATTGTCATGCGCGGGCTTGACCCGCGCATCCCGCTTAGATTGGCACTGTGCTCACCTAAGCGAGATGGCCGGGACAAGCCCGGCCATGACGGCCAGGGGGTCTGGGAGGAAAATCATGAGCGACGACATCTGGGAGGTTTTCGCCGTCCGCTACGCCGAGCATCAGCGCAAGGCTGCGGAGAACTACATCGGCGGCGATCCGCACGACGTGCTGCAGCCGCTCGACTATTTCGTCTGGGTGATCCGCAACGACAAGCGCACCTTCGTGGTCGACACCGGCTTCGATCAGCCGGTTGGCAGCAAGCGCGGCCGCACCATCGTCACGCCAGTCGGCGAGGCGCTGAAGCGCTTCGGCATCGAGCCCGACAAGGTCGAGGACATCATCGTCAGCCACATGCACTACGACCACTGTGGCAACGTCGATATGTTCCCACGCGCCCGCTATCACGTGCAGGACAAGGAGATGAACTACTGCACCGGGCGTTGCATGTGCCACAAGCAGCTCCGGTTCTCCTATGAAGAGGATTACGTGGTGTCGATGCTGCGCAAGACGTATGCGGGCCGCGTCACGTTCCATGATGGCGTCAGCGAGATGGCGCCGGGCATCACGCTGCATCACATCGGCGGCCACGCCATGGGCCTGCAAAGCATCCGGGTCAAAACAAAACGCGGCTGGGTGATGCTGGCCGCCGACGCGGTGCATCTGTTCCCGCATCTCGACGAGGCGCGGGTGTTCCCGACCACCTACAATCTCGGCGAAGTGCTGGAGGGCTACGAGACGTTGAAGCGGCTCGCCTCGTCGCGCAATCATATCGTGCCGGGTCATGATCCCGCGGTGATGAAGATCTATCCGCCGGCATCGGATGCGCTGAAGGGGCTGGTGATCCGGTTGGATGTCGATCCGAAGGTGTAATTTGCCCGTGCTGGTCTCTCGTTTGTCATGCCCGGCCTTGTGCCG
>DASYCM010000419.1:0-7242 GCA_036500165.1 Pseudolabrys sp.
GCCTTGTCGTTGCTCGAACCCATGCCGGTGCCGTTGTTCATGCCTGAACCGGACATACCGGAGCCCGACATACCCGAACCGGTGGTGCCCTGTTTCATCGCCTTGTCTTTATGCATCTGCTGCTGGCTCTGTTGCGTGTCGGTCTTCGAGCCGGTGCGTTCAGTGGGCGACTGCGCGAAAGCATAGCCCGACGCGGTAGCCATAACAGCGGTTGCCAAAATCATGGTACGGAATTTCATTGCTCACCTATTTTTCTGGAAGTTGTTTTCATATTCGGCGGGTGCATAGCACAACGCATTCGATGATTGCCCGTTCCAAATGAAATTATTCGCTGGGACTCGTTCTGCACCGAGCATGTCAAATGACGTCATGCCCGGTGGGAGGCCGGGCATGACGCCTCAACGTAACTGTCGCGCGATTATTTCGCGGGCTGAGTCTCGCCGGCCTTCGGCGAAGCCGGGCTGACGTTCTTTTCCATCGTGTCCTTCGTCGGCGAGGTGCCGGTGCCGGTGGTGGCGGGAGCCATCGAACCCCTGGTGTTGCCCGCACCCTTGTTGCCCATGGTGTCCTTCGCCTTGGAAGAGTCGTCGCCCTGCATGCCCGGACGATTCTGGTCAGCCGGCGTCGTCGTGTTCTGCGCGAAAGCGTAGCCGCTGGTGGCGACCAGAGCGGCGGCGAGAATTGCGGTACGGAATTTCATGGCGTTGTCCTCATCATCGTTGTTGATCGTTGTTGTGTGGAATTTCGTTTGCATGGAACAACAACGCGGAACGCTTTCAGTTCCGCGCGATGCAACTCACGCGGCAGATATGAGCAAGTTCCGATACGCTAATTTTCTGCGCGAGTTCCTTGCGCGCTGCACAAGAAGAAAAATGCCCGGCAGGGGCGCCGAGCATGGAAGCGCGATAAAAATTTGAAACGAAGCCTAATAGCTCGCCGTACCGGCGATGACGGCCTTAAGTTCGATGAACTCTTTGCACGTCGTGTTGCCGCAGAGTGAATTCACTTTCGTGAGATAATCCTGCGCCAGGAGACGGTTGCCCTGTTCCATGTGCCACATGCCGTAATACGACCACGTGCGTACGTGTTGCGGGTCGGCAGCGAGCGCCTTCTCGTACCACACCTTGGACTGATCGTAGTTGCCAAGCTTGCGGTTGGCGTAGCCAATGTAGTTGGCGACGTCCGGATGCTCGTCATGACCGAGGGCGTGCATGGCGGCGATCCCGGTCTTGTAGTCGCCGGCCAAAATGATGTTGCGCGCGGTGCGGTACTCACGCAGGAATTTCGCGTAAGCGAGTTGCTGTTCTTGCTCCTCGATGGCGCTGCCCTTTTTCTTGTCTTTCTTTTCATCGGCGGGCGGCGGCGAGTCGGTGCCCATGGCATAAACAGCAATCGGCTTGATGCTGAACGCGGTGACGAACAGGGCGGCGGCGGCAAACATGGTCGCGTGGCGGAGTGCTTGGGCGAGGCGCATGAAATTCCCCCTGGATTAAATCCGTCGATGGGCGACCTTACGTCGAATTGCGGTCCTGCCGATAAAAACAATCCGTGATCGGCTCTCTTCCAGGCTTCGGCATGTTTTAAGGTCGCCAAGATCTTTAACGCCGCCATGTTCCCGCCCGGATTCCAACACCGCGCGGCCGGGTCTTTGAACGGCGAATAACAACAGGCTTCAGAACGGCTTCAGGGGCAGAGGCGCAGTGTGACCTCAACGATCGGACCCAAGACCGATTGGCCGATCAACCCACGGGTTTGCGGCAACCCAGAGAACGAAGGATACGACCATGTTGAGGAAATTCGCGGCAGCCGTCATTGCGGCGAGCCTGATCGCCGGCCCGGCTTTCGCGCAAGGCGTGCTACAACCGACGCCGAAGGCTCCGGCCGCCAAGATCGAGACCAAGGCCGATACCAAGGCCGCGGTGACGACCGGTGTGAAGATCAAGGAAACCGGCGCCGTCACCCAACCAGCGCGCAAGCATGTCACGGTTGTGAAGCATAACCGCAAGCATGTGCGCCACTATGCTCACGGCAAGACGCACTATGTTCACGTCAAGAAAGTAAAACATGTGAAGCATGTGAAGGCGAAGCACGCGCGTCACATCGTGAAGATGTAATTCGCCGGCTCTAACGCCATCGAATACTTACAAACATGCGAGCAGGCGCCGGAAGCTCCGGCGCTTGACTCGTTGCCACGTTCCAGACACATTTTAAACCGTGCTGGTTCTCCGGAGCGGTCCGGAGACGAAAGAGGGAACATAGGTTTGGTCGTCCGCGCGAGCGGATCGGCGGAATCGATGGCTGCCCCCGCAACTGTAAGCGGCGAGCCCGCGTCTATACGGCCACTGGGAAACTGGGAAGGCCGGACGCAACTGGGCGACGACCCGCGAGCCAGGAAACCTGCCAGCACAGTCACCCAACCGGTGGACGGGAGGTCCATACGGAGCGCGCTTTCGCAGCGGTGACGTCAATGCCGGTGCGATGGACGCCTGAGTTCTCCCTCAAGCGACATCGAGCAGGTTGAACGTCGTACGTATGTCTGCGTGTGCGTTTTCCTGTCCTTCGCATCGGATTTTGTCTCACCGATGTGCTCAGCGCTGCTGAGCACAAACGAAGGTTTTTTGCGATATGGGTACGAAACTCAAAATCGGCGGCGCGTTGCTCGCCTTGACTTGTCTCACCGCTCCCGCTTACGCGCAGAGCACGCTGCCGACCGTCGATGTCTGGGCGAGCCGCACCAATCTCGGCATCGTCGGCGCTTCGAACAGCGTCATCGCTGCCGAGGACATTCAGCGTTCGCCAGGTACCTCACTGCAGGACATCCTCGCCCGCGAGGCGGGTATCCAGATCAGCAGCCAGAACAGCGGCAAGGCCGGCGTCGGCAGCACCATCGACATGCGCGGCTTCGGTGCTGCGGCCTCGTCGAATACGTTGATCCTGGTCAACGGCCGGCGCATGGCCGATTTCGACTCCATCGGTTTCGACCTCGCCACAATCCCGCGCGACTCCATCGAGCGTATCGAGATTACCCGCGGTAACGCCGGTGCCGTCCTTTACGGTGACGGCGCGGTTGGCGGCGTCATTAACATCGTCACCAAGACGGGCGAGGGCAAAGCGACGATCGGTCGCGTCGAAGCCGGTTTCGGCTCGTTCAACCAGAAAGAAATCAACGGCAGCGCGTCGACGTCGCATGGCCCTTATTCGGTTTCGGTTGCTGGCAACGCGATCAATTCGGACGGCTATCGTCAAAACGACTATCTGCGTCAGCGCAACGGTGTCGGCGACCTGCGTTACACCGGCGATCAAGGCAAGGCCTGGCTCAACGTGACGGGCGATGATCAGCACATCGGTTTGCCAGGCGCTCGCCTGGTCGATCCGACCGCCGGCATCAATCTGCTCGCGACCGATCCGCGGGGCGCGACCACGCCGACCGCCTATGCCATCAAGCAAAACGCCAACCTCACGCTCGGCGTGTCGCGCGACATCGCGCCGGGACTCGAGCTCATTCTCGACGGCAATCTGCGCCGCAAGGATCAGACGGCCTTTTCATCCTTGTCAGGGTTCACAACGTCGGATCAGCGCGTGCTGACGACGGCATCGTTCACCCCGCGCATGATCATCGATGGCCGCGTCCTCGGGGCGCCGACCAAAGTTACGGCCGGTATCGATTTTTACGACTCCAGCATGACGGCCAAGCGGAGCACAGAGGTCACCGATCCTCCGTTTCACACTTACGATCTGAAGCAGCAGACGCTCGCCGCCTATTGGCAAGAAGTCATCAACGTCCAGCCAAGCACCGACGTCACATTCGGCGCGCGCATGCAGCAGACACGGCTTTCGGCGCGAGATCAGTATGATGCGACTGCGCCGGGCGGCGCATTCGATGCGCAGGCGACGCCGCTTGATTCGACTGAAGTGCAGCACGCGCTCAATCTTGGATTCGAACATCGCTTCTCGTCGATGTTTGCGGTGTTCGGCCATGTCGCGCGGGCTTTCCGCACGCCGAACGTGGATGACCGGATTGGCGTCAACGCGTTTCCCGTGGACTTCAATCTGAAAACGCAGACCTCGCAGGAAGCGGAAGGTGGTTTCAAGGCCAAGCTCGGCGCGCTCGACTGGAAAACCAGCGTCTACGGAATGTTGCTGAACAACGAAATCATGTTCATTCCGTTTCCGCCCATCGGGGCGAACATCAATCTCGATCCGACGCGGCGTTTCGGTGTCGAAAACGGCGCGACATACAATGTCAGTGAGAGCGTCCGCCTGAAGGGATCGTTGACCTACACCGAAGCTAAATTCCGTGAGGGCATCTATACCGGCAACGACGTTCCGCTGGTTGCCAAGTGGACGGCTAACGCCGGGGTGTCGTGGGACATCTATCAGAAATACCTGACGTTCGACGGTGTCGTTCGCTACGTCGGCAGCCGTCGTATGGACAACGACCAGGCCAATTTCCAGCCAACCATTCCGGCCTATACGACCATCGATGCGCGTATCGGCGGCGAGGTGAAGAACTTCTTCTGGTCCTTGTCGGTCCAGAACCTGTTCAACGTGTCCTACTATGACTACGCCGCGGCGAGTTCATCGACCTTCGGCAAGTACAACGCCTATCCGCTGGCGGGCCGTACCTTCATGGCCAAAGCCGGCGCGACCTTCTAGGTTGAACGCGGCTGGCGGATCATCAAGGCCGCCAGCCGCATTTCCCCGAATCTGCTAGGTTCGCTTATCCGTTTCGGAGGGGTGAGCCATGAAAGCGTTGCGGCTTCTGCTGACGTCGGCCATTTTGGCCGCGCCGTTACCGGCCTTTGCGGCCGACGATATTCTCGATGCCATCGACGCCGCGCGTAAAGCCTATCAGGCGGGCGACATGGGCACCGCCAAGCAGTCGATCGACACGGCCTCGCAACTGATCGCGCAAAAGAATGCCGAGGCGTTCTCCGCGCTGTTGCCGGCGCCGCTGTCCGGCTGGAATGCGGAGAAGGCGCAGGCGACCGCAGTCGGCGCGGCGATGTTTGGCGGTGCGTCGGCGGCGAGCCGCACCTACACCAATGCCAAGGGCGATACGGTCGAAGTCTCGATCACCGGCGACAGCGCGATGATCATGCAGTTCGGACCGATGCTGAACAATCCGGTGATGGCCGGCGCCATGGGCAAGCTGATCCGCGTTGGCGAACAGCGCGGGATCCAGACCAACGATGGCGACATCATGATGATGGTCGCGAACAAGATTCTTGTGCACGTCCAGGGCTCGGCGGAGGCGCCGGCCAAGCTGAGCTACGCGCAGGCGATCGACATCGCCAAGCTGTCGAAGATGTAGCGGACGCCGGTGTTAAGTATTGTCGCGCATGATCTGCTCGACCGTCCAGTTTGGCGAACTATTCTTGATCCACATCAGCGCGAGGTGTTGCGTATCGAAGCCGCAAAGCTCGTGCGTCTTGCCTGACGGCCACGTCACGAACACGCACCAGTTCTGTCCGAATTTTGCGCCGGGCCGTGCTTCGAATTTTGGGTCGGTATTCAACATCGGACTTGTTTGCTCGGTTGCAACTGCAGAGTGCGATTGATTCGCGCGCCCGCGCAATGCCCGCAGATCGGCATCTCTGAATTCTTATGAATTATAAAGGCCGCCATTCAATCGGCACCAGCTCGTAGCCCAAGCCGCGCTTGACCATGTGCCCGCTGGCCGGGAAGGGGAAGTGGTAGGCTTCTACCAGCATGCGGTCGGCCACGGCGCGATCGAGCATGCGGCGACGGGTTCTCACCGCCAGCGCACCATCCATGTCGAAGATAGGCTGCCAGTCCGGATAGCGCGCGAACAGGTATGGATTTCGTACCGTGTCGCTCATCGCCAGCATCGACTGATTCCCCGAATGGATCGCGAAAGCCGTATGTCCCGGCGTGTGACCGTAGGCGGGGATCGATGTTATGCCCGGCGCGATTTCCGTACCCGGCTTGAAGCGCTGCACTTCGTTCGCGATGTCGCCGAAGATGCGTTTGGCGTTGAGGAAATAACGCTGCACCGGTTTCGGCTGGCCGGCCATGTTGGCGTCATTCATCCAGAAAGCCCATTCCGGCTCCGGCACGAAAATCTCCGCCTTGGCGAAAACCTTGGCGCCGTCCTTGGTTTTGATGCCGTCGATGTGGTCGGGATGAAAGTGCGAAATCAGGATGGTGTCGATCTGCTCCGGCGTGACGCCGGCGACCTTCAGGTTGTCGAGCATCACACCCGCGGTATCGGCCACCTGACCGGCGGTGCCGGTGTCGATCAGCACCAGCTTCGTGCCGGTGTTGACCAGCAGCGCGGTGAAACTGATCGGCACGATGCGCGGCGGCAGGAAGGCATCCGCCAGCGCTTTGTTGACGGTCGCGGCGCTCGCATTGGGCACGAACTTGCCGTCGATCGGCAGAAACCAGGTGCCGTCGTAGAGCGCGGTCACTTGAAACGCGCCGACCTTGGTGCGGTGAACGCCCGGGCCTTGCACCGCGGCCGCCAGCGCGGGAAACGTAAAACTGGCGGCTGTGGTCGCAGAGCCAGCAAGAAGGGAGCGGCGTGTGATCATCGTCCGGTTAAACACCGCTCTTGCTCCACTAGTCCGCCTTGATGTTGTTGTCCTTCACAACCTTGCCCCAGACTTCCATCTGGCCCGCGACGAATTTGCGCAATACCTCCGGCCCGCCGAGCGTCAGCGATACCTGCTGGGTTTCCACCAGTTGCTTGGCAATCTTTTCCTCGCGCAGGCAGGCCGCCATCTCGGCACCCATTCTCTCGACCGCCGGTTTGGGCGTGCCGGCCGGTGCGAAGATGCCCCACCAGGCGTAGGCCTCGAAGCCGGGGTAGCCGCTCTCGGCGACCGTCGGCACATTGGCGAGGAATGGATTGCGATCTTTGCCGGTCTGCGCGACGGCGCGCAGGTTGCCGGTGTTGACCTGCGGCATCGACAACGCGGTCGAGCCGATCAGGAGATCGACGTGGCCGCCGAGCGCATCTGTCATCGCCGGACCGCCGCCGCGATAGGGCACATGCACCAGCTTCACACCGGCACGATCCGACAACAGCGCCATCGCCAGGTGGCCGACACTGCCGCTGCCGACCGAGCCGTAGCTCACGGTTTTGGTCTTGTCCTTGGCGGCATTGATGACGTCGGCGACCGTGTTGAACGGCTTGGTCTTTGCCGTCGCGATCAGATACGGCGCGGTGCCGATCAACAGCACCGGGTCGAGATCCTTGTCGCTGTCATAGGGCAG
>DASYCM010000420.1:0-14647 GCA_036500165.1 Pseudolabrys sp.
CTCTCGACCGCACCAACCTTTGCACTTAGTGCTTCGGTTGGTGCGTTTTGATGAAAAACGGCCGGGGAAACCCGGCCTTTTTTATTTTTATTCAGCCGATTCGCGTCGTGGTGCGCTTTTCGATCTCGAGCAGCCGGGCAAGACCGGTGGTCTGATGGGCAAGCTTCATCTGGGCGACAGCGCCGCCGGCCCCCAGAAACGGATCGAGCTCGCCGCGCGCCAGGCACTCGTAGGATTGCCGCACCGCCTTGTACATCGCAGCGAAGGCGGAACCTGACGAGGCCGCCAGCCGGAAGCCGAGCTTGGCCAATTCGGCCGGCGTCATCTCGGAAGTACTGAAGCCGTCTTCCGGCGCGAACATCATCAGCGGGCCGGGCAGGCGCTCGCCGATGCGGCGCAACTCCTCAGGCTTGCGCGAATGGATGAAGAGCATGTCGGAGCCTGCGCGGTGATACATTTCACCGCGCCGTAAGGCTTCGTCCAAACCGTGGAGCCGCTGCGCGTTGGTGCGCCCGATGATGATGAGATTGGGATCGGTGCGCGCCGCGACCGCCTCCTTGATTTTGTCGACCATCATTTCCGGCGGGATCAGGTTTTCTTCGCCGATGTGATGCTGGACGCGCCGCGGCAGAAACTGGTCCTCGATTTCAATCGCGGCAAAACCGGCGACCTCGGACATCGCCACGGTGCGATGAATGTGCACGGGTTCGCCCCAGCCACCGCCGGCATCGAGCACAATCGGAATTTTGGTCACGCCGCGAATATCGACGCCGAGCTCGACCATGTCGGTGAGGCTCAGGTTGGCTTCGGTCACGCATTTGAGCCAGCCGAGCGAGCCGCCGCTGAGATAGATCGCCTTGAAGCCGGCGTCTTCGGCAAGCCGCGCCATCATCGGGTTGAGCGCCACGGGTGCGACGATCAACTCGCCGGTTTCGATCAAAGATTTCAAAGGTGTCATCGCATTTCCTTCAACGCATGATGCGAAACGCTCATTCCGACATCTTCATGCCGGTCGCCTTGAACACAGCGCGCAGCTTTTCGATGTCGCCTTCCATTTGCCGTGTGAAGGCTTCTGGACCTCGGCCGGACGCGGCGAGGATGCCCTGAACCGCGAGCGCCTTGCGGAGGTCGTCACGTTTCAAGGCTCTATCCATCGCTGCCTCCAGTCTGGCGAGCCGGTCTGACGGCGTGCCTTTCGGCGCCACAAGACCGAACCAGATCGACATATCGAAGTCCTTGATGCCGGCTTCCGCCAGTGTTGGCGTGTCCGGCAGATCGTCGAGGCGCTGCGGATAGGTGACGGCCAGCGCAATGAGCTTGCCGCTGCGGATGTGCGGCAAGGCGGTCGAGATCGGCGCGAACATGATGCCGATGCGGCCGGCCAGCACGTCGGTCATCGCCGGCGTGCTGCCTTTGTACGGAATGTGGGTCAGCTTGATGTTCTGCTGATAAGCGAAAATTTCGCCGGCCAGATGCGAGACCGCGGCGGCGCCGGCCGAGGCATACATAATTTTGTCTGGATTGGCCTTGGCCATGGCGACGAGATCGGCCACCGATTTTATGCCGGTGTCTGGATGAGCGACCAGCACGCTCGGCGAGGTGACCGCAATGCCAATCGGCGCAAAATCACGCAGGACGTCGAACGGCAGCTTCGGCTCCGCCACCGCGTTCACGGCATTGGCGTTGCCGGCCATGAACAGTGTGTAGCCGTCCGGATCTGATTTCGCGACGGCGTCGCCGGCAATCGTGGTGCTGGCGCCGGGCCGGTTCTCGACGATCATCGGCTGGCCGAGTTCTTCCGACATTTTTGCCGCAAGAATGCGCGCCGCAATGTCGGTCGCGCCGCCGACGGCGAAGCCGACGATGATGCGGATCGGATGGTTGGGATAATCGCTCTGCGCGGATGCCTGGCCTGGGATTGCGAGCAGGGCGAGACAGAGTCCGCTAACCACGGCGAATGCTTTCAAGATCAACAGTTCCTCCTGTCAGCGCTTGAGTTGCGCCGTTGGAACCGTTGATAACCGTCTAAAGCTATCCGCGCTAGCGGGCGTAGCGCGTCCAGCCCGCGTCGGAATAGCTGGTCCGCGTTTTGGCCTTCTTCCGGGAAATGGCAGACGTCACGAGCGGGTCACGGTAGTCGTGGCGCCAATGCCGGTGCCGGCGCTCATCGTGCTGCGCTTGGTGCCTTCCGCGGTGCTGTCCTTGGCGCTCGGTCACAGCCTTCCGGTCGGATTTCGGTTCGGCGCTGCGTGGCGGCTCGACGTTGACCTTTGTTACGCGCGGCCAGCCGCCGCCATTCTCGGCAACCGGTGTCGATGTGGTATCCGGCACCGTCTTCGGCCGTTCGCCGGTCGGCACGGCCTGCACGATCCGGTAACCCTTGGCTTTCAATTCTCGCAGCAGCACCGGCACCGCCATCGCGGTCGCCGGATGAATATCGTGCAACAGCAGCACGCCGCGGTGCCCCTTTTCTGCGAGCCGGGCCATCGCTTTTTTCACAATGTCCTCCGGCGTCACATGTTTGAACCAGTCGTCGGCGACAGCGTCGACGCTCCAGACCGCGATCGATTGCGAAGCAAGATATTGCTCGACCTGCCGCGAGCGCAGCAGGCCCGGAATACGGAAGAAAGGCGCCACCGCGCGCGGATCGCCAGCGGCGGCCCGCACCGAGGCAAAGCCGGTGGTTATTTCGCGCTCGACGCGCGGCAGCGCCATCTGATCGAAGGTGAGGGGATGGTTCTGACTATGTGTGCCGATGGTGTGGCCGGCATTGTAGATGCGGCGCACCAGACCGGGGTTTGCAGAAGCCATGCGGCCGACCAGAAAATATGTAGCCTTCACGCATTCTGCCGCCAGCGCATCGAGAATGCGATTGCTGTAGGGCGCGAGCGGACCGTCATCGAAGGTGATGACGACCTCGTGGTCATCGAGTGGCAGTGAATTGTGGTACTGCACCGTGCCGATGCGCGGCATCGTCGCCGGATCGACGGTAATGGTGCGGCTGGTGCCGAGCGCGTTCGGATTGCCCGGGCAGGACGCGGCCATAGCGGGGCTGAGGCCGGTGAGAAGACCGCCGATCAAGGTGCCAACAATGAATAAAACGCGCCGCATAACATTCCAGTCCTGTCGAATCCGCGCCGTGCGGTACTGGCGGCAAAATGACGGAACCGGGTGGTGTGGGCGACCTAAAAATTAACCATCCATTAACGATGGTTAACGGGATAAGGCTTTGATTCTACGTTAGTTTTTAAAATCGATGGGGCCGTTTCGGCCCTATATCGCATAAAGCAGGACCGCGTCGGCCCCAAGGCTTGTTGGAGGTTAATTCAGCACGCCACGCGCGCCTGCCGGCACGGTGTGGACGATGCGGAAGCCGCGCTTTTTCAGTTCACGCAGGAAGTCCGGAATCATGGCTGCGGTCTGAATCTTGGTGTCGTGAAACAGCACGATGCCGCTGCCGACCTGTTCGACGCGTTTGAGGATCAGGTTCAACTCCTGCTTCGGCGTCATAGGGTCCCAGTCGCTGGCCCAGACGTCGGCGCCGAACACCACAATGTTGCGCTCCGCCATGCGGTCGAGCAGGGGCTTGGTCGAAGCAAAGCCGGGAAAGCGGAAGAAGGGCACCAGCGGGTCGGTGCGGCGCTGGCCGTAAACGGCGTAGTCGTCTTCCTCGATGCCGTGGTTGATCTCGGCTTCCGCCTTCGCCAGCGGCATCTTGTCGAGTGGCGGGTGGGCGTAGGTGTGATGGCCGACCGTGTGGCCGTCGGCGAGGATACGGCGCGCCAAAGCGGGCGATGCCTCGGTATTCTTGCCGAGCAGGAAAAAGGTGGCGCGGACGCATTCATGCTTGAGCGCGTCGAGCACCTTCGGCGTGGTGTTATGCCAAGGACCGTCGTCGAAGGTCAGCACCAGTTCCTTCTTGCGCAGCGGCAAGGTGGCCGGGAAATGCTTGCGGCCGACCCGGGGCGTGGTCTTGGCGTCGACCTCGAGCACGCGCTCGGTGCCGAGTGCATTCGGATTACCGGGGCACGGCTCCGCGATCGCAGCCAAAGGGATGAGGACCGCGGTAACGGCGGTGACAAGCGCAAGAACGATGGTCTGAATCTTGGTCTGCATCGGTGCGGCGAAATGACCGTAATGCCTCGCTCGCGGCAAGCACGATTTACCGACAACGTTTACGCGTTAATCATTTGCAGCCTGCACGTACCGGAGCGTACAAGCCACCAACACCAATTCCGAAGTTTGCGCCATTAACCAGCGCCGAGGCCCGGCATGCTCAATCCTCCAGAAGCCGACACGCTGCCTTTGCGCGGCGACGACGGCACCATCCGTGCCGATTTCGTCGCGCAGGTATCGTCCGCCATCGAAGCGGGCGACGTGCCGGAACTGCGTCGCCTGGTCGGCGACCTGCACGAATCCGACGTTGGCGCCGTGCTGGAGGCGCTCGTAGCCGAACAGCGCCCGCGCCTGGTCGAACTGCTGGGCATCGACTTCGACTTCACCGCGCTGACAGAGGTCGACGATACGGTACGCGACGAAATCCTCGAGGAACTCGAGCCGCAGACGGTCGCCGAGGGTGTCCGCGACATCGAATCCGACGACGCCGTCGCCATTCTGGAGAACATGCCGCACGAGGACCGCGCCGAGGTTCTCGACCAATTGCCGGCGGATGAACGGCAGGCACTGTCCAGACGTCTCGATTATCCCGAAGAGTCCGCCGCCCGGCGTATGCAGACCGACTTCATCGCGGTGCCGCCGGGATGGGATATCGGGCAGACCATCGACTATATGCGCGAGACCGTCGAACTGCCGGAGCGCTTTTACGAACTCTATGTGGTGGACGAGGCGGGGCGCTTTCTCGGCGCCGTGCCGCTCGACCGGCTGCTGCGCGGCCGGCGCCCCGTGCCGGTTGCTGACCTGATGGAGGCGGAGCGCCGCCGGGTGCGTGCCGATCAGGATCAGGAAGAGGTGGCGCGGCTGTTCAAACGCTATGATCTGGTGGCGGCGCCGGTCGTCGATGCCGGTGAACGGCTGGTCGGCGTCATCACCCATGACGACATTGCAGACATCATCGAGCAGGAGGCCGAAGAAGACATCAAGGCGCTTGGCGGCGTCATCCGCGACGAAGAGCTGTCGGATTCGGTGTGGTCTATCACCCGCGGCCGCTTTAGCTGGCTGCTCGTCAATCTCGCCACCGCCTTCCTTGCCTCTTCCGTGCTGGGACTTTTCGAGGGGCAATTGCAGCAGATGGTGGCGCTCGCGGTGTTGGCCCCGATCGTTGCCAGCCAAGGCGGCAACGCCACCACCCAGACCATGACGGTCGCGGTGCGTGCGCTCGCCACCCAGGCGCTCAGCGATGCAAACGCGCGCCGGGTCATCATGCGCGAATTGATGGTCGGCCTGCTCAACGGCGTGGCCTTCGCCGTCATTACCGGTGTTGCGGCCTATGCCTGGTTCAAGGTGCCGGGGCTCGGCATCGTCATCGGACTGGCCATGATCACCAATTTGGTGGCTGCTGCCGCGGGCGGTATCCTCATCCCGCTGGCGCTCAACAAGCTGAAATTCGATCCGGCTGTGGCGTCCAGCCCGTTTGTGACGACGGTGACCGACGTCGTCGGCTTTTTCTCGTTTTTGGCCATCGCCACACTCTGGTTTGGGCTGAAATAGCGCGGTTCCAGCCGCGCAGCAGCAATTACGTTTCGTTCACCACATTTCCTGACCGACAATTAATGCTGAATCTCTATGCCTGTGCCGGATTGCGTGGCGTAGGCGCGGGGCATTCGAGTGGTTGGCGTGGTCGATACAAAAACGCGGGGCGCAAGCTCCGGACGCTCGCTGCTTGCCCGCTTTAAGCGGTCACCGGACGCCATCGCTCGGCGCACCCATGCGGCCCGCAAGCTGTCTGCCTCCAAGCTGATCGCGATTGTGGCAGTGCTGGCCGTCGGCGCGGCGGCCTTGAGCGCCGGCGTCGGTTATGACGTCGCACGCCGGAGTGACGAGACCCTCCGGTCCGACCAGCGCGCCTCGTTGCGCAACGCGGTCGCGGAGTTCCGTGCGTTGTTCGGCCAGTCGGGCCAACTCGATCCGCGTTTCATTCGCATGATCGAGCAGAGCACTGGCCTGCAAAGTCTGAAATTCGAGAGCGAGCCCGAAGGCGACATGCGAGAGATGCAGCCGGTGCTCGACAATCTGGGGCGCATCGCGGGCTTTTTTACCTGGAACAAAACGCATCCCGCGGCCGACATGATGAATCGCTTGATGCCGCTGATTGTGGCCGTCGTCGCGCTGTTGATCGGTTTCGCGAGCTACTCGCTGTGGCAATTGCGCCGGGCGGGCCATGCGTTGAGAGCGACAGAAGAACTGGCGGCGCAGGCTGGCGACATCGACAAGCTGACGGGCCTGCCCAACCACACCAAGACGCTCGAACTGCTCGACCTGATGCTGGCCGAACGCGCGGACAATGAGATCACGACCTTCGCGATCGTCGAGCTCGATGGCATGTCCGACGTCAATGCCGATCTCGGCGTGCTCGGCGGCGACGAACTGATCCTCTCGGTCGCCAACCGCCTGCGCGAAGCTCTGCCGTCTTATGCGCGTTGTGGCCGTGTCGGCAGCGATGAATTCGCCGTGACCTTCTCCGCGGACAATAGTGTCAACGCCGAAGAGGCCATTCGCGCCATCGTCGAGGCCGTCGCGCGGCCGCACTGGATCGATACAGTGGTGCGCATCAGCGCCCATGCCGGCTTCGCGCAGACGCCCGGTCATGCGACCACGCGTGGCGAGTTGACGCGTCGCGCCGAACTGGCGTTGCGCACTGCCGCCAAAAAGGGTCCCGGCGCGGTGGTCGCGTTCGATCCTGCGATCGATACCGTCTCGACCGATCAGAAATTCATCCAGCGCGAATTGCCGCGCGCGCTCAGCGCCGGCGAACTGGAATTGCACTATCAGCCGATCGTTTCGGCGCAGGGCGGCCGTGTCGTCGGTGTCGAAGCGTTGCTGCGCTGGACCCACGCGAGCCGTGGCCCGATAGGCCCCGCGGTGTTCATTCCGGTGGCCGAGCAGATGGGTCTGATGGACTCGCTCGGCGCCTTCGTGCTGCGCCGCGCGCTCAAGGAAGCCAAGGGCTGGCCCGACCTCTATATCGCGGTCAATCTGTCACCGGTACAAGTACGCGATCACGCCATCGTCGATATGGTGCGCTCGGCTCTGGCCGACAGCGGCGTGCCGCCGGAACGGCTGATGCTTGAGATCACCGAAGGCGTGCTGATCGATAATCCGGATGAGATGGTCAAGCGCATCGGGGACCTGCATGCGCTCGGTGTGCGCATCGCGCTCGACGATTTCGGCTCCGGTTATTCCAACCTCGGCTATCTGCAACGGTTTCCGCTCGACAAGCTCAAGATCGACCGCAGTTTCGTGATTGCGCTCGGTAACTCCGCCAATGGCGGCGTAATCATCCAGGCCATCGTCGCGCTCGGCCGTGCGCTCGGCCTCACAGTGGTGGTCGAAGGCGTTGAGACGGAACAGCAGCGTGTGCTGCTACGGCTGGCAGGCTGCGATGAGATGCAGGGATTCCTGTTCGCGAGGCCGGCGCCGGCCAAGGCGATTGACCGTTTGCTGGAGCAGGCCAAGCGGTTGGCGCGCGTCCAAGTGCCATCAGAGACCCTGACAGCCTGACGGCAAGCCGATACAATATTCTCTCTAGTCGCGCCGCCCGGGCGCTCAGGAGAATGCGATGATCCCCAACGCTTGGGCAGGTTTTGATTTCGGCCTCGGTTCCGAGGTCGACATGATGCGTCAATCGGTCAATAGCTTCGCCCAGGATCGCATCGCGCCGCGCGCCGCGAGCATTGACCGCGACAACGTGTTTCCGCGCGACCTGTGGCCGGAGATGGGCGCACTCGGCCTGCACGGCATTACAGTCGACGAGGAATACGGCGGAGCGGGCTTAGGCTATCTCGCGCATTGCGTCGCAATGGAGGAGATTTCGCGGGCCAGCGCTTCCGTCGGCCTGTCTTACGGCGCGCATTCCAATCTCTGCGTCAACCAGATCAACCGCAATGGCACAGCGGAACAGAAGCGCAAATATCTGCCGAAGCTGATTTCCGGTGAGCATGTCGGTGCGCTGGCGATGTCGGAGCCGGGCGCGGGCTCTGACGTGGTGTCAATGCGCACGCGTGCCGACAAGAAGGGCAACCGCTACGTCCTCAACGGTTCGAAAATGTGGATCACCAACGGCCCGCTCGCCGACACGCTGGTGATCTACGCTAAGACCGATCGCACCGCGGGCGCGCGCGGTATCACGGCGTTTCTCGTTGAGAAAGGCTTCAAGGGTTTTACGCCGGCGCAGAAGCTCGACAAGCTCGGCATGCGCGGCTCCGACACCAGTGAACTGGTGTTCGACGATTGCGAGATTCCAGAGGAGAACGTGCTCGGTGCCGTCGGCAATGGCGTCAACGTACTGATGTCCGGTCTCGACTTCGAGCGCGTCGTGCTCGCCGCGGGGCCGCTGGGCATCATGCAGGCCTGCGTGGACGTCGTGGTGCCTTACGTGCACGAGCGCAAGCAGTTCGGTCAGGCCATCGGGCAGTTCCAACTGGTGCAGGCCAAGCTCGCTGACATGTACGTGACGATGAACGCCGCTAAGTCCTATGTGTACGCCGTGGCGCGCGCTTCGGACGAGGGGCGCATCACGCGCGAGGACGCCGCGGGCGCCATCCTGTACGCCGCCGAGCGCGCCACTTGGATGGCGCTGGAAGCGATCCAGTGTCTCGGAGGCAACGGCTACATCAACGACTTCGCGACCGGCCGTCTGTTGCGCGATGCCAAGCTCTACGAGATCGGCGCGGGCACCAGCGAGATCAGACGCATGCTGATCGGCCGCGAGATTTTCGAAAAGACGAGATGAAGCGCGAACTTCAAGAACTGAGCTGGAAGGGCCTGACCATTGTGGGCGTTTTCGTTGGTCTGTTCCTGGGCCTCGCCATCGCGCCTGAATTGCCGGAATGGGCGCCGTGGGTAATCGGCGTAGGCATTGTCGCGATTTTTATCGCAGTGCTGCTGCTCAAGCGCTTCCGCAAGACGCACTGATTGCCTCATTAACTTTTGCAAATCCCGAATCAGCTAGGTCATTGACCCAGTGCAATCGCGACGGGGAGAGTGGCCATGATGCGGGTGCGTCTCAAAGCCGACGGGCGGATCGTCGAGATCATGCCGGACGGTCAGGAAAAAACTGTCGAGCACAAGGACCCGGCCGCGTTCGTGCGCCATGTGCGCTCACGCTGCGGGCTGACGCAGGCAGCCTTCGCCGAAAAGATCGAAGTGCCGATTGAAACCGTACGCAACTGGGAGCAGGGGAAACGCTCGCCGCGCGGACCCGCCCGCGCTTTGCTGAAGCTGATCGATAGCGCGCCGGAAGCCGCCTTCGCGGCATTAGGTGGACGCCGCAGAGCCTGATCGTCGCACCGCGATTGAAATAGAAAACCCCGCCGGCACCAGAAGATGCGCGGCGGGGTTTTTAGTTCTGCGAGCTTAGAAGATCTTGCTGAACACGAAGTACAGCGAGCCCGACAGCAGCATCGCCACCGGCAGAGTCAGTACCCAGGCCATCGCGAGATTGCGCAGGGTGCTCATCTGCAACCCCGAGCCGTTCGCCGCCATCGTGCCGGCGACGCCGGACGACAGCACGTGGGTGGTCGATACCGGCAGACCGTAGTTATCGGCCGCGAAGATCGTGCCCATGGCGACAAGCTCGGCAGCCGCACCCTGACCATAAGTCAGGTGTGTCTTGCCGATCTTTTCGCCGACGGTGATGACGATACGCTTCCAGCCAATCATCGTGCCAAGGCCGAGCGCGATGGCAACGGCGATCTTCACCCAAGTTGGGATGAACTTCGTCGCCTTGTCGATCTCGCCCTTGTAGGCGTTCAGCGTCGAGACGTCTTCCTTGGACAATTCGGATTCCTTGTCCTTCATCAGGAACCGGATGGCTTCTGACGTCAGGTACATGTCGTTACGCGTATTGCCGACGACTTCGCTCGGGATTTTCGCAACCGAACCGTAGTCCGCAACCTGCTTCGAGATGTCCTTGAGCAGCACCGCGAGCGAGGGGAAGGTGCCTTCGTTGATCTTGTGCTCGGCGACGTAGGCCGTCACGGCCGGACGCGGATTGCCAAGCACGTTGTAGCCAGCAGCCTTCGACTCGACGACTTTCGCCGCCGCCTGCGCCGATTGCTGAAACTGTATGACTGCGTTTTCGGGCAGCGCGCGGTTCAGTGCATAGGCGGTCGGCACCGTGCCGATCAGGATCAGCATGATGAGGCCCATGCCCTTCTGGCCGTCGTTCGAACCGTGCGCGAATGACACGCCGGTGCAGGTCAGGATGAGCAAACCGCGGATCCAGAGCGGCGGCTTCTTGCCGGGTTCGGGCGCCTCATAGAGCTCCGGCTTCTTCACGAGCAGCTTCAAGGCATAGAGCAGCAGGGCGGAACAGACGAAGCCGACGAGCGGCGAGAGCAGCAGCGCGTAGCCTATTTCGGTCGCTTTGCCCCAATCGACGCCCGAGGTGCCGTCGCGGCCATGCAGCATCGCGTTGGCGACGCCGACGCCGATGATCGAGCCGATCAGCGTGTGCGAGCTGGAGGCGGGCAGGCCGAGATACCACGTGCCGAGGTTCCAGATGATCGCGGAGATCAAAAGTGCGAACACCATCGCGAAGCCGGCGCCACTGCCGACCTGGAGAATGAGTTCGACCGGCAGCAGCGAGACGATGCCGAAGGCGACAGCACCGCTGGAGACCAGCACGCCGAGAAAGTTGAAGAGGCCCGACCACATGACGGCGAATTCAGCCGGCAGCGAGTGGGTATAAATGACGGTCGCCACGGCGTTGGCGGTATCATGGAAGCCGTTGACGAATTCGAAGCCCAGCGCGATCAACAGAGCGACGAACAGAAGGATGTAAGGCAGCAAGGTGGTGACCTTCGCGCCAGTCGCTTCCACGTCGGCGTAAAGGCTATAGGCCACAAACAGTAATCCGGCGGCCATGACCCCCATAAAGATGATCAAGGTCAGCGGGTTAAAACCTTTATTGAGATTTGGCCGCCCCGACGGCGCGGCCGGCTCGATTGAGCCAGGCAAAGCAAAGTCAGTCATCACAAACTCCCCTTATCGGATGGGGGAATTAGTTAACTTTGCGGGTGACGCTGGCGTGACAATGCGATGACTGTATCAATGCTGCGCTGCACAGTGGCTAGGCGGCAACGGGCCGCTGCGGCCGGTAGGAGGCTACGCGCATCAGCACATACATCGCGAACAGGGTGGCGATATAAACCACAAGCTGAAGCTCGCTCGGCTGTTCGGTGTAGCCGATCAGCGTGTGCAACAACTTGCCGAAGATGCTTTTCTCCGACAGCAACCAGGAGGTATCCCACACGGTGCGGCCGAGGACTTCGGCGAAGCCCGCGTTGTTGAGGAATTGCACCGATTGGGCCGCCATGCCGGCGGCAAGCAAGGCGATCAGCCAACTCGTGACAGAGAAAATGTGCCGCGTCGGGATCGCCAGCAGCCCGAAATAGGTCAGGCCGGTGAAAGCCGCACCGCCAGCAATGCCAAGCAGCCCGCCGATCAATAGGGCAGAGCCTGTCGTACCTTGTGCGAAGATACCGTAGAGAAACAGCACAACTTCCGAGCCTTCGCGCAACACTGCAACGCCGACGACGACGGCAAGCGCGGTGAGGGGCTTGGCGCCTTCGCTGACCGCGGTGCCGATCGACTTCATCTCGGCGGCGATCTCGCGGCCGTGCCGCGCCATCCAGGCGTTGTGCCACATCAGCATGACAACGGCGATTGCCAGTACACTGGCGTTCAGCAGTTCGGTGCCGGAGCCCTCGAACGCCTGGGAAATTGCGCCGGCGAACAGAGCAACAATCGATGCACCAAGTACGCCACCGGCAATGCCGATGGAGATCCAGCGGCCGCGACCGTCAACGCCACGCGTTGCAGCCATGACGATGCCGACGATCAGACCGGCTTCGAGAACTTCACGAAAAACAATAATGAGTGCGCCGAGCATGATTTATTCCGCCATAATCTATTCAGCAATGACCACGCCTTTGGCGGTGGCTTCATGAAATTCGCCGATGAAGGGATACTTGCCAGGCGCCAGGGGACCGATGCGCACGGTACCCCTCGATTTCCCTGCAATCACTTTCTCGACCTTCAACACACTGCTCTCGAATTCTTCCGCCGTGTCATCGTTGTTGATCACCGTAATGATAACCCGCTGGTTCGCCGGCACCTTGAGTTCTTCCGGGGTGAATTTGTGATCCTTGATTGTGATCACATACTCCTGCGCCTGTGCAGGCGCGGCCGTGAAGGTCACAAGGGCGGCAAAGCCGAGAAGAATGAGATGGCGGCGCATGAAGTCTCCAACCTCGAAATCCGGGCTCACAAAAGCACTAAATCGGACGGATGCAAGTGAACTTTTTAGTCTTGAATCATTCCAAACTGTAGCGCTACCAATAACTTACACCGGATTGTTCTTGCCGGAGATTGCGGCAAAATAAAACCCGCAGTCGCTTTAGTCGCACCCCCGAGCTGATGTGCCCGCGGGTCTCTGGCTCGCGGAGAGGACCCCGTTGGCAGCGCGCCGCCAAGCGGGCATTCTGCCGCGCGAACCGCCTGCCTGTCCCCAAATCAAAAAGACGTCCGAGGAGAGTTTACGATGGAATACGTTACAGCCCATGGCGCCCGCATCCCCCAGATCGGGATGGGCACCATGACCCTGAAAGAAGATGTCTGCGTTCAGGCGGTCAAGACTGCGCTGCAGGTCGGTTACACCCATCTCGACACAGCCGCGTTCTACGGCAACGAGAAGGAAGTCGGCGAGGGCTTGCGCGCCTCCGGCGTCAAGCGCGAGAACGTCTTCATCACCACCAAGGTGCGCGAGAACAATCTGTTGCCGGATCTGTTCCAGAAGTCGCTCGATGAGAGCCTTGCCAAATTGCAGTTGCCGTACGTCGACCTGTTGCTGATCCACTGGAACAACAAGGACATTCCGTTCAGCACCAGCATTCCGGCGCTGTGCAAGGCGAAGAAGGACGGCCTGGCCAAGCATGTCGGCGTCGCCAACTTCACCACCAAGATGCTCGACGAGGCCTGGGCGGTGACGACCGAGCCGCTGGTCTGCAATCAGATCGAAATGCATCCTTTCATCAATCAGGACAAGGTCGTCGCCGCGAGCAAGAAGCACGGCATGGCTATTGTCGCATATTGCCCGATCGCGCGCGGAAAGCTGGATGGTGGCGAGGCGCTGGAGCGTATCGGCAAGGCGCACGGCAAAAGTGCCGCGCAGGTGTCCCTGCGGTATCTCGTGCAGCTCGGCACCATCCCGATCCCGCGCACATCGACGCCGGATCACCTTAAGGCCAATCTCAATGTGTTTGATTTCAAGTTGTCGGATGCCGAGATGGTCGAATTGAAAAAGCTCAATGCAAACAACATGCGTGTGGTCAATCCGCCGCACGCGCCGGTCTGGGACACGCCTTGATGCGGGCTTCGGCTGCTCTGATATTTGTTGCTTTACTCGGTGCGTCGCCGGCTGTCGCGCAGGACAAGCCGGCGGCAAAAGATTCCGCCGCGATCGAACAATGCGTCAAGGCCAAGACCGGGCGGCATTGGGATTGGGAAAAATGCATCGGTCTGATTTCGGAGCCGTGTTCTAAGAACGAAGGCGCGATGAAACCGCAGGAAGTGACCGCCTGCGCCGATCGCGAACGAGCAGTTTGGGATGACATGCTCAACGCGAGCTTCCGGCTATTGACCGCGAAGCTTGACGAAGGGCAGGTGAGCAAGTTGCGTGACATGCAGCGGGCTTGGATGACCTCGCGGGACAAGACTTGCGGTTTCATCTACGATTATTTCGAAGGCAGCATGGCGAGCCCAATGATTGCGCATTGCCTGAGCCGCGCGACCGGAATGCAGGCCTTGTTCCTGCGCGGTTTTGCCGACGATGTCGCCGAGAGAAAATGAGAGGCCACAGCCGGCAATGAGCTTTGTCGAGACCCATGGTTTCAAACTGCCGCTTATCGGCCTCGGCACGTGGCAACTGAGTGGTCGAGACTGCACGCGCATCGTCCTGCAGGCGATCAAGATCGGCTACCGCTACATCGACACCGCGCAGATGTATGGCAACGAGGCTGCCGTAGGCGAGGCGGTGCGGACCTCGGGGCAGCGCGACAACGTTATCGTATGCACGAAGGTTCAGCCGGAACGGCTGGCGCCGCACGATCTCGAGCGGTCGGTCAAGGAAAGTCTGGTCAAGTTGCGGCTCGATCATATCGATCTGCTGCTGATCCATTGGCCGAACCCGCGCGTGCCGCTTGCGGAAACGCTCGGCGCCATGGCGAAGCTCAAGCGCGATGGTTTCGTGCGGCACATCGGCGTGTCGAACTTCACGGTGGCGCTGGTCGAGCAGGCGGCAAAGGCTTCCCCCGAGCCTTTGGTGTGCAACCAGATCGAATGTCATCCTTATCTCAATCAGGACAAAGTCATCGTCGCCAGCCGCAAGGCCGGCATGGTGCCGGTGGCTTACAGCCCGATTGCGCGCGGCTCCGCCACCGGTGACGACCTGCTCGAACGCATCGGCAAG
>DASYCM010000421.1:0-10752 GCA_036500165.1 Pseudolabrys sp.
AGAAGACTAGAGCTTCTTCTTCTTGCTCTTCTTCTTCGCCGCAGCCTTCTTTTTGCGCTTAGCCATTTTCTGCCCTCCAGGCCATTCTAAGAATGGCGGATGTCTTAGTCTCAGTACGGTCGCGGATCGACGCGTACTTCACTCTCTTTACTACAGAGCAGTGAAAAAAACACTGACAACACTAAACGATGTGTATAGCGCGCGCGTTCGACACATGATGCGCCCGCTTGACGACATCGTTCATCGTCATAACAACGCTGCGCGCCCGACCAATGCCGCGCAAATCACCCGCTAAACGCGAATTGCAAAACATTCGATGAAATAAGGCTTTTTTGTATGCCTTGAAAATCGCCGGCGGCGCGACGCGGTCATTTTTTTCACCCGTAATCGTAAGAATTTTTGCAACGCTATTCGTTCTTGTGCGCCGCAAATCATGTGAAAAAAATATTTGCATAAAACTCGTCGCGCGCGCTTGTCGAAGGTCTGAATCGATCAAAAACGAGCGAATCGGTGAAAAGTGATTCGCGAGACACGATCGCGAACGCGGAAAATTTTGCGTCGTAGCGAGGTATGATTCAGTTTGGCACGGGGGAAATCCGGCGCGTGACGTTACGTGCGCCAACTTTTCAGGACGCGAGCCGGCAACCAATCGTTAACGATGTCAGCGCGGCGGCGAAGCTCGGTTCAAAGACCGAGTTTGGATTTCAGCAGGTCGTTGACCGCTTGCGGGCTCGCTTTACCGCCCGACGCCTTCATCACCTGACCGACAAACCATCCGATCGCTTTCGGATTTGTCTTTGCGTCGGCAACCTTGTCCGGGTTTTTGGCGATGACCTCGTCGACGGCCTTCTCGATCACGCCCATGTCGGTGACTTGAACCATACCGCGGGCTTTCACGATCTCGCGCGGATCGCCGCCTTCGGCCCAGACAATCTCGAATAAGTCCTTGGCAATCTTGCCAGAAATGGTCTTGTCCATAATCAGTTCGACGATCGTGCCGAGTTGATCGGCAGTGACCGGCGACTTGGCGATGCTGTGACCTTCCTTGTTCAGGCGGCCGGACAATTCATTGAGCACCCAATTGGCGGCAAGCTTGGCATCCCGGCCTTTGGCTACCGTTTCGAAATAGGCGGCGATGTCACGCTCGGAGACCAGCTGGCCGGCGTCGTAGGCCGACAGGCCACAGTCGCTCATAAAGCGCGCTTTCTTGGCGTCGGGAAGTTCCGGCAGGTGGCTTTTGAGCTCGTCGACGTAGCTTTGCGTCACTTCAAGCGGCAGCAAATCTGGATCGGGGAAGTAACGATAGTCGTGCGCCTCTTCCTTGGATCGCATTGAGCGCGTTTCGCCCTTGCCAGGATCGTAAAGCCGGGTTTCCTGATCGATAGTGCCGCCGGCTTCAATAATCTCGATCTGCCGGCGCGCTTCGTGCTCGATCGCATCGCCGATGAAGCTGATCGAGTTCATATTTTTGATTTCGCAGCGGGTGCCGAGCGGCTCGCCGGGCTTGCGCACCGACACGTTGACGTCGGCGCGCAGACTTCCCTTCTCCATGTCGCCATCGCAGGTACCCAGATAGCGTAAAATCGCACGCAGCTTGCCGACATAGGCCATCGCCTGCTCGGACGAACGAATATCGGGCTTGGAGACGATCTCCATCAGCGCCACGCCGGAGCGGTTGAGATCGACGTAGGAGTATTGCGGGTGCTTGTCGTGCACCGATTTGCCGGCATCCTGTTCCAGATGCAGCCGTTCGATGCCGACCGTGACGGTATCGCCGTCGGCCAGATCGACGAGCACCTCGCCCTCGCCGACCACCGGCGATTTGTACTGGCTGATCTGGTAGCCCTGCGGCAGATCCGGATAGAAATAGTTCTTCCGGTCAAACACCGACTTCAGATTGATCTTGGCCTGCAGGCCAAGCCCGGTGCGGATCGCCTGGCGGACGCATTCCTCGTTGATCACCGGCAGCATGCCCGGCATCGCCGCGTCGACCAGCGACACATGGCTGTTGGGAGCGCCGCCGAACTCGGTCGAGGCGCCTGAGAACAGCTTGGAATTCGAACTGACCTGGGCGTGGACTTCCATGCCGATGACGACTTCCCAGTCGCCGGTTGATCCCTTGATCAGCTTGCTAGGTTCGGTCTGCATATTTTTCATGTCGCGGACTATCTATCGCGGGATACGGCTCGAGACTAGACTTCACCCCACAATACTTAAAAAGCGTCACCAGACGCGTACAGGGGGAGACGGACATGAGATTCCAAAGGATTATTGCAGCTTCGTTGCTGCTGGGCGGCGCCACGCTGGCGCAAGCCGCCGAAATCACGGTGCTGTCGACTCAGGCGACCGAACAGTCTCACCGCGATCTGCTGCCGCAGTTCGAAAAGGCCACCGGCAATACCGTCAAGATCAGCTACACCGGCACGCTCGATGCCAAGAAGCGCATCGCCGCCGGCGAACATTTCGACGTGCTCATCATGGCTAGCCCGGACATCGACGGTTTCCTCGCCGACGCCACGCTGGTGCCGGGCAGCCGCGTCGACGTTGCGAAGTCGGGCGTCGGCGTTGGCGTCAAGGCCGGCGCGCCGAAGCCTGACATCTCCACGACCGACGCTTTCAAGAAGACACTCCTCGCCGCCAAGTCGATCGGCTATTCGACCGGGCCGAGCGGCAACTATGTGATCGGCCTGTTCGACAAGCTCGGCATCGCCGATCAGGTCAAGCCGAAGCTGAAGCAAACGCCGACCGGCGTGTTCGTCGGCACCATCACCGCCAACGGCGAGGTCGAGATCGGCATCCAGCAGGTCAGCGAGATGTCGCAGTACCCCGGCGTCGACTATGTCGGTCCCCTGCCCACCGACATTCAGCGGATGACGGTGTTCTCCAGTGGTATCGGAGCCAAGGCCAAAGACCCGGTGGCGGCCAAGGCGCTGATCAAGTATGTCACCTCGCCGGAAGCGGCAGCGACATACAAGAAACGCGGCATGGAGCCGGGCTGATAAGCCCGACAATGGCCGGATAAACATGGCGGGGACTGCTTGATCACCAAGAACTTGGGCGTTGAAATCAAGGTTCTGAAAACGCTGGCCACCGAGAAGGCCTATCTCGAGTTGCTTCCCCGTTTCGAACAGGCCTCGGGTCATCGCGTCACGACGCGCTATGGCGGCACTGTCGACGTGCGCAACTGGCTAGCGGCGCGCGAGCCGTTCGATCTCGCGATCGCCGCCAGCATCGTCATCGACGCGTTCACGGCGGCGGGCGCGGTCGTACCGGGCAGCCGGATCGATATCGCGACGTCGGGCGTCGGCGTCGCCGTACGCAAGGGAGCCGTGAAGCCCAACATTTCGACGCCCGAGGTATTCAAGGCTGCGCTGCTCGCGGCAAAGTCGGTGGGCTATTCGACCGGACCGAGCGGCGAGTACTTTCTCCGCCTGCTTGACCGCATCGGTTTGGCCGACAGCATCAAGCCCAAGCTGAAACAGATCCCGGCTGGCGGTTTCGTCGGCACGCTCGTTGCCGGTGGCGACGCAGAGATCGGGGTCCAGCAGGTCAGCGAACTGGCGACCTTTCCGGGCGTCGACTACATCGGCCCGCTGCCGGGCGACTTGCAGATGACGACGATCTTCGCCGGTGGCGTTTCAACTGCCGCGAGACAGTCGGATGCCGCCCAAGAGCTGGCGAAATTCCTCGCCGCGCCGGAAGCGGCGGCCTCGTTCCGGAAATTCGGTCTGGAGCCGGCGCGCCGTTAAATCGGGAATTCGCGGCCGCGCACCTGCTCGGCGGCATCGAAGCTGTCGGTGAAGCCGCGATACTCGATAATCTTTCCATCGCGCACGCGGTGAAAGCTGGCGATCTTGCACTGGATGATGCGGCCGGTTGCCCGTTGCACCAGGTGCACGTTGGCCACACTCGCGGCCGCGCTATTGTCCGCGATCAACTGCTCCGTGTCGTACTGCTCGAAACGATACAGCGCATTGAGCGCCGCCAGCGATTTAAGAACCTCGGTCTTGCCGCGGCGGTGGCCGACCTCGGGAAAAATCGACTGAGGCCCGTGGAAAATCCAATCGATATCGTCATGATAGAACGCCGCGAGCCGCTCGTAGTCATTCTTGCGGAATGCATCCTGGACTTGCACCAGAACCCTGCGAGCCTCTCCGGTATCGGCGGCCTCCGACAAGACCGGAAACGAACCGCCGCCACCCGCAGAAAACGGATCGCGCTGTGCCAAGGTCAGAGCTCGACAACGCGGCCGAGGGCTTGCTCGACCTGGTCAAAGCTGTCGGCGAATTCGCGGAATTCGATCAGCTTTCCGTCCTCGATGCGCAAGAAATTCGCCACACGGAATCGCAAAAGGCGTCCGGTGGCACGCTGCGACAGACCGACATCGGCCATGATCGCGGCACGGTCGCTATCGACGATAACGAAATCCGGCACATAGCTCTCGAGGGAATAAGTCAAAGCCATTCCGGCCAGCGCCTGGAGTACCGCGGGCCGTCCCCGCCTCAATCCGGCAAAGGGAAACACCGCCATCGGCCCATGGATGACCCAATCGATATCGTCGTGAATCAGGCCGGCAAAACGGTCAAAATTACGCGTTTCGTAGGCGTCAAACAGCGCTCTTACTGTCTCGCGCGTCCCGCCTTCGCTCACTCATGGCCTCCTAAAAGCTTGAGACGAGTATGGCAATACCGTCATGCCGTTCCAAGCATTTCCTGAGTGTTATCAGCACCATTCGACCGAGATGGTATACGCCAAACCCCACCATCGAATGGCCTGGATTCTGCATCGTTTTTTGCCTGATTTGTGTTGCACCCAAGAAGGACCGGCACTTCGGGTCCCTTGCCACCGTTTGGATCAAGTTATGAAAAACGAGAGCGGAATGTTTGGTCTGGTCGTCGGCTGCGTCGTCGCACTGGTCGCCTTCGCGTTTATTTTCAGCGGCGGCGAATTGGGCGGCAAGAAAGTCATCGAAGGCGATCAGGACTTGCCGCCGGTCGAGACGAGCAACAACTAGGCTACCACCACGCCATCACCACCAGGCTTTGGCCGTGAAGTGCCCGGCCGCCTTCTCGATCACGTGCGCGGCAGAGAACAACGTCTCTTCGTCGAACGGCCGGCCGATCAATTGCAAGCCAAGCGGCAGACCCTGTGTATCAAGTCCCGCCGGGACGGCGATGCCGGGCAGGCCCGCCATGTTCACGGTCACGGTGAACACGTCGTTGAGGTACATCTCGACCGGATCGGCCTTGCCCTTCTCGCCGACGCCGAACGCCGCCGATGGCGTCGCCGGCGTAAGCATGACGTCGACGCCGTCGTTAAAACATTGCTCGAAGTCGCGTTTGATGAGCGTGCGCACCTGCTGCGCCCGCAGGTAATAGGCATCGTAATAACCGGCCGACAAGACATATGTCCCGATCATGATGCGCCGCCGCACCTCAGCGCCGAAACCTTCGGCACGCGTTTGCTCGTACATGTCGGTGATGTCTTTGCCCGGCACGCGCAGCCCGTAGCGCACGCCGTCATAGCGCGCGAGGTTGGACGAGGCTTCGGCAGGCGCAACGATGTAATAAGCCGGCAGCGCGTATTGGGTGTGCGGCAGCGACACCTCCACGAGTTCAGCGCCGGCCGCCTTAAGCCACGCACGCCCCTGCTCCCAGATCTTTTCGATTTCGGCCGGCATGCCGTCGAGCCTGTATTCCTTTGGTATGCCGACACGCAGGCCCTTGATCGATTTGCCGACCGCCAATTCGTAATCAGGCACCGGTCTATCGATGCAAGTCGTATCCTTTGGATCGTGGCCCGCCATGGAACGCAGCAGAATAGCGCTGTCGCGTACCGTGCGCGCGAAAGGTCCGGCCTGATCGAGCGACGAGGCAAAGGCGACGATGCCCCAGCGTGATACGCGGCCGTAGGTTGGCTTGATGCCGACCGTGCCGGTGAAAGCCGCCGGCTGGCGGATCGAACCGCCGGTGTCGGTGCCGGTCGCACCGAGACACAGATGCGCCGCCACGGCTGCAGCCGAACCGCCCGACGAACCGCCCGGCGTGATCGCGACGTTCGAACCCTTGCGCCGCCACGGCGACGTCACCGTGCCGCAATACGACGTCTCGTTCGCCGAGCCCATGGCGAATTCGTCATTGTTGGTCTTGCCGAGCATGACTGCACCGTCGCGCCACAGATGCGAAGTGACTGTCGAGTCGTAGGTCGGCACGAAATTCTCGAGAATCTTCGAACACGCCGAGGTGCGTACGCCCTCGGTGCAGAACATATCTTTTACGGCGAGAGGTATGCCTTCGAGCGCGCCGGCTTTGTCGGCATGGATGCGCGCATCCGAAGCTTTTGCCATTGCCAAAGCGCGCTCGGGCGTCTCCAGCACATAAGCATTGAGCGCCCGCGCCTTCTCGATCGCCATTAGATGCGCGTCAGCAAGTTCGACGGCGGAGAAGTCTTTCTTCGCCAGTCCGTCGCGTGCCGCCGCCAAGCTGAGCGAGGTCAGTTCACTCATTGGGAGCGTCGCATGCGAAAGCGTTGGCGGCTTTGAGTTGCGACGGCGCAATCTGCCGGATGATCACGGTGCCGTCTGGCTGCGTATCGCGAATCAATTCGCCCGGCTGCGGCAAGCCGAGTTCGCGCAAGTCGTCGGCCGTGTGCCCTTCCGGCATGCGGCCGTGCGAGATGACCTCGACCATCCCCCACAGCATCTCGGCATTCTGTTGCTCGCAGGCCATGCACATTTATTCGATCACCTTCGGCACCAGGAAATAGTGTTCCTCGGTTGCCGGCGCATTGCTCAGCACCGCCTCGGCGTTGTCACCATCGTTGACGACGTCGTGGCGCTTTTTCATGACCATCGGCATCACCGAGGTCATCGGCTCTACACCGGCGACATCGACCTGCTGGAGCTGCTCGACGAAGGCGAGCATGGCGTTGAGTTCGCCCTTGAGGTGCTCAACCTCGTCCTCCGCAACCGCGATACGGGCGAGATGCGCAATACGACGAACAGTGGCGGCGTCGACGGACATGAGGCTCCTGAAGAATCCGGGCTACAGCCGAGCCTATAGCAGAGCCGCTTTCGCCGCGACAACCGGGACTTCAGTCACAGGATCGGCCCGTCAAATAGCCTTGCCCATGCCGCGAATGCGCTTGGCCATCGCGCCCATAATGTAGGCGGCAAAATTCGGCACCTCGTCGACCATGAAGCGGAAGGTCCTAGCGTCGATCATCGATAGTTCGCAGGCCTCGCGGGCTTTCGCTGTCGAGGAGCGCGCATTGTCGTCCACCATCGACATGAAGCCGAGCGCCTCGTTGGCGCCGAGGGTTTCGACAACCGTGTCGCCGATCACCATGTCGATGACGCCAGACTGAACGATATACATGCAGTCGCCGGCGTCGCCTTTGGTGAAGATGATGCCGCCGGCCGGCACCTTGATGGACGCGCCCGCGTTCTTGGCGAAGGTGCGCATGTCGATGTCGGCGCGCTTGCGCCTGGTGCTGCTAACGTGACCCACGGTCATGACCCAATCCCCCTGCTTTCGCCCACATGTGAATTCGTTTTGGGCGGCAGCGCAAGTCTTTGAGCACAAGTCTTTGAGTGAAAGTCCCGCGTGAAAGCCCGCGTTGGCGGCTTTCGTCTCCCATGCTACCGCTGCGCTATGCCCCTCGTCCTGCCACTGAACGACATAGCAAGCCACCTCCCGCCGCGCGGGGCCCTTCTCGGCCTCGATCTCGGCACCAAGACAATCGGCGTGGCGGTCTGCGACCCCGACCGCAAGATCGCCACCGCGGTCGAGACGGTGGCACGCGCCAATTTCACTAAGGATGCCGCCCGCGTGCTGGCACTGGCCGCGGAGCGCAATGCGGTCGGCTTTGTGCTCGGCCTGCCGATCAACATGGACGGCACCGAAGGGCCCCGGGCACAGTCGACCCGCGCCTTCGCCCGCAATTTTTCGAAACTGACCGAACTTCCCATCGGTCTGTGGGACGAGCGGCTGTCGACCGCCGCCGTCGAGCGCGAACTGATCAGTCACGACGTCAGTCGCGCCAAGCGGGCCGCGGTAATCGACCAGCACGCCGCCATGTTCATCCTACAAGGCGCACTCGACCGCCTGGCCGTCCTCAATCGCTAAAGCGCGGGCCATAAAGAAGGCGGGCCACCAGGGCCCGCCATCGTCGTATCGCGTTACCGGTGATTAGCAGTTTGCACCGAAGCTCAACGAGGCGGGTGACGACAGACAGCTCCGAAGATTGTTACGGCTGTACGAACGGCCCCCGTAATAATAGCCGGGGCCCGGCTCGTAGGCGTAAGCCGGCTCTCCATAATAGTAGCCGTTGTTATACGAATTGGCCGCCGCCGCGCCGACAGCAGCACCCGCGCCGAAGCCAACTGCCGCAGCCGCATAACGCCCACTACGGGCTTCCGCAGGCGAAGCAGCCGCAAGAGCGATCGCGCCCGTCAATACCACCGCGCCGGTAATTTTCAGAAGAGCTTTCATGGGTGTCTCCTTTACTGGAGTCCCCCAACCGGCAGCACAACACGACAGCTATAACATTGTTCCGAACAATATTTGAGACAGCACGACTCGACCACCTTGCCGTTCTCGTTCGCCGAACACAAAAAGAAAAAAGCGGGCCACTCGGACCCGCCTTCTCTGACTCAAGCTACGCGTCGCTTAGCAGTTCGAGCCGAAGCTCTGCGAACCGGGCGACGAAGTACAGTTTCGGATGTTATTCCGGCTATACGGGCGTCCCGAGTAATAATAGCCCGGGCCCGGATCGACGTAGACCGGAGCAGCAGCCGGCTCATAAGCATAGCCCGGCTCGTACGCGTAGCCCGGCTCACCATAATAATACCCGTTGTTGTACGAACTGGCCGCCGCCGCGCCGACAATGGCGCCCGCACCGAAGCCAATCGCCGCAGCCGCGTTACGGCCGCCGCGTGCTTCCGACGGAGAAGCCGCCGCGAGAGCAACCGCGCCCGCGAGGGCCACAGCGCCGGTAATTTTCAAAAATGTATTCATGACGCCTCCTAATAGCGCCCGATAACCGGGCGTTCGGGTCAACAACCCGGGGACACCAGCAATTGTTCCGGGATAATAGGCCACACCGTTCACGATGATGTGGGTTCGCGGGGCGGCGCACTTGCCGCCGGTCCGTCATGGCCGTATAGGACTGGCTTTAATGAACATTGCGCCGAAATCATCTTTTGTCCTCAGCCATCGGCATTTGTTGGGGATAGAAGGCCTTTCCGCCACGGAAATTTCAGGTCTCTTGGACCTCGGCGAAGAATTCGTCGTTCTTAATCGCCAGGTCGAGAAAAAAACGGCCTCGCTGCGCGGCCGCACCCAGATCAACATGTTCTTCGAAGTCTCGACGCGCACGCAGGCGTCGTTCGAGCTGGCCGGCAAGCGGCTCGGCGCCGACGTCATGAACATGTCGGCGTCATCGTCCTCGATGCGCAAGGGCGAAACGCTGATCGACACCGCAATCACGCTCAACGCCATGCACCCCGACATCCTCGTGGTGCGTCATCACGCCTCGGGCGCGGTCGAACTGCTGGCAAGCAAGCTCGATTGCTCTGTCATCAACGCCGGCGACGGCGCGCACGAGCACCCGACCCAGGCGCTGCTCGACGCGCTGACGATCCGCCGCAACAAAGGGCGCATCGAGGGCTTGCTGGTCGCGATCTGCGGCGACATCCTGCATTCGCGGGTGGCACGCTCGAACATCATCCTGCTGAACCAGATGGGCGCGCGCGTGCGCGTCGTCGCCCCGACCACCCTGCTACCGCCCGGCATCGAGCGCATGGGCGTCGAGGTCGCGCGCGACATGCGCGAAGGCCTCAACGGCGCCGACATCGTCATGATGCTGCGGCTGCAACGCGAGCGCATGAACGGCTCTTTCGTGCCATCGGTGTCCGAGTACTTCCACTACTGGGGCCTCGACGAAAAGAAACTCGCTTACGCCAAGCCCGACGCGCTGGTGATGCATCCCGGTCCGATGAACCGCGGCGTCGAAATAGACTCCATCGTCGCCGATGGCGCGCAGTCGCTGATCCGGGAGCAGGTCGAGATGGGCGTCGCCATCCGCATGGCGGTGCTCGAAGCATTGGCGAGGAACCTGCCGAATGCGTAGTGACGACGCCATCGCCGCCGGTGGACGTGCCATCGCGCAGGTGATGGCGAGCAAGATGCGCTTTACGCTCATCATTTTGTCGCTCGGCATTGTCGGCATTCTCTATTCCCACGGCCTGACCTGGGCGAGCGCGATGTTCTCGCTGCTCGCCGCCGTCATCCTCGGCGCCGGCTACATCGCCTTCTCGTTCTGGATCTGGTTCTTCCGCAATCTCGGCCAAAGCCCCGACAGGTCCAAAGAGCAACAATGATGCTATCCGACCGTCGCCCTATTCTTTTTGCCAACGCTCGCATCGTCGATCCGTCATGCGATCTCGACATTATCGGCGACCTGCTGATCGCCGACGGCATGATCCGCGAAGCCAAGAAAGGCATCGGCACGGCCGGCGTGCCCGAAGGCACCGACGTCATCGACTGCCGCAACAAAGTGATCGCGCCCGGCCTCGTCGACATGCGCGCTTTCATCGGCGAACCCGGCGCGGCAAGCCGAGAGTCCTTCGCTTCCGGCAGCCAGGCCGCCGCCGCCGGCGGCGTCACCACCATCATCTGCCAGCCCGACACTTCTCCAGTTATCGATGACCCCGCGACCGTCGACTTCGTTTTGCGACGCGCGCGCGACACC
>DASYCM010000422.1:0-2228 GCA_036500165.1 Pseudolabrys sp.
ACCATCGCAATGGGATCGAGATCGTTCACCAGATCGAACGGCAGCGTGTACATCGCGCCGTTGATGACATGGGTGCCGAGATGGCCGACGCTCAGCGTGTAGCCATCCGGCGCGGCTTTGACGGCGCGGGTGACGCCGATAGTGCCGCCGGCGCCGGTGACATTTTCAACGAGTACAGTTTCTCCGAGCGTCACGCGCATGCGATCGGCAAGCACGCGCGCCAATGCGTCGGTCGGGCCGCCGGCCGCGAAGGGCACGATCATGGTGACCGGCCTCGACGGATAGCTTTGAGCCACGCTGGACGTGACGCTTGTCGTGATCCCGACAAATGCCGTGCCGATACCAATCAATATGGTCAAAGCAATTGCCGCGACACGAAGCTTAAACATCGGTTGTTTCTCCGCAATCGGTTGTTGCGAAGATAGTGTGGCGTCACGCAAGAGGGTGTCAACGCGAGCGAGCGTTGTCGCACTGCGCAGCGCGATAACACCGTGTGCGCTGCAAAAATATTTGCGCTGCGTGCTGCACTGCACGCGAGATAACCATCGCGTGGCGGCGGCTCTTTAAAGAATGGATTGATCAAAAAAATAGCTTTGTTGCGTATCGATCACAATGACGCGAAATCGATGGGCTTGTGCCGGTCGAGCGTGCGGTGCGACGGCGGCAGCGGATATTTCAGGCCGCTGGCGCAATTAAACAGCAACACCCGGTCGGTCTTTTTCACGCGGCCGTCGGCGAGCGACGCTTTGTAAGCGGCGTAAGTCGCCGCACCCTCAGGGCACAGCAGAAAACCTTCTTCCTTGGCCATTTCATTCAGCGCCGCTGTGATCGCGACGTCATCGACAGCAATAGCAAAACCACCACTCTCACGCACGGCGCGGAGAATAAGAAAATCGCCGACCGCCTGCGGCACGCGAATGCCGGACGCGATGGTGTGCGCATTCTCCCAACGCGGCGCATGTTCGACGCCATCCTCGAACGCTTTCACCATCGGCGCGCAGCCCGACGCCTGCACGGCGATCATGCGCGGACGCTTGGAGCCGATGAAACCTATCTCTTCCAGTTCGGCGAAAGCCTTCCACATGCCGATCAGACCTGTGCCGCCGCCGGTCGGATAAAAGATCGCATCGGGCACCTGCCAGCCAAGTTGCTCGGCAAGCTCGAGGCCCATCGTCTTCTTGCCTTCGATGCGATACGGCTCCTTGAGCGTCGAGGTATCGAACCAGCCGACTTTCGCCTTGCCCTCGCCGACAATCTTTCCGCAATCGTCGATCAAGCCGTTGACGCGATAGACCGCCGCGCCTTGCAGCTCGATCTCGCTGACATTCACTTCCGGCGTGTCTTCCGGACAGAAGATCGTGGTCTTGATGCCGCAATGCGACGCATAGGCCGCGAGCGCCGCGCCGGCGTTGCCGTTGGTCGGCATCGCCATGTGCTTGATGCCGAGCGCCTTGGCCATCGACACCGCCATGACAAGACCGCGCGCCTTGAACGAACCGGTCGGCAGGCGGCCTTCGTCCTTCACTAGAATTTCGCCGCCTCCGAGCTTGGCGGCGAGCTTCGGCATGCCGATGATCGGCGTCATGGTCTCGCCGAGACTGACGATATTGGCAGGATCGGCGACCGGCAGCAGTTCGCGATAGCGCCACAGATCGGGCGCGCGCTTGGCCAGCATGTCCTTGGTCAGCGCCTTCTTCACGCCGGCAAGATCGTAGCGGACCAGCAGCGGCTTGCCGGCTTTGGACAGATTATGGACCTGCCCGGCCTCGTAACGTTCGCCGGTCATGGCGCATTCGAGATGCGTGACGAAATTCGGCAGCTTGGCTTTGAGATTGTCGTCGTAGGACATCACGCAGCTCCGGCTAAAGACGACGCATCATCCCGCGTTGCTGTCAGGCTTGCGTGCCCGAAACACCACGAAATGCGACATCGAGAAGTTGACCACAAAACTGATGAGGATCGAAATGATCTTGGCCAGGAGAACTGGCACCAAGTAGGAAAGCAGGAACAGGATCGTCGTGCTCGCCACCATACCCGCGACGCCGGAAAGGATGAAGGCACCGTAATCGCGCCAGCGCAGCACCCGGCCGGATTCCGGGCCGAAAGTGGTGAAGGAATTCATCGCGTAGGAAAACGACACCGCCACGATCCAGGCCAGCACGTTGGCTGGCACCAGCGGCCATTGCAGATAGGTCGCCGCAGTCCAGAACACGCTGAAATCGATGACG
>DASYCM010000423.1:0-5857 GCA_036500165.1 Pseudolabrys sp.
CCTTCGGCAATCCGATACCCAATTCCCGGCTCAGTCAAAATAATCCGAGGATCGTCGGGATGGTCTTCCACCTTCTGCCGTAGCTGGCCGATATAGACCCGTAGATATTGCGTGTCTTCCGTGTGAGCCGGTCCCCATACCGCGGCGAGGATTTGCTTGTGCGTGACGACCCGCCCGGCATGTTTGGCCAAGAAGGATAGCAATTCGAATTCCTTTGGCGTCAGCTTTAGCTCCGACCCGTCGCGTGTGGCGCGGTGGCGCACGGCATCCACCTCGAGACCGCTGACCTGCAGCACCGGGACTTCGGCTTTGCGTTGCATCCTGTGACGCAAAGCGGCCCTCATTCGCGCAAGCAATTCGCCGACATCGAAAGGCTTATTGACGTAATCATCCGCGCCAAGGTCGAGTGCCTCGATCTTTTCCGCCTCACGATCGCGCGCCGACAACACGATGATCGGTACGTCGGACCACTCACGCGCACGCGTCAGGACATCCTTACCGTCGCCGTCCGGCAGGCCAAGATCGAGCAGAACAATATCCGGCGTTTCAGCGGCAATGCGCTTGATGCCTTCTGTGACGGTCCCTGCGCTGGCCATATCGTAGTTGTTGGCTTCCAGCGCGGGTTTGAGAAAGCGCAGGATCGCTGCTTCGTCGTCGATGACCAGCACGCGGATTTTCAATGTCATGCCGGTCTATCCTCAAGCGGAAACGTCAGAATGAAACGAACTCCGTGGCCATTGGCGACAGGGCTTTCAGCTTTGATCGATCCCGCGTGCGCTTCCATAATGCCCTTGGCGATGGCAAGGCCAAGTCCGGTACCCTGACTGCCGTCGGCACGGGATGGAACCGTTTCAACACCTTTGACGAATTTGTCAAAAATGACCGGCAGCGCATCGATGGCGATACCCGGGCCGTTGTCGGTTACAGTAAGCGCTATAACGCCCGACATGATTTTGCCATCCAGCACAATTCTCGTGTCCGGCGGCGTGTGCACTATGGCATTGGCAAGGATATTGCCGACCGCTTGCTCGGCCAGCGTCGCATCGGCACGCACTAAAGGCAGGTCGGCAGACATATTCACGTCGAAGGTCTGCCGCGCGCCGCGCCGCCGCGCCGCGCTGACGACGCGATCCACCACCTCGCGTAAATCGAGCCAATCGCGGCGCAGTTCCAGGGCGCCGGCATCTATCCGCGTAATCGCCAGTAGATTGCGGACCATTTCGTCGAGGCCTTCGGCTTCCTGTTTGATCTGGGCCAGCAAATCCTTTTGTGCGGCCACGTCCAGTCTATCTCCGTAATCGATCAGGCTTGATGCAGAACCGAGGATCGACGATAGCGGCGTGCGGAAGTCGTGAGATACGGCGGCCAGCAACGTGTTGCGGACACGCTCCGTCTCGGTCGCCGTTCGGGCGCTGACCATTTCTCGCGCGAGGGACGCACGCTCCAGAGCGGCGGCGGTTTGCTCAATGAGAGTGTCAAACAAGGCGCGCGCCTCGGAATCGAGCGGGCGTGCATCCTTTTCCTTGGCCACACCAATCGCGCCCAGCGTTTTCTCGCCGATACGCAACGGCACGAAATACCAAGGGATGATCGGCAGCGTGCCGGTATCGGCGCCGGCGGGTTCATTGTGGCTATAAGCCCAGCGCGCGGCCGTCATCGCCGCCGCATCGAGCGCATCCTCGGGCGGCCACGCCGCCATCAGCACAAGATCGTCGGCTTTCGTTAGTAAAACGACCACCGCACGGCCAAGGCTCGCGTGGATCTCGCTTGCCGCACCTTCCGCGACGGCATCGAGCGTCGCGAGACCCGACAGCCGCCGGGTGAATTCATAAAGCCGCCGCATCGCGCGCATGCGGGTGGCGGAAACCTGCGCCTGCTGACGGACGCGGCCTGCCATCGCCGAACTGGCCACCGCGACGACCAAAAAGATCAACAGCGCCAGAAGCTCGTAAGGTTCGGCGATGGTGAAGGTGTGAATCGGCGCGATGAAAAAGAAATTGTAGGTCAGAAATGACAGGACTGACGCGTAGATGGCGGGCCAGATGCCAAACCTCATGGCAATGACGAGCACCGCCAACAGGAACACCATCGATAAATTCGGAATGGGTGTGAGTTCGGTCAGGCCTTTGCCGACGACGAGAGCGGCAGCCACTGCCGCTGTTGCATAGAGGAAAGGCAAGGGATTGAGCCGGAAGCCGTTTCGTGAACGCGGCGGGGAAACTTGTGCGTCCTTGTCGCTCTCGCGTGTCACCAGATGGATCGCGATATCCTGCGCCCGGCGCACCAGTTCGTGCGGCAGCGACCGGCGCAAGATTTCGTTGATAAAGCCGCCGCGCGAGCGGCCGACTACGATCTGCGTGACGTTCTCGAACTTTGCAAAACGCAGCAATTCGGCCGGGAGGTCTGAGCCCGTCAGCGTCTGGGTCTCGGCCCCCAGGCTCTGGGCCAGCTTCATGGCCTCGTCGACGCGCTGACGCCCCGCCGGATCGAGCACCGTGCCAGGACGCTCGACCGTCACCGCGATCCAGGGCGCATCCATCAGGTCCGCTAGCCGTTTGGCGGCACGCACAACCGTCGGCGAAATCGGGTCGGGGCCGATGCTGGCGAGAATACGCTCTCCGGCGGCCCACGGCCCTTCGATAGCCTGCGCCTGCATGCGCTCGACCAGTGACGCATCGACACGCTCGGCGACACGCCGCAGCGCGAGTTCGCGCAGGGCTGTCAAGTTTTGCGGCTTGAAGAAATTCTCAACCGCGCGCGCCGCGGTGTCCTGAACGTAGACTTTGCCCTCGGCCAACCGTTTGAGCAGTTCGTCGGGCGGGAAGTCGACCAGCACTACCTCATCGGCCTTGTCGAAAGCGGTGTCCGGCACCGTCTCACGCACCCGCACCTTGCTGATCTTCTGCACGACATCGTTGAGACCTTCGAGATGCTGGATATTGAGCGTCGTCCAGACATCCATACCCGCGGCCAGCAATTCGTCGATATCCTGCCACCGTTTCGGGTGGCGGCTGCCTGGCACATTGGTGTGTGCGTATTCGTCGACCAGCAGCAGGCTGGGACGGCGCGCCAGCGCGCCATCCAGATCGAACTCCTTCATTACCTGATTGCGGTAGACAATCGGCGTGCGCTCGAGCACCTCGAAGCCGTCGGTCAATTGCTCCGTCTCGCGGCGGCCGTGTGTTTCTATCAGCCCGGCAACAACGTCGCGGCCGCCGGCCTTCTCGGCACGGGCAGCCGCCAGCATCGCGTAGGTCTTGCCGACGCCGGGCGCGGCGCCGAGAAATATCTTCAGATGCCCTCGCCCTTCTTTCTTGGCGAGAGCGAGCAATGCGTCGGGAGATGCCCGTTGGGCTTGGTCGGTGGCCATCCGACTCCGATTCTACGACTTCAGGGCGTCCAGCGCGAGGTTCAGGCGCAGCACATTCACGCGAGGCTCGCCGAGTAATCCGAAGGTGCGCCCCTCAGTTTGGCGCGAGACCAGATCGCGGACGCGTTCCTCGGACAGATTGCGGGCCTTGGCAACACGCGGCACCTGAAACAGGGCCGCCTCCGGCGAAATGTCCGGATCGAGCCCGCTGCCAGACGTCGTGACCAGATCGACCGGGACCGGCGCGGCCGCGTTCTCGGCCTTGAGCGTATCGACGTCACCCTTGAGGCGATCCGCCAGCGCCCTGCTGGTCGGGCCTAGATTCGAGCCCATCGAATTCACCGCGTTGTACGGCACATCGATGGTCTTGGTCGAATCCTTCGGATCCTGTGCATTGGTCGCGGACGGCCGGCCGTGAAAATACTTGGCCTCTGTGAAAGGCTGGCCAATGAGCGCCGACCCGATCACCTTGCCGTTCTGCTCGATCAGGCTGCCCTGTGCCTGGTTCGGAAGCGCCACGCCGGCAATGCCGGTGATGGCCAGCGGATAAATCAATCCGGTAATAATCGTCAGACCAATCAGCAGGACAAGCGCGGGACGAATTTCATTCAACATCGTCTGTCTCCTTAAGCGAGATGCAGCGCGGTAACCGCGAGATCGATGGCCTTGATGCCGATGAATGGCAGGATGATGCCGCCGAGCCCATAGACCAACAGATTGCGGCGCAGCAGCGAAGCGGCGCCAATGGGCCGATATTTGACGCCTTTCAGCGCCAGCGGAATGAGTGCGATGATGATCAGCGCGTTGAAGATGATCGCTGACAGAATCGCGCTTTGCGGCGTCGACAGTCCCATGATGTTGAGCACCTGGAGCTGCGGATAAAACGCCACGAACATCGCCGGAATGATGGCGAAGTACTTCGCAACGTCGTTGGCGATGGAGAATGTCGTCAGCGCACCACGCGTCATCAGCAACTGCTTGCCTATTTCGACGATCTCGATGAGCTTCGTCGGATTGGAATCGAGATCGACCATGTTGCCGGCTTCACGCGCCGCCTGCGTGCCACTCTGCATGGCGACACCGACATCTGCTTGAGCGAGCGCCGGCGCGTCGTTGGTGCCGTCGCCGCACATGGCGATGAGGCGGCCATTGGTCTGCTCGCCGCGGATATAGCGTAGCTTGTCCTCTGGCGTGGCTTCCGCAACAAAATCATCGACGCCTGCCTCGGACGCAATCGACGCCGCCGTCACTGGGTTATCGCCGGTGATCATCACGGTCTTGATGCCCATGCGACGCAACGCAGCGAAGCGGTTCTTTACATCAGGCTTCACAATGTCCTTGAGGTGGATCACGCCCAATAACTTGCCGCCTTCGGCAAGCGCCAGCGGCGTACCGCCCGAGCGGGCGATCCGGTCCACGGCGGCACGGAAATTCGCCGGCTCGGGTACGGCTTGCCCGGCCTGCTCGCGCGCAAACTTGAGAACCGAGTCGATGGCGCCCTTGCGCAGCTTGCGGTCGCCGATATCGACGCCGGACAGACGGGTGGTCGCGGAGAACTCGATAAACCGCCAATCCTTCCCCACCGGCTGACGGCGCACGTCATATTTGTCCTGAACGAGAACCGCGATGGAACGTCCTTCCGCCGTTTCATCGGCCGCGCTCGCCAGCAGCGTTGCTTCCGCCGCTTCCTTCTCGGTGACGCCGGTGACCGGGATGATTTCCGTCGCCTGGCGGTCGCCGAACGTAATGGTGCCGGTCTTGTCGAGCAGCAGCGTATCTACGTCGCCCGCGGCTTCGACGGCGCGGCCGGACATTGCCAGCACATTGAAGCGCACCAGGCGGTCCATGCCCGCAATGCCGATGGCCGACAGCAGAGCACCAATCGTGGTCGGGATCAGCGTCACGAATAGCGCCACCAGCACCACAACCGAGATGGCGCCGCCAGCATAGGTGGCGTAGCTCGGGATCGTCGCAGTCGCGAACACAAAAATGATGGTCAGGCCGACCAGCAAGATGTTCAGCGCGATCTCGTTCGGCGTCTTTTGCCGCTCCGCGCCTTCGACCAGCTTGATCATACGGTCGAGGAACGACGAGCCGGGCGACGACGTGATGCGGATAACGATACGATCTGAAATGACCGTCGTGCCACCGGTCACGGCGGACCGGTCGCCGCCGGACTCGCGGATGACAGGCGCGGATTCGCCCGTGACCGCGGCCTCATTGACCGACGCAATGCCTTCGATGATCTCGCCGTCGCCGGGAATGATGTCACCCGCCTCGCAAATCACGACGTCACCGGCTTGCAGTTCTTCGGCGGAAACGCCTTCGAACAGCTCGTGATTATCAGGCATGATGATGCGCTTGGCGCGGGTTTCGGTGCGCGTTCTGCGCAGGGTATCGGCCTGCGCTTTGCCACGCCCCTCGGCAACCGCTTCGGCAAAATTGGCGAACAGCACCGTGAACCACAGCCACAACACGATCTGGAAT
>DASYCM010000424.1:0-7109 GCA_036500165.1 Pseudolabrys sp.
CGGAATGAGCTTGAACTTTGTCATGGTGAGTCTGCGCCGCTGTGACTCATCGGCACTGGTGACCGAACCCGCGACGAGCCGTGCGCCGGGCCGCAGCGCCACCAGATTGGCGACGACCGCTGCATCGCTGCCATATTCGAACAGGCCGCCTTCGGACGAAGCGGCAATTACGGCGCCGGCCGCCACCAGTTCGCCGACGAGCGACTTGAGCGCGGCGGGCTCATTCCAATTGTAGCGGCGGTGATTGAGGGAAATATCAAGACCTGCGAGTGGTGCGCCTTGCGCTTTAAGCGCCGTCAGAGCATTGGCGCCGAAAAAAGGACCGGCCTCGTCAAGATCGAGCACGTGAATGACGATTGGCCGTTGCAGCAGATGGCGCTGGCTCCTGTTCAACAGGAGCAGCGTGTTCATGCTGTCGATCGCGGGTCCGCCGCCGATATTGATCAAATGCAGCGACGCGGCGTCGTTGCCTGCGAGATGTTCAACGAGTCCGTCGGCGACCAGCCGCGCCACCTGCTGGGTTCGAAGCCGCAACAAAGTGAGATGAGGTGACGCTGCCACGCGCAAGTCGACCGGGCTGTTGTAAGGCGGCGGCAGATTGTCGGCGCCGAGCTTCATCACGTAGGTGCTCAGGCCGTCGAGATAGGTTGCGTCGGGATTGGAGATGGCCCGTACAAGCAAAGAGCGCTTCGCCGCTCCCTTCAGCATCAACCGTGTAATGAAAGCGGGAACACGGCGGCGGCGGCGTTCTTGCTCGGCCGCAGCATCGAGGAGCTTGCTTAAGCTTTCAGGATCGTCGGGCACGGCAAATCGCGGATCGGTGACATCGATCACCGGCAGGATGTGGCCCTCTCGCGTCGCCGCGGGAATGAGGTCGCGGTGCGGATTTTCTGTCTGTTGCATGGTGTGTCCGGCGCTGACGTCCCGCTTGCGCGGGACATCAGACGACGAGATTGACGATCCTGTTGGGGACGACAATGACCTTTTTCGGGCTCTTGCCGTCCAGCAACTTTTTGACCTCGTCGAGGGCCAACACGGCGGCCTCAATTTCATCTTTTCCGGCGTCGCGGGCAACAGTGACGTCCGCCCGCTTCTTGCCGTTGACCTGGACCGGCAGCGTGATGGTGTTTTCGACAAGCAATTCCGGCTCGAGCTCGGGCCACGCCTCCGTGGCGACCAGCGTTTTGTGGCCGAGCGCGGCCCAGCATTCCTCGGCCAGATGCGGCATCATCGGGTGGAACAGCCGCACCAGAATGTCGCCGGCTTCGCGCAATGCCCAGGCCATGTCGGGCGGGGTCGCGGTTTCGACCTCGCCGATGGCGTCGGACAAAGCGTTGGCGAACTCATAGATATGAGCGATGCAGCGGTTGAAGCGCAGCTTGCCGATATCGTCGGAAACGCGGTCGAGGGCGCGGTGAGCGGCCTTGCGGAGCTTGAGCGCAGGTTCAGAGAACGATTGAGGCCGCTCCAACGCGCGAATCACTGGATCAGAATAGTTATCACGCACATCGGCGATTTCGCCGACCATGCGCCATAGACGCTGCACGAAACGCCAGGCGCCCTGCACGCCTTCCTCGGTCCAGATCACATCGCGTTCCGGCGGTGAATCGGACAGCATGAACCAGCGCGCGGTGTCGGCGCCGTAAGCTTCGATGATGTCGTCGGGGTCGATGGTGTTTTTCTTCGACTTCGACATCTTCTCGATGGAACCGATGTCGATCGGCTCGCCTGTGGTCAGCAGCGTCGCGGTGCGCGCGTCACCCATGCCCTCGATCTTGACGCTGGCCGGCTCGACCCACTCGCCGCTTTTGCTCTTGTAGGTCTCGTGGACGACCATGCCCTGCGTGAACAGACCGGCGAACGGTTCATCGATGCCGGTGTGGCCGGTCTTGTGCATCGCGCGCGTGAAGAAGCGCGAATACAGCAGATGCAAAATCGCGTGCTCGATGCCGCCGATATATTGATCGACCGGCAGCCACTCGTTGACGACTTTCGGCGTCGTCGGCGATTGCGTGTTCCACGGATCGGTGAAGCGCGCGAAGTACCACGACGAGTCGACGAACGTATCCATCGTGTCGGTTTCGCGCCGCGCCGCGCCGTCGCACTGCGGGCACTTGACGTTCTTCCATGTCGGATGACGGTCAAGCGGGTTGCCCGGTTTATCGAAGGTCACGTCGTCCGGCAGCTTCACCGGTAAATCTTTTTCCGGCACCGGCACGACGCCGCACTTCTCGCAGTGAATGATCGGGATCGGGCAGCCCCAATAGCGCTGCCGCGAAATGCCCCAGTCGCGCAGGCGGTAATTGACCTGACGCTGCGCCACCGCACGGTTGCCCGCGGTAGTTTTTTCCAGACGTGTCGCGACTTCGTTCTTGGCTTCGTCGATGGTCATGCCGTCGAGAAAACGCGAATTGATCATGCGGCCGTCGCCGTCATAGGCGGTGTCGGTGATGACGAAGGTCTTCGGGTCCTGGTTCGGCGGGCACACCACCGGCGTGTTGCCGAGCCCGTATTTATTGACGAAATCGAGGTCGCGCTGGTCGTGCGCCGGGCAGCCGAAGATGGCGCCGGTGCCGTAGTCCATCAGAATGAAGTTGGCGACATAGACCGGCAGCTTCCAGTCCGGATCGAAGGGATGCACGGCCTTGATGCCGGTGTCGAAGCCCATCTTCTCGGCGGTGTCGATAGCCGCCTGCGACGTGCCCATGTGGCGGCACTGCTCGATGAATTCCGCGAGCTTCGGATTCTTTGCAGCGGCCGCAGCGGCCAGGGGATGATCCGGTGCCAGCGCGAGAAACTTCGCGCCGAACAGAGTGTCGGGGCGCGTGGTGAAAATTTCCAGCTCGTTTTCTTTGTTCGGCGCGCTTGCCGTGTCGAGCATGAAACGCACCAGCAAGCCTTCCGACTTGCCGATCCAGTTCTTCTGCATCAGCCGGACTTTCTCCGGCCAGCGGTCGAGCGTGTCGAGCGCGTTGAGCAGATCCTCGGAGTAGTCGCTGATCTTGAAGAACCACTGGATCAATTCGCGCTGCTCGACCAGCGCACCGGAGCGCCAGCCGCGGCCGTCGATCACCTGTTCGTTGGCGAGCACGGTGTTGTCGACCGGATCCCAGTTCACTTTCGATTTCTTGCGCTCGACCAGTCCCGCTTTGACGAAGTCGAGAAACATTTTCTGCTGGTGCTTGTAGTAGCTCGGATCGCAGGTCGCGACTTCGCGCGCCCAGTCGAGCGACAAGCCCATCGACTGGAGCTGCTTCTTCATCGCCGCGATGTTGGCGTAGGTCCATTCTTTCGGATGCACCTTACGGTCGATGGCGGCGTTCTCCGCCGGCATGCCGAAGGCGTCCCAGCCCATCGGATGCAGCACGTTCATGTTCATGGCGCGTTTGAAGCGCGCCACCACGTCGCCCATCGTGTAGTTGCGCACGTGGCCCATGTGGATGCGCCCCGACGGATAGGGGAACATCTCCAGCACGTAATATTTCGGCCGGGTGTCTTCGTTCTTGGTGGCGTAGATGCCGCGGTCGTCCCACAGCTTCTGCCAGCGGGCCTCGGCCTCGCGGGCGTTATAGCGCTCGTTTTTGCTCGAATCGACGGTCATTTCCGGCTCTTTTTAAGGTCGCCGGAACAGACAGGAAAGACCGCTCCGGGTCAATAAGGGGAACAATTTCTTCAATTAAATCAAAGGAACCCCAGCAAGCCGCATGGGTTGAGTCCACACATCAAAACAGGAGGACCCAAAATGGTTAAAGCGCAGGACATCAAGGAACATATGGAAGTCATCGGCTCCGACGGTCAACACGTCGGCGCGGTCGATCACATGGAAGGTTCGGACAAGATCAAGCTGGCGAAGAGCGATGCGAAGGATGGCAAGCATCACTTCATTCCGCTGACGCTGGTCGATCACGTCGACGCCCACGTCCATCTGAACAAGTCGGCCAAGGACGTCATGGCGCAGTGGAAGACTGCGGCCTAGACCTCTCGCGACACACCATCAACACCGGGTCCGCTGCGCGGGTCCGGTGTTTTATTTTTAGGAGCGGCCGCTAGCGCGCGAACGATGGCGGCCATGAGTAGCTTGGCGTCGTAGGGTTTTTCCACTACCGGCGCGTCCGGATATTTCTGCTGCATCTGCTTGTCGCCGCGCATGCCGGTCAGAAACACGAACGGGATGGCGGCTTTTGCCAGTGCGTCGGCGACGTCGAGGCTGCTGGTCGTGCCGACGAGCCGATAGTCGAGCACCGCGAGGTCGAAGTGTTGCGGCGCTTCGATGGCCTTGAGCGCATCGGCCGCATTGCTGGCACAGGCTATGCTGCCCGCCCCCGCTGTTTCCAGAACCTGTTGAATATCCAGCGCGATGAGGAATTCATCGTCGAGCACGAGGAAGCGTTTCCCGGCAATGGCCGGCTCGAGGTTGGACACATCCGCTCCCAGTTCCATGAAATGGAACTTTCGCTTGTGCCGGGAATTGATAGGGGCGGCATTTAAAAAAGACATACGCGACCGAATATATTTATCGAGCATGGGCTCCTCGGCACCTCTATTGCTTGCGACCTGAAGTTTCGGGGACGAGGACAGTATGACCGTCGGAACGGGCCACTTCAGCGGCCACTACACGCCTTGCGAGCAATGTCCGTTGCGCAAGCGGCCGTCGTTGCGCGAATTCACAGCGGACGAGCTGGCTTTCGTTAAACAGTTCAAGATCAACGAACTGCGCGTCGAGCCAGGCACGAGCTTTCTGCGCGTAGGCGCGACATCCGAGCATCTTTACACGGTGCTGAGCGGCTGGGCCTTTCGCTACAAAATGCTCGACGACGGCCGCAGGCAAATTCTCAACTACGCACTGCCCGCCGACATGGTGGGGCTGCAGGGTGCATTGATGCACGAGATGGAGCACTCGGTCGAAGCGCTGACGCCGCTGACCTTGTGCGTTTTTCCGCGTGCAAAGCTGTGGGACCTTTATTCCAAGTTTCCGTCGCTCGCCTTCGACATCACTTGGCTCGCCGCGCGCGAAGAGCAGCTCATCGACGAACAGCTGGTCAATCTCGGGCGGCGTACCGCGCTCGAACGCACCGCATATCTATTGCTGCACCTTTATGTTCGCGCCGAGGAGGCCGGCATGGTCAAGGACGGCACCATCCAGTTTCCGTTTACGCAACAGCATCTCGCCGACACGCTCGGCATGTCGCTGGTGCATACTAATAAGACGCTTAAGCGGCTGATGATGTCGAATGCGATCCGCTGGAAAGACCGTATGTTCGAAATGGTAGATCGAGCGGCGCTGATGAAAATTGCGGGCGATGAGATCGCGCCGCACGCGGGGCGCCCGTTTATTTGAGGCGATACTCCAGGGCGCAACGCGCCCTGTCAAAAATGATAGTTCACGCCGAGACGGGTGACGGCATCGCGCACGCGCAAAAACCGGTCCATTGATGGACGGGCGGATTTTTGACCGCCTCGGCGCGACTGGGCCTCTGCTGTGCTTGTCATCGACAGGATTGCCGTCGAGAAAATTGCGAGCGCCGTAACGCCCGCCTTGATCCGGCTTACGATCATGTTGTGTCCGAAATGATTGCAACGCGACGCAATTGGCACAGCCGTCGGCGCCTGAAGACAGTGCATTTATTATGGCTAATGGAGCGTCAACGGCCTGATACCGGGCTTGTGCCGGCCATTTCGCTTGGGTAGGCAAGGTCCATGAACAGTGCGGTTACCGGCCTTGCCACCATTCGCGCCGAAATCGCGCGCGCCTGCCGTGATGCGGGCCGCGACGTTGCCGATGTCGAGCTGGTCGCGGTGTCGAAGACGTTTCCGGTCGAGACGGTCGAACCGGTGATTGCAGCGGGGCAGCGCGTGTTTGGCGAAAACCGCGTGCAGGAAGCCAAAGGCAAATGGCCGGCGCTGATGACCGCGACCCCGGGCATCAAGCTGCATCTGATCGGGCCGCTGCAATCCAACAAGGCCAAGGAAGCGGTGGCACTGTTCGACGCCATTCATGCCGTGGACCGGCCGAGCCTGTGCGAAGCGCTGTCGAAGGAGATTCAGAAGCAGGGGCGTTCGCCTTTGCTGTTCGCGGAAATCAATACCGGCGCCGAGCCGCAAAAAGCTGGTGTGCCGCCGCAGGACGCCGATGCGTTTCTCGCCGCGTGCCGCGAAACCTATGGGCTGACGATGTCGGGCCTGATGTGCATTCCGCCGCATGATGAAGCGCCGGGTCCGCATTTTGCGCTGACGGCGAAGATCGCCAAGCGCAACGGACTGAAACTGCTGTCGATGGGTATGAGCGCGGATTTCACCGACGCTATTGCGCTCGGCGCCACGCATGTGCGCGTCGGCTCAGCCATCTTCGGAGGACGCTAGTCATGTCCAATGAATACGAGCGTTGGGAAGCACGTTACGCCGCGCCGGATTTCATCTTCGGCACCGCGCCGAATGCTTTCCTCAAATCGCAGACGCATCTGCTGCGCAAAGGTCAGACCGCCGAGAAATTGACTGCATTGTCGATCGCCGATGGCGAAGGACGCAACGGCGTCTTTCTGGCCGAGCAGGGGCTCAATGTCCTGTCGCTGGATTTCTCACCGCATGCGCAGGCCAAGGTGCGTAAGCTCGCTGATGAGCGCGGCGTCAAACTACTCATCGAACAGGCCAATGTGATTGAGTGGAGCTATCCCGCCGACACGTTCGACGTGGTGGCCGCGATCTTCATACAGTTCGCCGCTCCCGTCGATCGCACAAAAATATTCACCGGGATCAAGCGGGCGCTGAAGAAAGGCGGACGGTTATTGATGCAGGGCTACACGCCGAAGCAACTCGAATACAAAACCGGCGGACCGCCGCATCTCGACCACCTCTATACGCGCGAGATGATCGAAGCCGCGTTCGGCGATTTTTCCAAGCTCGATATTCGCGAGCACGAGAGTACGATCACCGAGGGCACGCACCATGTCGGCATGTCGGCGCTGATCGACGTCGTGGCGGTGAAGTAGCTACCGCGTGACTCGCGGGAAGCCGGGCGTGCTACCGGGCTGCGGGTTGCCGAACGATGAAGCATCGAGCGGCTTTTTCAACAGGCTTGAGCGCAAGGCCTCGCCGCGCGGGGATGGCGGCGG
>DASYCM010000425.1:0-13673 GCA_036500165.1 Pseudolabrys sp.
ATGCCGAAGAAACTGGTGACCACGAAATCAGGCACGCCGGCTTCGGCCATGGTCGGCAAATCAGGAAAGGCCGGCTGGCGCGCCGCGCTGGTGACAGCGAGCGCACGCATCTTGCCGGCGGCAATCTGCGGGCGCGTGACCGCCACATTGTCGATGGCGAAATCGGCCTGTGACGACAGCACCGCCGTCATCGCTTCGCCGCCGCTTTTGTACTGGATCATGGCGAAGTCGGTGCCGGTCTTGGCCTTGAACAGCTCGCCAGAAAGATGCGTGATGTTGCCGACGCCGACCGCAGCATAGTTGAGCTTGCCGGAATTCGCCTTTGCGTAGGCGATCAGTTCAGCGACCGTCTTGACCGGCAGGTCCGGACGGACGACCAGCACCTGATACGAATCCATGATCTTGGCGATCGGCTTGAAGTCCTTGAGCGGATCATAACCAGCGCTTGCCGAAACCGCCGGGATGTTGGCGAGCGTCGCGGTGTTGCCGACAAACAGCGTGTAGCCATCGGGAGTCGCGCTCGCCACGGAGCGGGCGCCAATTGCCCCGCCTGCGCCGCCCTTGTTTTCGATGATGAAGGGCTGGCCCATGGTCGTTGACAGCGCATTGGCCACCAGTCTGCCGAGCAGATCGGTCGGACCGGCGGGCCCTGCCGGCACGACGATCTTGACGACATGGGTTGGATAATTCTGCGCCTGTAATTGCGCCGGTGCGAACGCGATGGCAGCGAACAGAGCACCCAGGACGGTCTTTTTCACGATGTCTCCTCCCGATTTTTTTATTTTGCGTGCCGCTAGACCAGCGCCGGATACGAACCACCGTCGAGATGCACATTCTGTCCCGACATGAAACCGGCAAGATTGCTGCAAATAAACGCGCAGGTGGCGCCGAATTCCTTGGGATCGCCGAGCCTCCGTGCGGCGACCGCCAGTAACTGCCTGGCGCGCGCTTCCTCATAGGTGATGCTTTCACGCGTCATCGCCGCCTTCGCCATCTGGTGCTGACGGTCGGTGTCGAAGCGTTCCGGCAAAAGATTATTGATCGTCACGTTGTAGCGCGCGACGTCGAGCGAGATGCCTTTCACGGCGGCGCTCAATCCCGCGCGCGCGCCAGATGACAATGTCATGTGAGGACGCGGCGTCGTCACCATCGCCGACGTGATGTTGACGATGCGGCCGAACTTGCGCTCCCTCATGCCCGGCAGCACGGCGCGGATCAGCATCAGCGGCGCGATCATGTTGGCTTCGATCGCGGTCATCCACTTTTCTCGATCATGAGCTTCAAAGTTACCCGGCGCGGGTCCGGCATTATTGTTGACAAGAATATCGGGCGACGCACAGGCCGCGAGCAATTTCGACTGACCTTCGGCGGTCGTTACATCGGCGGCGACTGCGGTGACTGTGCCGCGCGCGGTCTTGCGCAGTTCATCGGCGCTCTTGTCGAGCTTGTCCTGCGTGCGGCCGTTGACGATGACGTTGACGCCTTCGTCCGCCAGCGCCCGCGCGCAGGCCAGTCCCAGCCCCTGGCTTGAACCGCAGACAATCGCAGTGCGGCCTTCAATGCCGAGATTCATTTTTCTTCCCCGTAAGTTTAGCCGCTGTTTCAGCATGCGGTACAATAGTCGATTATATACAAAAGCAGACTTGATAATCGATTATTTCTATTTCACCTTCCCGGCAATGCCGCCGGCCGTAATAGCCGCGAGACGGCGCACCCATTCGGGAAAAGGGAGGAATTCAATGTCGAGAATTTTCGCGTTCGTGCTGCTGGCGCTTTCGGCCTTGCTGCCGGTCACAGCCAGTGCCCAGCCAGTCACGCTCAAGCTCGCCTTCTTCGCTTCGGATACCGAGGTCAACTACGCCAAGGCGATCAAGCACTGGGTCGATGCGATCAACGCCGACCCAAGCGGCGCGGTGAAAATCGAAGCCTATCCGAACGGCGCACTCGGCAAAGCCTTGCCGGCGCAGCCGCAGATGATCCTCGACGGCGTCGCCGACATCGCTTTCGTCAATCCGGCGCTCGTGCCGGGACGTTTCCCCGATGATCAGGTATTCGAACTGCCGGGCCTCGTCGGCAACATCAAGGAAGGCGTCGCGCTCTATCAGGAACTGCTGAAAGCCAACCTGCTGCGCGGCTATTCCGACTACGTCGTCGTCGGCTCGTTCATGAACGCCAACGCCCATGTGTTCTCGCGTAAGCCGATCAAGTCGGTCAACGACCTGAAAGGCCTCAAGGTGCGCATCAGCGGCGCGGTGATCGGCCAGACGGTGAAAGAACTCGGCGTCGTGCCGGTGCTGATGCCGCCGAACGATGTCGTCGAAGCCATGGGCCGCGGCACCATCGACGCCACGACCACTGTGCCCGCTGCTGTCGTCGATTTCGGCATCGACCGCGTCACCAGCTACGACTACCTGATTCAGCTCGGCACCAATCCCTTCGCCGTACTGATGAACCGCAAGAAGTATGAGTCCTTGCCCAAGGCTGCACAGGATCTCATCAACAAATACTCACCGGGCATGCTCAACGACACCTACATCAAAAATCTGAGTGCCTATAACGATGAGGTCATCAAGCAGTTCCGCGCCGACAAGAAACGCACAGTCGTTACGCCCACCGACGCCGACATACCGGTCATCAAGGCCGCCTCCGAGAAGGTGACCGCCGAGTGGGCCGCCAAATCTCCGGAGAATGCCAAGCTGCTCGCCAAATCGCGCGAACTGCTGGCGCAGATCCGGGCCAAGAAGTGAAAGCAGTCGAGAAAATCGTCACCGGCGCGGCGAACGCTCTCGCCGTTGCCGGACTGACGGCACTGCTCGCGCTCGCGGTATGCACGTTGTTCGACGGGCTACTGCGCGCGCTTGCCAACTATCCGCTCGATTTCGTCCGCGAAATCGGCGATCTCGTGGCCGCTATTTGCGGTGCGTGCTGTCTACCCATCGTGCTGCTGCACAAGAACAACATCGTGCTGCGCACCTTCGAGAACCTGCTGCCGCCGGCGGGCAGCCGCCTCTTCGATATTTTCGCTGACATCCTGATGACGATCGTGATGGCGGCGATGGCTTGGCAGTTCTGGCTTTTCAGTATCAAGACCATGCGGGCCAACGACGTAACGTGGCTGATGAACGTTCAGAAAGCGCCGTTCTGGTTCGCTGTTGATGTGATTTTGTGGGTGTGCGTCGTGGTGCAGGCCTTTGTCATGGTCCAGACGCTGATGGGCAAGTCCACCAGGCACGACACGGAGATTCCGCTGTGACCGCGACCGCTATCGGGGTCATCGGCATCATCGCGCTGTTCGCGCTGGTGATCCTGCACGTGCCGCTCGCCTTCGGCATGATCGTCGTCGGCATCGTCGCTTTCGCTGTGCAGACAGATTGGGGCCCAGCGCTAACATTTCTGGCGAGCGAGCCGTCGCAGGTGCTCGGCAGCATGGATCTTGCCGCCGTGCCGCTGTTCCTGATGATGGGCGCTTTCGTCAACGTTTCTGGCTTTTCCCGCGACCTCTATACAGCCGCGGCCGCTCTGCTCGGCCACCGCCGCGGCGGTCTGTCTTACGCGACCATCGGCGGCAGCGCCGCCTTCGGCGCGATCTGCGGTTCGTCGCCCGCGACCGTCGCGACGTTTACGCGCGTGGCGCTGCCGGAAATGCTCCAGCGCAACTACTCACCGGCCTTCTCCGGCGCGACCATTGCGGCCGGCGGTGCACTGAAGGCGCTGATCCCGCCATCGTTGAGCATGATCCTCTATTGTGTCGTGGCACGGACCTACATCTTCGACGTCTTCATCGCTGCCGTTGTACCCGCCCTCATCACAATCGCCGCCAATATCGTTGCGATCACGGTGGTCGTGCGCATAAACCCGTCGATTGCACCGGTGGCTCCGGAGGTGTCCCGCCACGAAAAGCTGATCGCACTGCGACGCGCGGCGCCAGCGATCCTGCTGATCGGCGTGATCTTCGTCGGCCTCTACAGCGGCATCTTCACGGTTAGCGAAGCGGCTTCCGTCGCCGCGGTGGTGTCCTTCGTGTTCGCGCTGTTGCGCCGGACCATCACGCCCGACAACTTCGCGGTGGGCCTGCGCGATACGGCGCTCACCGCCGGCATGATCTATTTCGTGCTGATCGGCTCGTCGGTGTTCACTTACTTCATCAGCCTGGCGAAGATCCCCGAACAGCTCATCGAACTGCTCGGCCACGTCAATCTGCCACCGCTCGGCATTATCGTCCTGATGCTCACTGCCTATCTGGTGCTCGGCGCCATCTTCGATGAACTGGCCGCCATGGTGGTGACGCTGCCGTTCGCGCTGCCCATCATCACGCACTTTGGTTATGACCCGGTGTGGTGGGCCATCATCAACGTCATCATCGTCGAACTGGGCCTGGTGATTCCACCCATCGGCCTGGTCATTCTGATCCTGCATGCCATGCGGCCGGACATTCCGCTGCACAGGCTTTACAAAGCCATTGTGCCGTTCATTGTCGCCGATATCGCCGTGCTGGCGCTGCTGACCCTATTCCCACAACTGGCGCTGTGGCTGCCGACATTCTTGAAAGGCTGAGCATGACGCTTCCCGTCGCCAATCTCGATCCGGCCTTCCGCATCACGCGCACCAGCCACGTCGTACTGACCGTGAAGGATCTTGCTGCCAGCAAGAAATTCTATACGGAGGTTTTCGGGCTGATCGTCAGCGCCGAAGAGAATGACACGCTCTATCTGCGTGGCGTCGAGGAAGCCTGTCACCACAGCCTCGTGCTGCGCAAAGGCGACAAACCATCCTGCGCGCGCCTCGGCATGCGCATGCTCACCGAAGATGACCTCAAGCACGGCAAGGACTGGTTCGACGCCAGGGGCTGCGCGACAGCCTGGGCCGATGTGCCGCATCAGGGCCGCACGTTGCACGTCACCGATCCGGTCGGCACGCCGATGGAATTCTGCGCCACCATGCCGGTGATGCCGCGCAAGATTACCGCCTTTTCCGAACATCGCGGCGGCTGCGCGCTGCGGCTCGACCATTATCAGGTGCTGACGACCGACGTGGCGAAGGCTTGCGCTTTCTACATGGAGGCCGGCTTCCGCCTCACCGAATATATTGCGCCGAAAGATACGCTCGACCTGCGCGGCGTGTTCCTGCAACGCAAGGGCAACCCACACGACATCGTGTTCTTCAACGGTGCAGGTCCGCGGCTACACCACTTCGCGTTCCTGGCGGCCGAGGGACACCAGCTCCTGCGTGCCTGCGACGTGGCCGGCGAACTGGGCTACGGCAGCAAGGTCGAGCGCGGACCGGGCCGGCACGGCCCTGGCCACGCCATGTTTGTCTATTTCCGTGATCCCGACGGTCACCGTGTCGAATTGTTCAACACCCACTACCAGGTGATGGACATCGAGAACGAACCGGTCGGCTGGGACCCGACCGATCACACCGTGTCGTTCCCCTGGGGCCTGCCCGCACGCGCGCAGTGGTTCGAGGAAGCAACCGATTTCGCGGGAGCGACCGTGAGCGAACCCAGAGTGAAGCCGACGCCGATGACCTTGGAGAAATACCTCTCCAAACCAAGCAACTGAGGCTGCCGCTGTGCCCGTGCTCGAGATCGTCGACACCGAAGACCGCAAGGAAACGCTGGCGTCAGCCGTCTACGACCGGTTGCGGCAGGCGATCATCACTATATCGATCGCACCCGGCGAGAAGCTCAATATTCGCGTGCTATGCGACCGTTTCGGCGTGGGCCTGAGCCCGATGCGTGAGGCGCTGAGCCGCCTCTCCACCGAAGGACTGGTGCAGCAGTTCGACCATCGCGGCTTTGCCGTCACGCCGCTGAGCGAGGAAGACCTCATCGACCTCACGCAGGCCCGCTCGTCGCTCAACGAGCTGGCGATTCGCAATTCGGTCACCAACGGCGATGCCGCCTGGGAAGAAAACGTCGTGCTGTGCTTTCACCGGCTGTCGCGGACGCCGCGTTTCGAGCCGGGCAGCGAGGATACGCGCAGCGCGAAATGGGAACTGGCGCATCGCAGGTTCCACTCAAGCCTCATCGCTGCGTCCGGTTCGAAGCGCATCGAGCAGTACTGCGAACACCTGTTCGATAGCTCCGAACGCTATCGCCACGTCGGCCGCATGGCCGGTATCAAGGGCGAGAACCGCGACGCCGAACACAAGGCATTGATGGAAGCAGCAGTTGCACGCGACGCCGAAGCGGCGGCCAAGCTCATCAAGGCGCATTTCGAGAACACCGCGGAGCTGGTCCGCAAGGTGCTCAAAGGCCGTGCGCTGTAACGCCAGATGACCATGCCTGACAAGGACATCTACGACGTCGCCATCGTCGGTTATGGGCCGGTCGGCGCGACCTTTGCCAATCTGTTGGCAAAATATGGCCTGCGCATTCTCGTCGTCGAGCAGGCGGCCGCCCCCTACGACAAGCCGCGCGCCATCACCATCGATCACGAAGTGCTGCGCGTGTTCCAGGCCTGTGGGCTCGAAGACACCATCGCCAAACACACCGTGCCGCATCCGGGCACGCATTATCTCGGCGTCGACAAGACAGTCATCAAGGCTTTCGACCCGATGCCGCCGCCCTATCCGCTCGGCTGGACACCGACCGCAACCTTCGTGCAGCCGGAATTCGAGACCGCGCTGCGCCGGAAGTTCGCCGCGTACGAAAACGCCGATGTGTTTCTGTCGACACCAGCCATCGACGTCACGCAAGACAGCGCCGGCGTGTCGCTGACGGTCAACGGCACGAACGGCGAATGCGTATTTCGCGCGCGCTATCTCGTCGGCTGCGACGGCGCCAACAGCTTCGTCCGCAAGAAACTCGACATTGCTTTCGACGATCTGGCCTTCGACGAATGGTGGATGGTGGTTGACGCTCTCGATCATCACGCGACCGACCGGCCGCAGAAATGCTTCCAGTATTGCTGGCCGTCTCGGCCCGGCACCTTCCTGCCCGGCCCCGGCGCGCTGCGCCGCTGGGAGATCAAGATATTGCCCGGCGAAGATCCGGCGACGTTCGGCCAGCCGGACAATGTGACGAAGGTACTAGCTGCCTTCACCGATCCGTCGAAGCTCGAAATCTGGCGCTCGGCGGTCTACCGCTTCCATGCGTTGCTGGCGCAAAGCTGGCAATCCGATCGCATTTTGCTGATGGGCGACGCCGTGCACCAGACACCGCCGTTCCTTGGCCAGGGCCTGTCGGCCGGCATTCGCGATGCGGTCAATCTGGCCTGGAAACTCGCGCTGGTGCTGCGCGACGATGCCGCACCTTCCGCGCTCGAAACCTACGCCGAAGAGCGCAAGCCGCATGTCAGTAAGATCGTCGCGACCGCCAAGGAATTCGGACTCATCATTGGCGAACTCGATCCCGTCAACGCCGAGGCGCGGGATAAGAGGCTGCACGCCGAATTGCAATCGGGACAAGCGCAGACCAACCGGCAGAGGTTCATTCCCGATCTGACCGGCGGATTGATTGCGAAGGGCACGCCAGCCGCAGGGACACTGTTTCCGCAACCCGACATTGAAACCCTGAGCGGGAAAGTGCGGCTGGACAATCTTCTGACGCCGGAATTTTTGATCGCAGCGGCATCCCCCATCGCGCTCAAGGCGCTCACGCCGGAATCGCTGGCCATTTGGAATAGACTGCGCGGCCAGCTTGTCGCCATCAAAGAAACGGGAACGCTTTTCTCAGATTGGCTCGATCGGTACGACATCACGGCCGCTATCGTGCGCCCCGACCGCACCGTGTTCGGCGGCGCGCGCACGCCGGACGAACTGAACGCATTGATCGCAAATCTCGCGAGACAGCTTAAACCGGCGGTCGCCGCTAAGCCATAATGTGTTCCCGCGTGATGTCGGCGACCGTACGCGTCCCGATCATGGCCATGGTATATTTCAGATCCGATTGCAGCAGTTCGATGGCGCGCTTGGCGCCGCGCAAGCCGCCCGCGGTGACGCCATAGACCGTAGCACGGCCGAGAAAGCAGTGGTCCGCGCCGAGCGCTTTGGCAGCGAGGATGTCAGAGGCGCGACGGATACCGCCGTCGAAGAACAGCTTTACCTTCGGCCCGACCGCGGCGCGCACCTGCGCGAGTGAATCCACGCAGCCGAGCATGCAATCGAGTTTGTTGCCGCCATGATTGGATATCGTCACGGCATCGGCGCCCGCGGCAACCGCGCGCTTGGCGTCATCGGGATGCACGAGGCCTTTAACTACCATCGGCCCGGTCCAGCTTTTACGGATCAGATCGAGATGCTGCCAGGTCTGAGTGTTGTTCCAGTGGTCGACATAATAAGCCGCGATCTGCTTGGCGTTGCTACCGGCCGGCGCGTACTTCTCCCAGCTGCCGAGCTTTGCCAGACCGCCATTGCGCAGATATTCCACGGACCAATACGGATGCGTCAGTGCATCCAGAAACAGCCTCGGAAACGTGCGTAAGGTCGGGCCCGTCGCCATTGAGATGCCCGTACGGGAGGCGACTTCCGAGCGCGGCGCCAGCGGGTAATCGACTGTATAGACCAGCACTTTGACGCCGCTGTCGTGCGCCCGCGCCAGCATATCTTGCGTCACCTCCGGCGTGTGCGCGCCGTAAAGCTGATACCAGGCGTGATCCGGCGCGATACGGGCGATAGTCTCGATCGACGCCATAGACGCGCCCGACAGAATAAAGGGAATATTGGCGTCGCGCGCAGCCTCGGCCAGCAACTCGTCGGCGTGACGGCGATAGATGCCCGCGACACCGACGGCCGAGATACCGAACGGGCTGGCATATTTCCAGCCGAACACTTCGTTGCTGGTGTCGACCGGCGTGACGTCATTGAGCCCGCGCGGGATGAATTTGTATTTACGGAATGCATCGACATTGCTGCGAATACCGCCGCTGTCGCCGGCGCCGCCTTCCAGATAATCGCCGACAAAACGCGGCAGCCGCCTCAGCGCCAGACGACGCAAATCCTCGATTGTGACCGCCCGATCGACCGCCGCCATTGTGTTCTCTTACTTGCTTATCAAGTTATTTGCCGCCGGCCATATCGAGGACAAGCTGAAGATTCGACGAACCGGGCTTGAGGATACCCTGCTCGACGCGGCGCGCCACCTCGACGATGGCCGCGTTAACCGGCATCTTCAATCCCAGCCTGTGCGCCTGCGTCACGACCTCGCCGTTGATGTTGTCAACCTCGCTGTGGCGGCCCTTCATCCAGTCCTGCAACACTGTTGTAATTGTGCTCTTGAGCGTGAAGCCGCTCACCAACGTATCGAGCAGCGTCTCCACCAGCCTGTTGGACTGGCGAACGTCCTCCGGCTTCATGCCAAAGATCGGCACCGCTGGCAGGCCCATGGCCTGGCCCGTATCGAAAGCTTCCTGCCCCGAACGCAGCATCACTTCGCGCATGGCAGGTGTGGTCGCAGCGTCATGGATAGACTGGCCGAGGATCGCCGTCGTCACCAGCGTGGTGGCGTTGCTCACGAGCTTCATCCATTTTCTGGCACGGATGTCGTCGACATATTCGACCGTGCCGGCGCATTTAAGCAAATCGCCAACCTCTGCCTCGCGGCCTTTGGTGCGGGGATCAATGCCGCCGACGGCAAACCACGACCGCGACGGCGGTGAATCGCGCTGCACAACGCCGGGATCGAACATGGTCGATGAAATCTCGATAACACAGCCCATCGTGCGCTGCGGGCCGACAACCTCGGCAATGACGTCGGCGGTCATGCCGTTCTGCACGCCAGCGATCAAGCCGTCCGGCTTGAGATACGGCTCTATCAACTGGCAAGCCCAGCGCGAGTCGTAGGCCTTCATCAGCAGCAGCACGACGTCGAACTGATGCGTGAAAGTGCAGATATCGCAGAGATTATACGCACGCACCTTGGTAATCTGCGTCTCTTCCGGCATCCTGATCTCGATGCCGCGCTCCCGCATGGCAGCAACGTGCTCGGGCCATTGGTCGATCAGCACGACATCGTGGCCGGCGCGCGTCAAGTCCGCGCCGATGGAGGCGCCATTGGCGCCGCTGCCGAGAACCGCAATCTTCTTCGTCATAGCAATAACCTTTTACCGCGCACCCGACGCAATCAGCTCGGAAGCACGTTCCGCGACCATGATGGTGGTGAGATTGGTGTTGGCGCTCGGCACGCTGGGCATGACAGAGGCATCGACCACCCGCAGATTGTCGATGCCGTAGACACGGCAATTCTTGTCGACCACCGCCATCGGGTTGTCGGCCCGACCCATCGAACAGGTGCTGGTGACGTGGCCCATAGGCGCTACAGCCGAGAGGATTTCGTCGTCGGTCAGCGCCTGGCGCTTCCTGGCGTTGCCTATCCACCGGCCCGGCGCCAGCACGCGGCCGAGCGCCCAGCGGCTCACAGCCGACGGCGCGTTCAGCAGCATCGTTGCCGCCTGCGCCATGACCGAGCCAACCACGCCAGGCCGGTCGAACTGGTTGAGCGCCATAATCGGCGGCAGGATGAAGGCGTCGTTGAAAGTATCCTTCACCGCCGTCTCCATCAGCATGCTCTCGGCAAAGCGCGTCGCCTGCAGCATGCGCGGCGGATCGCGCGGGTCGCTCATAAACGAGAAAGCGATGGCGGGACGCACATCGATGTCCGGGCTATTGAGCGTCACGTGACCTCGCGAGAATGGCGCATAGACCGAGGCGCCAACCATCGCCAGCGACGGCCCCCACGAACGGCCGCTGACTCGGCCGATGGCGAAGACAATGAGATCGGCCGGCGGGCAATCTTTTAGACCGGACGAGATGCGCATGCCGCCGAGCGCAAAGTGGCGCAGGCTGTTGTCCATGCGTCGGCCTTGCGGCAACGTCATCGCGATATTGAGATAGGGGTGGTTCTGGAGATTGCGCCCGACCCCTGCCCGCACGGCCACAGGTTTAATGCCGAGGCGCTGTAGCTCATCGCCGGGCCCGACGCCGGAGCGCATCAGCATCGCCGGCGAATGGATCGAGCCGGATGACAGGATGATTTCGCGGGCGTCGATGTCCTTCGTCTCGCTGGCGCGCTTCACAGCCACACCGATGGCCCGCGTGCCGTCGAAGCGCAGCTTCATCACCTGCGTTCCGGTCATTATTTCCAGATTTGGCCGGCGACGCACCTCGGCGGTCAGATACGTACTGGCGCTCGACGACCGCGTTTCGCCGTGGCTCAGCGGAAGTGGAAAAAAGCCAGGACGCGGGTCTTCATTGATGTCACCGATGGCCGGCAGGCCGCACGCATGAGCGGCGCGTTCCATTTCAGCCGCGAAAGGCGGCCAGTGCTCATGCGGCACGCGGCGGATCGTATAAGGCTTAGGGCTCGACTGCGTATAATCGCGGTCGAGATCGTTCTCGAGCTTGCGGTAGACCTTGAGAACATCGGACGGACCCCAGCCTTCGGCGCCCGCTTTCTCCCAGGCTTCGAAGTCCGACGGCACGCCGCGCAGCGCCCACATGCCCATGATGCTGGAGCCGCCGCCCATGATCCGCGCCTGCGGATAAGGATAAAGCGGGCCACCGTCGCGGCGTTGCGCCTGCAAGCCGGGCCAGAAATAGCTTGGGTTGAGCGATGAACTTGGAAACAGATCGTCTACGTCGGCAGGTACATTGCCGGGCGGTGTATCCGGCCCCGCTTCAACGAGGAGAACGAGGTTCGCCGGATTTTCCGACAGCCGCGCCGCCAGCACGGCGCCGGCGCTGCCGCCACCAACGATCAGATAGTCAGGCAAAGAACCGAAAACGCCACCGTTCACTTACATCACTCCAAGAATGACAGCGGTGCCTTACACAGCACCGCTGCCTATTCCCATTTTCTTCTTAGTTGGCCGCGACTTCGTCGATCTTCGGGCACGAGCGCGATGCCACTGGAACGTCGTACTGCTTGAAGTTGGCGCTATCGATGATGACAGGCGTCACCATCAGTTCGGTCTTCACCGGCATCTTGCGCAGCGAGCGCAAGGTGGTGAGCATGCCGAGGCAGCCCTGCATGAACGGATCGGACGACCCGGTCGCGTGCATCTTGCCGGCCTTGATGAGGTCGATCGCTTCCTGGCTGCCGTTGATGCCGACGACCAGCGCCTTGCGGTTGGCGGCGCTCATCGCTTCCACCACGCCGGTCGCCATCGCGTCATTGGCGGCGAAGACGCCGTCGATCTGCGGATAGGATTGCATGATGTTTTCCATCACCTGCAGTGCCTGAAGCCGCTGATAGTTGGCCGGCTGGCTCGTCAGCAGCTTGACGTTCGGATACTGTTTGAGCACGTCGGTGAAGCCCTTCATGCGATCAGTATTGCTGATCGCGCCCTTCACGCCTTCCAGCGCGACGACGTTGCCCTTGCCGCCCATCGCCTTGAGCAGGCTTTGCCCGGTTTCAAAAGCGAGCCTGTAGTCTTCGGCACCGATGAAGGACACGACATTTCCGCCGGCAAGCTTGTCGGTCAGTCCGGTCACCGGAATGCCAGCGGCATTCACCTTCTCGATGGCCGGCACCAGCGCCTTGTAGTCGACCGGCGTAAACAGCAGCGCGTTCGGCTTCTTGACGATGGCGTCTTCGACCTGACTGAGCTGCTCCGGGATGCTGTCCGGCTTGATCGGCACGTATTGAATGACCTTGGCGCCAACGCTGGCCGCGGCCTTGGCGGCGCCGACACGGACCGATTCAAAGAACGGGTTGGTCTGGTTCTTGGTGAAAACGGCGACCGTTTCGCCATCGGCAAAGGCCGGCCCGGCAAAACTGGCTGCGCTCAACATCGAAATCAACAGCATCGCTTTTTTCATCGTTTACTCCCACTTTCTATTTTCAGTTAGATTTTGCTTAGTTACTCGCGTCCGTCTTCGAACGTGTCTTCATGTCGAGCCATACCGCCAGGAGCACGATCACCCCCGTGACCAGCGGCTGCCAGTTGGCATTCAGGCTCAGCAAATTCATGCCGTTGAGGATCAGCGTCAGGATCAGGCCGCCGATAAAGGTGCCGAACAATGAGCCGGAACCGCCAAACAGCGACGCGCCGCCGATGACGACGGCGGCAATGGTGGGCAGCGTCAGCGTTTCGCCGATGTCGCCCTCGGCCGAATTCAACCGCGCAAGGAAGACGAGCGAGGCGACGCCCGCCATTGCACCCGACAGGATGAATACGAGGTTGAGACGGCTGTTGACCGGCACGCCGGACAGACGCGCGGCGACGCCGTTTGCGCCAATGGCGTAGATCTGCTGGCCGAAGGTGGTGCGTTTGGTGAAGAAATTGCCGATCAGCAGTACGACGATCATCAGATAGATCGGAATCGGGATGCCGAGAAAGTATCCGCTGCCCAGTGCGCGAAAGCCCGGCGGGAAGCCATAAACCGACTGACCGCCCATGTAATAATAAGTCGCGCCCTGAGCGACCCAAAGCATGCCGTAGGTCGCGATGAACGACGGAATGCGCAGCTTGGTGACCATCAGGCCGTTGCCTAGGCCCACGATGGCGCCGATGCTGACGGCGGCCGCGGCGCCAATCCACGGCGAGCCGGTCGACTTGATCATGGTGGCCGCCACGCAGGCGCACAGGCCGACAGTGGCGCCGATCGACAGATCGATCTTGCCCGTAAGGATGACGAGCGTCAGGCCCGACGCCATGAAGAAGACGAGGCTAGCCTGCCGCAGAACGTTGAGCAGATTGTTGGCCGTCAGAAAGGCGTCACTGACGAGCCCC
>DASYCM010000426.1:0-14630 GCA_036500165.1 Pseudolabrys sp.
GCGCGAAGCCCGCGCGGTGCGGCTCGACGTCTACGAGGTGGAGTGATGCCGGCGTTTGACATGAAATTGCCGGCATCGCTCAAAGCCGAGCGCGATGGCGATGTTGCCATCCTGAAACTGGCGCGGCCGCAGAAGCGCAATGCGCTCGACGACGAGAGCATTCTCGGCATCGAAACCTTCTTCACCTCACTGCCGGACGGTATCGGCGCCGTAGTGCTGCATGGCGAAGGCGAGCACTTCTCGGCGGGCCTAGATCTCAGCGAATTGCAGGAACGCGACATCAAGCAAGGCATCGCGCATTCCGGCTTGTGGCATCGCGCCTTCGAGAAAATCCAGTTCGGCAAGGTGCCCGTTGTCGCGGTGCTGCATGGCGCGGTGGTCGGCGGCGGACTGGAACTGGCGGCGGCAGCGCATATCCGTGTCGCCGAGCGCAGCGCCTATTATGCACTGCCCGAGGGTAGCCGCGGCATCTATGTCGGCGGCGGCGGCTCGGTGCGGTTGCCGCGATTGATCGGCGTCGCGCGCATGATGGATATGATGCTCACCGGCCGCACTTATTCGGCCGATGAGGGGCAGACGATGGGCCTAACGACTTATATCGTCGAGCCAGGCGCCGGTTTCTCCAAGGGCCTCGAACTCGCCAAGCGCATCGCCGGCAACACAGCACTGACCAACTTCGCCATCATGCATGCTCTGCCGCGCATCGCCGAAATGCCACCGGGCTCGGGTTTTGCGGTCGAAGCGCTGATGTCGTCGATTGCGCAGGCCGATGGCGAAGCCAAGTCCCGGCTTAAGGATTTTCTGGAAAAGCGCGCGCCGAAGGTGAAGCCGACCTGACGGCTACTTCTTCACCGGCTCGAATTCCATACCGTCACCGACCTGCGATATCGTCAGCAACGGCTTTGCCGGCAACGTCGTCCATGTGACATTGTCGGTGTCATCCGAAATCTTGCCGACGCTGCGCTTCATGCGATGCGTCGAATAGTTGACGCTCACTTGCTCCATCGAACCTTTGAAACGTTCGACGTCCACGCTGTCATAGCCGATCAGTACAAAGCGATTGTCCGCGAAGCGGAACGTGAATATTTTTCGGCCCATATTGCCGGTGAAATATCCGAGTGTGACCCGCAACGTGCCGCTCTTGATCTCGACGCCGCCTTCCTGCACGCCGTTGGGATCGAGCGGGTCCTGCTCGCCCGGATATGTCGTGCGCGCAATAAGCGTGTGATTTTCAACCACCAGATCGTACCCGCCCGCGGCATTGGCGAAAGCAACAGCGAGAATGCGCGGATTGGTGTCGAACTTTTCAGGGCCGCCCTGTCTGCTTGCATCGATGATATTGCGCGGATCGTTGCCGCGCAGGATCAAGAAAATATCATCGCGACCATCGCCATTGAGATCGCCCGATAGCCTGGTCTCGATCCGCCATCCCGCCGGCACGAAAGCCTCGGGCGACGGCCCGTTCCGGGCCAGCGCCAGATAGGTGACGGGAGGGATGACAAGGTCCCCGTCGTCGGCCGCAACCGCCAAACCGCACGCCAGCAACAGAACCGCAAAGGCCGTCTTCCACATACATTTGCCTATAGACCACGCGGCAACCGGCGTCGATCCGGTTCAACCCGCCCTTGAGACGCATCGCGCAAGCACGCTACTGTCTGAACAACAAATAATAATAGACTCAGGGACGAAATGCTCGATCCAGGCCCCAAGGCAGACAGGGCACCACTGCGCTACGCGCGGCTCGCCCCGGCAGAAGCTGACATCGAGAAGCGAGCCGACGGCACGCTGGTTCTGCGCGGCCGGCCGCTTGGCGACTATCACGACAAGCTGAGCGAGACGCTGGAGCGCTGGACGTGCGAAACGCCCGACCGCATTTTCCTGGCACAGCGCGACGCCAACGACCGTTGGCGCGAATTGACCTACGCCGCCGTGCTGGAAAAGGTAAAGCGCATCGCCGCTGCGCTGCTGCGGCGCGGGCTGTCGGCTGAGCGGCCGATCGCTATTCTCTCCGGCAACGATATCGAGCAGGCGCTGCTTGGCCTTGCTGCCATGTATGTCGGCATTCCCTATGCGCCGATCTCGCCGGCCTATTCGCTGATGTCGAGCGACTTCGGCAAGCTGCGCGGCATCCTCGAACTGATCACGCCGGGAATGGTGTTCGCGAACGACGGCATGCCCTTCGCGAAGGCGCTCTACGCTACGGTGCCGGACGACATCGAACTGGTAGTGACACGCAATCCGCTCGGCGACCGGCCGGTGACGATGTTTGCCGATCTGCTCGGCAGCGAAGATGCTGCAGGCGTCGCCGCCGCGAACGCCGCTGTCACGCCGGACACCATCGCCAAGTTCCTGTTTACCTCCGGCTCAACCGGCACGCCGAAGGGCGTCATCAACACGCAGCGCATGATGTGCGCCAACCAGGCCATGCTGCGCGGCGGGCTTCGTTTCGTCACCGACGAACCGCCGACGCTGATTGACTGGCTGCCGTGGAGCCACACCTTCGGCAGCAATCACAATTTCAACTTCGTCCTGGTCAATGGCGGCTCGCTCTATATCGACGACGGCAACCCGACGCCGCCCGGCGTGCCGAAGACCGTGCGCAATCTGCGCGACATTTCGCCGACCATCTATTTCAACGTACCGAAAGGCTACGAAGCTTTGGTGCCGCATTTGCGCGCCGACACAGTGGTGCGCGACACCTTCTTCAGCCGGCTCAAGGTCCTCTTCTATGCAGGCGCGAGCCTCAATCAGCCGACGTGGGACGCGCTGACCGAGCTTGCCGTCGAGGCGACCAGCGAACGTATCATCTTCATCTCCTCGCTCGGCTCGACCGAGACCGCGCCCGCCTCTCTCGCCTGCACCTGGGACTTCGGCCATGCCGGCAATATCGGCCTGCCGATGGAGGGTTCAGAACTCAAGCTCGTGCCCAACGAGGGCAAACTCGAAGCGCGTCTGCGCGGCCCGCACATCACACCCGGATACTGGCGGCAAGAACACCTGACGCGTGACGCCTTCGACGACGAAGGTTTCTACAAGATCGGCGACGCCCTGAAGTTCGCCGATCCTGACGACCCATTGAAGGGCCTGCTGTTTGACGGCCGCATCGCCGAAGACTTCAAGCTCTCGACCGGCACATGGGTCAGCGTCGGACCGCTACGCGCTCGCCTCGTCGATCATTTATCGCCTTACGTGCGCGACGTCGTACTCACCGGCACTGACCGCAGCGACATTGCCGCCTTGGTATTTCCCGACATCGAGGCCTGCCGGAAACTCGCCGGAGCTGGTTCCGATGCACTATCGGCCAACATCGTTGAAAGCGACAAGGTGCGCGCACTCTTCGCCGGGCGGCTCAGCGCACTGGCGGCGCAAAGCCCCGGTTCGTCCACCCGCGTCGCCCGCGCAATTCTGACCGCCGAGCCGCCATCGATGGACAAAGGCGAGATGACCGACAAAGGCTCGATCAACCAGCGCGCGGTTCTGAAAAATCGCAGTGCGTTGGTGGACGAACTCTATGCAACGCCGCTATCGTCGCGCGTGATTGAAGTGAAAGGCTCATGATCCCGAAAAGTGGGTACCGGTTTTCGGATAAGATCATGCGCAAAAAAGGTCTTAGGTAATGGACATCAAGGGACAGGCCGCGATCGTCACCGGCGGCGCGTCGGGCCTTGGCGAAGCAACGGCGCGGGCGCTGGCCGCGGCCGGCGCCAAAGTTGCGATCTTCGATGTCAACGAAAAGGCAGCGGCCGAGGTTGCCGCTGAGATCAAGGGCATCCCCATCGTTTGCGACGTCGGCGATGCCGCATCCGGCGAAGCCGCGTTCAAGAAAGCCGCCGAGGCGCACGGCCCCGCGCGCGTGCTGGTCAACTGCGCCGGCGTCGGTCCCGCCAAGCGTATCGTCGGCCGCGACGGCCCGATGCCCTTGGCCGATTACGAGCGCGTCATCCGCATCAACCTCATCGGCACCTTCAACATGATCCGGCTTGCCGGCGCGGCGATGCAGGCGCTCGAACCGCTGCCGGGCGGCGACCGCGGCGTCATCATTTCGACCGCGTCGATCGCGGCATTCGAGGGCCAGGTCGGCCAGTCGGCTTATTCGTCGTCTAAGGGAGGCGTTGCGGCGCTGACTTTGCCGGCGGCGCGCGAGTTCTCGCAGTTCAACATTCGCGTGATGGCGATTGCGCCCGGCATTTTCGGCACGCCGATGCTGAAGGCGCTGCCGCAGGAAACGCAGGATTCGCTTGGCGCTTCGGTGCCCTCCCCCAAGCGTTTGGGCGAGCCTAGTGAGTACGCTTCGCTCGCGCTGCACATCATCGCCAACGGCTACCTCAACGGCGAAGTGATCCGCATCGACGGCGCGCTGCGCATGGCGCCGCGCTGATCCGCAATGCCGCGGGGCTCCGAACGCATTGTTGATCTCTACGAACGAAATGCCCATGCCTGGGATGAACAGCGCGGACGCCCTCGCCCGCTGATGGAGCAAGGCTGGCTCGACCGTTTCACCGCGTTGATCCGGGCAAGCGACGCCATTCTCGACATCGGCTGCGGCTCGGGAAAGCCCATCGCCGCACACCTGATCGCGCAGGGCTACGCGGTGACGGGCATCGACTCCTCAACCACCATGATCGACATGTGCAGCGACCGTTTCCCGGCGCACCGGTGGCAGATCGCCGACATGCGAACGCTCTTGCTGGAGACGCGCTCTGCCGGAATAATCGCGTGGGACAGCTTCTTCCATCTGTCGCCTGACGATCAACGTTTGATGTTCCCGATCTTCCGAGCCCACGCAGAGCCCGGCGCGCCGTTGCTGTTCACCAGTGGCCCCCGCCATGGCGACGCCATCGGCAGTTTCGAGGGTGAGCCGCTCTATCATGGCAGTCTCGATCCGGGCGAATATCGTACTTTGCTGCGTGACAACGGTTTCGCGGTCGTCGACCATGTGGCCGAGGACACAACCTGCGGCGGTCACACCGTGTGGCTGGCCCAGCGCGACAACGCGGCCTGAGACGATGAACGTTACAAACAACCGGATAGTGCGCATCGAATGGGGCGACTGCGACCCCGCCGGGATCATTTTCTATCCACGTTATTTTGAGATCTTCGACGCCTCGACTGCGATGCTGTTCGAGGCCGCGCTCGGCATCACCAAGCTCGACATGTTCAAGACGCTGGAGTTCACCGGTTGGCCGCTGGTGCGTACGCAGGCGCGCTTTATCCGGCCGACGCGGTTCGGCGATGACGTCACCGTCGAGAGCAGCATCGCCTTTGGCCGCACGAGTTTCGAGGTCGAGCACAAGCTCAGCCTCAAGGGCGAGCTTTGCGCCGAATGTTCGGAGAAACGGGTATGGACGGTGCGTGACGCCGAAGGAAGGCTGAAGTCGCACCCAGTCCCGGCCGCGGTGCTGGCCAAGTTCGTCTAACGGCTACTCCACCTCGGCCGCGATCTTCTTCAAAATCTCGATGAAGCGTTTGCGGTCGCGTGCGCCGATGACGCTGTCGAGAACACGCTCGTGCTGGCTTGCGCAACGCGTGAGCTGTGTCAGCGTCTTCTTGCCCGCGGCCGTCAAATTCAGCCGGTAGGTTCGGCGGTCGTCGCGCATACGTTTACGCTCGACCATGCCGCGGCGCACCAAATCCTCGACGACAGGCGTGAGACTGGATTTGTCGCGACCTGCCGCCTGACTGAGCTCGGTCTGGCTGATGCCGGGATTACGGGCAATCAGGGTCAATGTCGCGAAGCGGCCGGGATTTTCGCCGATTTCGAGTGACCGGCGTGAAAACGCCTGGAACGCGGACTCCTGTGCCATGCGCAGATTAAAGCCGATCCAGGTTGCCAGCGGACCGAAATTAATTGATTTGGCAACGGTTTCGCCGCTCTTGCTGCCCGTCTTACCTCCCGCCTTGCCGTTCTCCTTGCCGCCAATCTTGCTGCGGTGCTTCGTGCCGCTGCCGTTCATCATCCGTGCCGCCATCTTCGATCCCTTGCTGCGCCCCCGTCGGCCACAGCCTGCGAGTTAGTTGGATATCCAACTAACTTCTTTGCTTTACAATCCCCCGGACATTCGGCTGAATATTGGAAAAGTTGGCACCAAAAGCCAACATCCAACCAGGGAGGGATCCATGAAACCCCGTTTTGCCAGGTGTGTCTACGCTGCCGCCGTTGCCGCACTGATTTGCGTCGCGGGGCCGTCCGCCGCTCAGGAAAAAACGTTTGAATTGAAACTGTCGCACTGGGTGCCGGCGTCGCACCCGCTGCAAAAGGCCCTGGAGGACTGGGGCGGCGCGGTCGAGAAGGACTCCGGCGGCACCATCAAGTACAAAGTTTTCCCGGCCCAGCAGCTCGGCAAAGCCTTCGACCATTACGATATGGCGCGAGACGGCATCGCCGACCTCACCTACATCAATCCCGGCTATCAGCCCGGCCGTTTCCCGGTCATCGGCGCCGGCGAATTGCCGTTCCTGATTTCGGACACCAAAGGCGGCTCGATGGGCCTCGACGCCTGGTATCGCAAGTACGCCGAGAAGGAGATGAAGGACATCAAGTTCTGTCTCGCTTTCGTCCATGCGCCATCCGGCATTCACTCGCGCACCAAGAAGATTCTCGTGCCGGACGACATCAAGGGCATGAAGATCCGGCCGGCCGACGCCACCATTGCCAATTTCGTCACGCAGCTCGGCGGCACCAACGTGCAATCGTCGGCGCCGGAAGTGCGCGACATCATCGAGCGCGGCGTCGCCGACGCGGTGACGTTCCCGTGGGGTTCGCTGGTGCTGTTCGGCGTCGACAAGGTGACGAAATATCACATGGAGGCGCCGCTTTACGTGACCACCTTCGCCTTCGTGCTCAACAAGGACAAATACGCCCAGATGTCGGACCGCCAGAAGAAGGCCATCGACAACAACTGCAACACCGAGGCGGCGGGCCGCGTCGGCGGCCCCTGGGGCACGTTCGAAGATGCGGGCGTCGACAAGGTCAAGGCGCAAGCCGGACACGAGGTCTATACGCTCACGCCGGCACAGACCGCCGAATGGAAAAAGGCGGCCGAACCTCTGGTCAAGACCTGGGCCGAGGGCGTCAAAAAAGCCGGCATCGATGCCGACGCAGCCATGAAAGAGCTGCGCGCCGATCTCGCCAAGTACAAGGCGCTGGCGCAGTAGACCGAACGTGCATCGCGGCGACGGACATTCCGCCGCCTCTCCTTTTAGCCAAATCAAAGAGCGCCCATGAAACGCGCCGCGATGGATCGCTTCATCGATACGATCGAATGGATCGCGGCAGGTTTCGTCGGCATCGTCGCGGCAAATATTTTTCTCGCTGTCGTGCTGCGCAATGTCTTCAACTATTCGATCCCCGACGCCTTCGACTTCGGCCGCTTGCTGCTCGGCATTCTGATTTTCTGGGGCATCGCCGCGACGTCCTATCGCGGCACGCATATCACCGTCGATCTCATCTGGGCCAATGTGGGACCGCGCTATCAGCGCTGGATCGACGTGTTCGCGACTTTGGTGCTGCTCTTCGTCGTCACGGTGCAGACCTACACGTTGTTCGACAAAGTCGTCGGCACCTATAACGACAACGTCCTCACCTTCGACCTGCACTGGCCAACCTGGCCGTTCTTCGCTGTGGCGTGGGCCGGCGACGTTTCCGCCGTGCTGCTGATCGCCGTGCGCACCTACCGGTTGATCTTCCAGCCGGAGCTGATGCAAGAACCCAAAACCATCAAGACTGTCGAGTGATGAGCACAGACGCCGTCGCCATCCTCGGCTTTGTCGCACTGTTTGGGCTGATGCTGCTGCGCGTGCCGGTCGGCATGGCGATGGGCTTGGTCGGCGTTTCGGGCTTCAGTTATCTGGTCGGCGGTGGGCCTGCACTCAAGCTCGTCGGCCAGACGTCGATGCGCACGGTGACGGACTACACCTTCGGCGTGATCCCGATGTTCCTGCTGATGGGAACGTTCGTCTCGAACTCCGGCATGAGCCGCGATCTGTTCAAGGCCGCGAACGCTTTCGTCGGTCATCTGCGTGGCGGACTGGGCTTCGCCACCGTCGTCGCCTGCGGCGGCTTTGCCGCCATCTGCGGCTCGTCGGTGGCGACCGCCGCGACATTTTCCGCCGTCGCCTATCCGGAAATGCGGCGCTACGGCTATCCGCAAAGCTTCGCCACCGGCGTCATCGCCGCTGGCGGCACGTTAGGGGCCATGCTGCCGCCGTCCACAGTGCTCGCGGTCTACGGCATCATCACCGAGCAGGACATCGGTAAGCTGTTCATCGCCGGCATCATCCCCGGCCTGCTGGCAATGACGATGTATGTCATCACCATCGCGCTGATCGGCTATTTCCGCCCCAGTTTTCTGCCAACCGGCCCCGGCACGACATGGCGCGAACGTTTCTCCGGCCTGCGCGATATCTGGGCGCCGATGCTGCTGTTCGTTTTTGTCATCGGCGGCCTCTATGGTCTGCCCTTCCTGCCGCGTTTCACGCCGACCGAAGCGGGCGGCGTCGGCGCCACCGGCGCCTTCCTGATCGGCGTACTCACCGGGCGGCTCGACAAAAAGAAAATCCTGACCTCGCTGCTGCAGGCGACGCGCACGGCCGCCGCCGTCTTCACGGTGCTGATCGGCGCGTTGATCTTCGGCTATTTCCTCACCGTCACGCAGACGCCGCAGAAGGTCACGGAATTCCTGACGGGGCTCGGCCTCGGCAGCTACGGCGTGCTGGCAGTGATCATGCTGATGTATCTCGTGCTCGGCTGTCTGATGGACGCCATGGCCATGATCATCCTGACCGTGCCGATCATCTTCCCCGTCATCACCCACCTCGGCTTCAATCCGATCTGGTTCGGCGTCATCATCGTCATGACGGTCGAACTCGGCCTGATCCACCCGCCGGTCGGCATGAACGTCTTTGTCATCAAGAGCGTGGTGAAGGACGTGTCGTTCACGACCATCTTCAAAGGGGTGATCCCCTTCATCGTCACCGACCTGATCCGGCTGGTGATCCTGATCGCCTTCCCGATCCTGGCGCTGTGGCTGCCGTCCAAGATGTAGCGAACTGCCGCACTTTCCACGGGATGCCCATGTGATAGCATCCCGGCGTCCGATGGTTGGGAACCCAACGATAAGACGGCAATAGAATAAAAAGGAATACCGCGTGCGCACTGCCGGTACTGCGTTTCTCGAAGCTCTGAAGGAGGCCGGTGTCTCCTATATTTTTGCCAATCTCGGTAGCGATCATCCCGCGATCGTCGAATCCATCGAGGAAGGCAAGGCCAACGGCCGCGGCTTTCCCGCGATGCTGACATGCCCCAACGAGATGGTGGCGCTGAGCGCGGCACATGGGTACGCGCAGGTCAGCGGCGAGGCGCAGGCCGTCATCGTCCACGTCGAATGCGGCACCCAGGCGCTCGGCGGCGCCGTGCACAATGCCTGCCGCGCGCGCGTGCCCGTACTGATTTTCGCCGGTGCCACGCCTTACACGCAGGAAGGCGAACTCAAAGGCTCGCGCAACGAATGGATCCAGTGGATCCAGGACATCGGCGACCAGCGCGGCATCGTCCGCAATTACACAAAGTTCGACTACGAATTCCGCACCGGCCGCAACATCAAGCAGGTCACGCACCGCGCCATGCAGCTCGCCAAGAGCGACCCGATGGGACCGGTCTATCTGCTCGGTGCGCGCGAGGTGATGGAAGAAGAAGTCGCACCCCTCGCGATCGACACCGCGGAATGGCCGGCGATTTCCGAGCTGCCGGTGCGCGCACAGGACGCCAAGGAGCTGGCGCAGGCGCTTGCCAACGCCAAGCGTCCGCTCATCGTGACAAGCTATTCCGGCCGCAATCCCGCTGCCTTCGCCGAGCTGACAAAGCTGTGCGAGCGCGCCGGCATCGCCGTCCTCGAGCAATCGCCGGTCTGCCTGAACTTCCCGCTCGACCATCCGCTCTACATGGGCAATCGCTGGAGCGAGCCGCATCAGGAGCCGGTACTGGCGGAAGCCGACGTCGTGCTGGTGCTGGACAGCGACGCGCCCTGGGTGCCGTCGATCAGCAAGCCCGGTCCCAACGCGCAGGTCTTTCACATCGACGTCGATCCGCTGAAAGACGACATCCCGCTCTGGTACATCAAGGCGCGCCGCGTATTCCGCGCCGATGTCGCAACGGCGCTGGCCCAGATCAACGAAGCGCTCGACGGCATCAAGCTTGACGTCACCGCCGTGAAAGATCGCACCGCGCATTACAGCAAACTCAGCAAGGTGCGCATGGACGCACTTGCCAAACTTGAAGAATCCAAGGGCATCATCACCGCGGAATATTTCACCGCGTGCTTGCGCAAATATATCGACAGCAACACGATCATCCTCAGCGAGATGATCACCAATTATCCGATGGTGACCAATCACCTCCGGCCATCCACGCCGGGACAATATTATCTCAGCGGCGGCAGTTCGCTCGGCTGGAACGGCGGCGCGGCCATCGGCGCCAAGCTCGCGCATCCGGACAAGACGGTCATCGCGCTGTCGGGCGACGGCTCCTACATGTTCTCGGTGCCATCGTCGGTGCACTGGATGGCGCGCAAGTACAAAACACCGTTCCTGCAGATCGTTTATAACAACGGCGGCTGGCGTTCGCCGAAAATGTCGACGCTCGCCGTGCATCCGGATGGCTATGCGAGCCGTGCCAATGCCGTCGGCGTCGAATTCGATCCCGCACCGGATCACTCGGCCATTGCCGCCGCGGCCGGCGGCGCCTGGGCACGCAAGATCGAAAAGCCCGAAGAAATAGAAGCAGCGCTGGTGGAGGCCTTCGCTGCCGTGCGTGACGAGAAGCGCTGCGCGGTGCTCGACGTCCGCCTGCCTCATCTTTGAGACATTAAGCCGCGTACGGCGGCGCACCGCGCCGCTGTAAAAGAAAATGCACATAGGGAGGATGCCATGAACGTTCAACTTCTGATCGACGGCGCCGACGTCAAGTCGCGCGGCAAAGCCACCTTCGAGCGCAAGGATCCTTTCACGGGCAAGGTCGCGACCGTTGCCGAGGCTGCGACGGTCGACGACGTCAATGCCGCCTGTGATGCGGCCGCCGCGGCGTTTCCGAAATGGTCAGAGACGGGCCCGACCGAACGCCGCATGCTGCTGCTGAAAGCCGCCGACATCCTGCTTGCCAAGAGCGACGAATTCATCCGCCTGATGATGGAAGAAACCGGCGCGACCGGCCCGTGGTCCGGCTTCAACGTGATGTTCGCCGCCAAGATTCTGCGCGAAGCGGCCAGCATGACCACCATAATCCACGGCGAAGTCATTCCGTCCGACAAGCCGGGCTGCTTCTCGATGGGCATCCGCCAGGCCGCCGGCGTCTGCGTCGGCATGGCGCCGTGGAACGCGCCGGTCATTCTCGGCGTACGCGCCGTGGCGATGCCGCTGGCCTGTGGCAACACCGTGGTGATGAAGGCGTCCGAAACCTGCCCCGGCGTTCACATGCTGATCGGCAAGGTGCTTCAGGAGGCCGGCCTGCCAAAGGGCGTCATCAACGTCGTCACCCACTCGCGTGAGGACGCGCCGAAAGTAACCGAAGCGCTGATCGCGCATCCGGCCGTGCGCCGCATCAACTTCACCGGATCGAGCCACGTCGGCCGCATCATCGCGCAGACAGCGGCGAAGTATCTCAAGCCCGTGCTGCTCGAACTCGGCGGCAAAGCGCCGCTCCTCGTGCTCGACGATGCCAATCTCGATGATGCCGTCGATGCCGCGGCCTTTGGCTCCTACATGCACATGGGCCAGATCTGCATGTCGACTGAGCGCATCATCCTCGACAACAAGATCGCCGATGCTTTCGTCGGCAAGCTGTCGACCAAGGCCAATGCTCTTCCGTATGGCGATCCGCGCGGCAAGGTCGTGCTCGGCTCGCTGGTGAGCGAACAGGCGGCTGACAAGGTCGAGGAATTGCTCAACGACGCGGTCGCGCAAGGCGCCAAGGTCGTCGCCGGCGGCAAGCGCAGCGGCACGGTGTGGTCAGCGACCCTGCTCGATCACGTCACTCCGAAAATGCGCATCTACAAGGAAGAGTCGTTCGGCCCGGTAAAAAGCATCATTCGCGTCAATGGCGACGACGAAGCAGTGCGGGTCGCCAACGACACCGAGTATGGGCTTTCCTCCGCCGTGTTCAGCGCGAACATCCAGCGCGCATTGGCGATCGCCAAGCGCATCCAGGCCGGCATCTGTCACATCAACGGCCCGACCGTGAACGACGAGCCGCAAATGCCGTTCGGCGGCACCAAGGATTCGGGCTACGGCCGCTTCGGTGGCACGGCCGCGATTGCCGAGTTCACTGAATTGCGCTGGATCACTATCGAAAGCCACCAGCACTATCCGTTCTAAGCTTGTCGCCACCGGGCTCGTCCCGGTGGCCTCGCTTAGGTGGGCACATTGCCCACATTATCGGGGATGGCCGGGACAAGCCCCGGCCATGACAATCTGAGATGCAGTCCTGTACGTTGTCAGTCCTCGCGCGGTCGCGTAAAACGCCTCCAGAAAAACGATAAAATAAACAAAGGGCGGGGACTGCATGGCCGTACCACAATCCGGGCAACGACCGGCGATCGCCGCCGAGGCTTATCTCCGCGCGCTGGCCGACCACGGCATCGACTTTTTCTTCGCCAACCCGGGCACCGACTTCCCGCCAATCGTCGAAGCCTTCACCCGCGCCAAGAAGACCAACGCGAAGGTGCCGAAGCCGGTGCTGGTGCCGCACGAAAATCTCGCGGTCGCCATGGCGCACGGCGCCTACCTGATGAACGGCAAGCCGCAGGCCGTCATGGTACACGTCAATGTCGGCACCGCGAACACGATCAACAACCTGACAAACCTGTCGCGTGATCGCGTGCCGCTGCTGCTCGCCGCCGGTCGCACCCCGATCAGCGAGAAGGGCAAGTTCGGCTCGCGCTCGCGCCCCATTCATTGGGCGCAGGAAATGTTCGACCAGGCCGGCATGGTGCGCGAACTGGTGAAATGGGATTACGAACTGCGCAATCCCGAGCAGATCGGCGATGTAGTGTCGCGCGGCGTCGACGTCGCGATGGCGCATCCGCGCGGCCCCGTCTACATGGTGCTGCCGCGCGAGCCTTTGTCGGCGCCCGTTGCCGAGCCGATCGCGCCGATCAGGCCGCGGCCGCAGGCGCCCGCTACCTATCCCGATCCGAAGACCATCGCGACGCTGGCCGAATGGATCGCGAGTGCCGAGCGCCCGCTGATCATCGCCGCCACCTTGCCCGCCGAAGCCGTGCCGATTTTGGCGCATCTTGCGGAGCGTTGCGCCATTCCGGTCGTCACGCACAATCCGCGCAGCGTCTGCATGCCGTCGAGCCATCCGATGCATTTCGGTTTCGAGCCCGGCGCGCTACTGACCGACGCCGATTTGGTGATCTCGCTCGAATCCGACGTGCCGTGGATTCCGCATTTGCAGCATCCGCCCGCCGGCTGCCATGTTGCGCATATTGCCGAGGACCCGATCTTCTCGCGTTATCCGATGCGCAGCTTTCCGAGCGACCTCAATGTTCAGGCCGGCGTCGTCAATGCACTCAAAGCACTGAGCGACGCGGTGGAGCATCGCCTGCAGATGGCCGACGCGCGCATTGCCTCGCGGCGAGCCAAACTGATCGAGCGCATGCGCAACAGGCGCGCGCAGCTTGCCAAGGATTCCGCGCCCGGCACCACGATTTCACCCGCCTACCTGTCTCGCTGCATCGGTGAAGCCGTTGGCGACGACGCCATCATCTTCAATGAATACTCGCTGCGCGCCGATCACTGCGCGCGCGAGACGCCGGGCACTTTGTTCGCGCTCGGTCCGGCCGGCGGGTTGGGCTGGGGTCTGGGCGCGGCGCTCGGCGCCAAGCTCGCATCGCCCGACTCCTTCGTCGTAGCGACGCTTGGCGATGGCGCCTACATGTTCTCCAACCCGATGGTGGGGCACTGGGTGTCCGGCAAACATAGCCTGCCGATCCTGACCATCATCTTCAACAACAGCCGCTACGGCGCGGTGCGCAACTCGACGCTATCGATGTTCAAAGACGGCGTCGCCGGCGAAAATGACGGCCGCGACCTCGCCGATCTCGATCCGGCGCCGCCCTATGACGAGATGGCGCGGGCGCAGGGTGCGCATGCCGAACGGGTGGAAAGCCCGGCCGCCCTGCCCGGCGCGCTCGCACGCGCGCGCGACGCCGTCGTCAACGACAAGCGCCAGGCGCTGATCAACGTCATTACGCCTTACTAACGTTTCGTATCGATACGAAGTCAGTCACCGAAGGAGTGCTCATGCGCATCGACGCCTATACCCATTTCATGCCGAGCCGGATGTTCAAGGTCCTGGTCGATAGCGGCTATCCCGACATCGGCAAGCGCATGCGCGAAGTGCCGTGCATTCACGACCTCGAAATCCGCAAGAAGGTGGTCGACACCTTCAAGGATTACGCGCAGATCATTTCCTACGCGATGCCGCCGCTGGAAGTCTTCGCCAAAGGCGACGGCGCCAAGGTCGCGGTATACGCCAAGCTGATCAATGACGAGCAGCAGGAAATCTGCGCCAAAGACCCCGACCATTTCCCCGGCTGGGTGGCCCAGGGCGCCCTCGGCGCGGCGGATGTCGG
>DASYCM010000427.1:0-11335 GCA_036500165.1 Pseudolabrys sp.
TCGGCGATGTAGCCGATGTTCTTGTCTTTGGTCCGCCCGGAGAGGATCTCGTCGCCGATGACGAGGACTGCCGCGGTGACGACTTCGGACGGGGACATGAGGCAAATCCTTCTCAAAAACGAGCCGCAGACCTAGCGTGGCCTTAGGTCCCACTCAAGTTACCGCGGAACCATTGGCCCTGCGCCGTCTTATAACCGCTAAGCCCGTTCGCCCAAATTTTAGGCAGCCGGCTGCGATACCGCCGTAGTCGCGGCGTCGCAAATACGTGGTTTCGCTGGGGTTTCTCGATTTTCGTTTGGCCTGAAGCTTGCACAATAGCCGTCGGGGGCGGGTTTTGACCTATCCCCAGCAGCAAGCCGCAGGGTATGGCGGCTGTTAAAGACAAGCGTTCGTGTGCCGTCTGCCGGGGGTACGGATGAGTGCGATCTTCGATGAGATGAGAGGCGTCGACGGCGGCGTGCGGCCGCCTTACGACGAGTTGGCGCGCTGGCTCAAGGAAGTCCCCCCGGACGTTCTGGACTATCGCCGCCGCGAGGCCGAACTGGTGTTCCGCCGCATCGGCATCACCTTCGCGGTCTACGGCGAGGCCGACTCCACCGAACGCCTGATCCCGTTCGACGTCATCCCGCGCATCATCTCTGGTTCGGAATGGCGCACGCTGCAAGAGGGCCTGACCCAGCGGGTCAAGGCGCTCAACCTTTTCATCAAGGACATTTACGGCGCCCGCGAAATCCTGCGCGAAGGCATCGTTCCCGACGATCTCGTATTCCGCAATCCGGCGTTCCGGCCGGAGATGAACGGTCAGAGCGTCCCGCACGACATCTACGTTCACATTGCGGGCGTCGATGTCGTCCGCGTCGACGCCGATACGTTCTATGTGCTCGAAGACAATGCGCGCACCCCCTCGGGCGTCTCCTACATGCTGGAGAACCGCGAGATCATGATGCGGTTGTTCCCGGAACTCTTCGCCCGCCACCGTATCGCGCCGGTCGAGAACTATCCTGACGAACTGCTGGCGACGTTGAAATCGGTGGCGCCCAAAACCGCCTCAAGCGATCCCAACGTCGCCCTGCTCACGCCTGGCGTTTTCAACTCGGCCTATTACGAGCACTCGTTCCTCGCCGACAAACTCGGCGTCGAACTGGTCGAGGGCCGTGACCTCTTGGTCAAGAACGAAACCGTCTACATGCGCACAACGCAGGGGCTGAAGCGCGTCGATGTTATTTACCGCCGCATCGACGACGACTTCATCGATCCGCTCACCTTCCGTCCCGATTCAATCCTCGGTCTGCCCGGCCTGATGTCAGCATATCAAGCCGGTAACATCACGCTCGCCAACGCCGTCGGCACCGGCATCGCCGACGACAAGGCGGTCTACAGCTACATGCCGCAGATCGTGAAATTCTATCTCGATGAAGAACCGATCCTGAAAAATGTGCCGACCTGGCGCTGCCGTGAACCAGAGCATCTGAAATACGTGCTCGACCATCTGCCCGAACTCGTTGTGAAGGAAGTGCACGGCTCCGGTGGCTACGGCATGCTGATCGGACCGACCGCGAGCAAGGCCGCGATCGAGCAATTTCGCGCCAAGCTCAAGGCCACACCGAACAACTTCATCGCCCAACCGACACTGGCGCTATCGACGTGCCCGACCTGCGTCGAGAGCGGTGTGGCGCCACGCCACGTCGACCTACGGCCCTTTGTCTTAACGGGCTCCGACCGCACCCGCATCGTGCCGGGCGGATTGACCCGCGTTGCGCTGAAGGAAGGCTCACTGGTGGTGAACTCCAGCCAGGGCGGCGGCACCAAAGACACGTGGGTTCTGGACGGATGAGGCGCGCAATTTAATGCTCTCACGCACCGCCGACAATTTATACTGGCTTTCGCGTTACGTCGAGCGCGCCGAATATCTGGCGCGCATTCTCGACGCGACGCAGCGTCTCTCCGCATTGCCGCTGGCCTATGTCGGCTCCAGCAATGAATGGGAATCGGCAGTACTGACCGCCGGATGCTCCACGGCGTTCTTCAAAATCTACGATGAAGCTAACGAGGAAAACGTCACCGACTTCCTCGCATTCTCCACGGTCAACTCGTCGTCCATCCGCAGTTGCTTCGAGATGGCGCGCAGCAATGCGCGCGCCGTGCGCACCGCGCTGACGATGGAAATGTGGGACCAGATCAACGGCACGTGGCTCGAGTTGCAACGCTACGGCAACGGCCCGACGTCGCGCGAAGAACTTTCCCGCTTTTTGCGCTGGGTGCAAGAATCCTCGCTGCGTTTCGACGGTTCGGCCTACCGCACTATGCTGCGTAACGACGCCTACTGGTTCTCTCGGCTCGGCGTCTACATCGAGCGCGCCGACAACACCGCGCGCATTCTCGACGTGAAATATCATCTGCTATTGCCCGACAACGAACGCGTCGGCGGCCCGCTCGATTATTTCCAATGGGCGGCGATCCTGCGCTCGGTGTCGGCATTGACCGCCTACCACTGGGTCTACCGCGACAGTCTCAAGCCCTGGCTGATCGCCGACCTGCTGATCCTGAAAGAGGAACTGCCCCGCTCGCTCGCGTCCTGCTATGAGGCGATCGTGCGCAACCTCGACTCCCTGTCCGGCGCCTATGGCCGCCAGGGCCCGGCGCAACGGCAGGCCCGCGCCATTCGCACCCGGTTGCAGAATTCCCGCATGGAAGGCATTTTCCAGCGCGGGTTGCATGAATTCATCAGTGAATTCATCTCCGAAACCAACGGGCTCGGCGGCGCCATCACCGACCAGTTCCTGATATAACCGGTCCTAAAGCACCTTGCCGCGACGGCTACGGCTTGTGTTAGATAATCCTTGGACCTTATTTTCAACCAGACGCCGCATGCGAATCCGCATTTCCCACGCAACGACCTATCACTACGACACGCCGCCCAACGGCGTGACGCAGTTGTTGCGGCTGACGCCCCGCAATCATGACGGCCAATATGTCGTGGAGTGGCGTATCGACCTGTCCGAAGACTCCCAGCTGCATCAGCACGAGGATGCGTTCGGCAACATCACGCATTCTTTTACCGCCGACGGTCCGTTAGACGAATTGTCAGTCACCGTCACCGGCGAAGTCGAGACCCAGGACTTAAACGGCTTGGTACGCGGCGCCGTCGAGCGGTTTCCACCAGCAATGTTCCTGCGTGAATCTTCGCTGACGCTTCCCGATGCCGCCATCATCGACTTCGCCGAAGCCGCGCGGGCAAAATCCGGTCCTGGCGCGAGCACGCTATCGGTGCTGCATCAATTGCTGGCCAATGTGAACGGCGACATCACCTTCGACACCACGCCAACCCAGACCGCGACCACCGCGGCCGAAGCCTTCAAGCTCAAGCGCGGCGTCTGTCAGGATCTCTCGCACATTTACATCGCCGCGGCGCGGCATCTTGGCATCCCCTCACGCTATATCGGCGGCCACTTCTATCGCGCCGACGGCGTGACAGAGCAGGACGCCGGCCACGCCTGGACGGAATGTTATGTCGAGGACTTCGGCTGGGTCGGCTTCGACCCAAGCAATGGCATTTGCGTGACCGATGCGCACGTCCGCGTCGCCGCCGGCCTCGATTATCTCGGCGCATCGCCAGTACGCGGCACGCGTTACGGCGGCCATGGCGAAACTCTGACGGTGGCGATCAACGTCGCACAAGCACGCCAGCAATCGCAGATCCAGTCGCAAAGCTAACAACGACCTACAAGAGAAGCCCGGACATCATGACATATTGCTGCGGAATCCTGGTGCGCGAAGGGCTTGTGATGATTGCCGACACCCGCACCAATGCCGGGCTCGACAACGTCTCGACCTTCCGCAAGCTGCACGTCTACTCCGAGCCCGGCAAACGCATCATGGCGCTCGCCTCCTCCGGCAATCTGTCGCTGAGCCAGACCGTGCGCTCAATACTCACCGAAGGTGTCGACAATCCGGAAACCGGCGAACGCGAAACGCTGATGAACGCGCCGACCATGTTCCAGGCGGCGCGGCGTATTGGCAACGCGATCCGCACCATCCAGCATCTCGAAGGCAAGGAACTGGAAGCCGCCGACATCGATCACGACGTCGCCTTTCTATTCGGCGGCCAGATCAAGGGCGAGAGCCTGCGCCTTTTCATGATCTATTCGGCCGGCAATTTCATCGAATGCACCACCGACACACCGTATCTTCAGATCGGCGAGCACAAATACGGCAAACCGGTGCTCGACCGCGCCATCAGCTTCGATACTGATCTTTATGACGGTCTCAAGATCGGGCTGATTTCGATGGACTCAACCATGCGGTCCAACCTGGCGGTGGGGCTGCCGATCGATCTGCTCGTCATCCGGCGCGATATTTTTAATCCCGAGGTGAATTACCGTATCGAACCGGGCGAGCCCTATTTTCAGGACCTCCGGGAGCGCTGGTCCACGGCCTTGCGCGCCGCCCATATCGCCATTCCCCGCCCGCCGTACCGTACAATCGGCTGAGCCGGCTATTTTCGTACGTTATCGGCCATAAAGTCCGGCGTTGTTTCGGGCTTACGCGTTTACCACCGGTTAACAGCGACGGGCGATTTGCCCCTCCCCTGGCATCCCTTTGTGCACAGACCGCAAAGGGAAAGCGAATAGCAAGCTTTCTCGCCTAGCTTTCGGGCAAAAGCGACGGAAATAAAGCTTTAGGGGAAGGCTCTTTGCCGCCGGAAGTTCGCATGCGCAGCCGCGAGGAACGGCAGTACACCAGTTGGGATCGCGCGCGGTTAAGCGTGGTGGTCCCGATCGGCGTTATTGTTGCTGTCGCCATCGTTTGCATCGTCGTCGCCGTATTGTCGTCGGCCCACCGTGCCGACGAAGTCGCTGTCGAACACGAAACGCAACTGTTCTCGACCGCGCTCACCAATTTCGGCACCAACGTCCTGCGCGAAGTCGAAAGCGTCGCCAATTCGGAATCCGCGATCCGCAACGTCCGCACTAAATTCGACGCTGGCTGGACTAACGAACGGATCGGCAATTGGCTCGAGACTTTCTTCCAGCACGACTATGTCATCGTGTTCGATGGTCAGAATCGCCCGCTCTATTCGATGATCGGACGTAATTCTTCCGACGCGAAATGGTTTGACTCGGCGCCCGCCGATCTCGCTCCCATCCTCGCTTACATGCGCGGCAGCGATGCCAATCTGCCCAACGCGATCCGCTTGACCCGTATCGCCGGCCCCGATGGCACCGCGCATCCGCAAGCCGTCGTGGTGCGCCGCATGCTCGGCCGTCCGGCAGTGATCGCCGCCGTCGCCGTCGGCACGATAGACGCCGCCTCGGAGAGGCCGGTGAGCGTCGCGCCGGTCGTCATGTCGGTGAAATTTATCGACAACGACGTACTGTCCGGCATCGCGCAGCAATTGCGCCTGATAAATCTGCGCAAGTTCGACGACGGCGAACCGCCGAGCGGCGACTTCACCTATCAGCTCAACGGCCCGAACGGTGAGAAGATTGCGCGCTTTGCCTGGACGCCGAAACAGCCAGGCGCCGAAATCGTCCATAGCGTCATCCCGTTCATCGCCGTGGCGCTGGCCGGCTTTGCACTGCTTGCGGCGTTCGTGCTGCGCTACATGCGCCGTACAGCGGTGGCCATCGCCGCCGGTGAATCCCGCTTGCGGCACCTGGCAATGCACGATCCTCTGTGCGGCCTGCCCAATCGCATTTTCTTCGGCGAGCGACTGGAGGCCGTCATTGACGAAGTGCACAACGGCTCATCGCCGGCCGCGGTGTTCTATATCGACCTCGACCACTTCAAGGACGTCAACGATACGCTCGGCCATCCGGTCGGCGACGAGTTGATCCGCAACGTGACGCTGCGCCTGTCGCGCACGTTGCGCGGCAGCGACCTCGTCGCGCGTCTCGGCGGCGACGAATTCGCGGTCATCTCGTCGGTCGGCGACGACACCAACAAGATGATGGTCTTGGCGGGCCGCATCATCTCTGCGATCTGCGCACCCTACTCCATCGGCGGTCAGAACATCGTCATCGGCGCCTCGATCGGCATCTCGGTGATTAACCGCAATTGCGCCGGCGCTGCCGACATCATGCGCTATGCCGACATGGCGCTGTATCGCGCCAAGAATGAAGGCCGCAACCGCGCCTGCATCTATGACGCGGCGATGGACGCGGATCTGTCGAACCGCAAGCTGCTGGAAGCGGATCTGCGCGAAGCCATCGAGAACGACAAGCTGCGGGTGCTGTACCAGCCGATCGTCAGCAAGAGCGGCGATGCCATGGTCGGCGTCGAAGCCTTGTGCCGCTGGACCCATCCGACGCGTGGTGAAATCCCGCCGCTCGAATTCATCGCCGCCGCCGAGCATTCGGGCCTGATCATCGAACTCGGCGCCTGGGTGCTGCGCCGCGCCTGTCTCGACGGCATGGCCTGGCCGGGGCTCACCGTCGCGGTCAACGTCTCGCCCATACAGTTCCGCCGAACCGATTTCGCCGCCGCCGTCGAGCGTATCCTGGCGGAGACTCATTTCGATCCGGAACGCCTTGAACTCGAACTGACCGAAAGCGTGTTGGTCGGCAACGTCGATGCCGCGGAAGCGGGCATGCTGCGCCTCAAGGCGCTGGGCGTACGGCTTGCGCTCGACGATTTCGGCACTGGCTATTCGAGCCTGCTATATCTGCGTCGCTTTCCGTTCGACAAGCTCAAGATCGACCGCAGCTTCGTGCTGTCGATCGAGAAGGCCGCCGATGCCGCGGCCATCGTGCATGCCGTCGTCAGTCTCGGCCGTGGTCTCGGTATGAAGGTCACTGCCGAAGGCGTCGAGACCGCCGATCAGCAACTGTTCCTGCGCGCCGCCGGCGTCCACTTCATGCAAGGCTATCGCTTCGGCAAGGCGATGCCCGCCGCCGAGATCACCGCCAAGATGCTCTCCAACGAGCCGATCAAGCCGATCAACGTCGCGCTCGCGGGCTAAGCGTTACACCCGCTCCATGCGCTGGTGTGGTTCGGGCGGCAATTCGACCCGGATCGTATCTCCGGCGCGGATTTCTCCGCTGGCCAGAACGATACCCATGATCCCTGCCTTGCGGATCAGGCTTCCGTCCTCGTCGCGATCAAGCACGGCCTGCATCAGACCTGGCCGGAAATCGTTGAGCTGCCGGCAGGGATCGCGCAAACCGGTAATGCCGATCACCGCATCCGGCCCCACGCACAGCCGCGTACCGGCCGGCAGACCGAGCAGATCGACGCCATGCGTCGTGATGTTTTCGCCGATCAACCCCGGCGCAAGCTCGAAGCCCAAAGCGCGCAACTCATCGAACAGTTCTTCGTGAACCAGATGCACCTGGCGCAAGTTGGGCTGTGTCGGATCTTTCTTCACCCGCGAGCGGTGCTTCACCGTCGTGCCGAGATGCGCGTCACCCTCGACGCCAAGTCCGGCCAAAAGGCGGATGTTGGGCCGCACCGGTTTGGTGAAGTGGTGCTCGCCGCCACTGCTGACAGCGACGACAAAGGCGGGCGATGGCACAAGCACTAGGCGTTCATCCGATTCCGGGCCTCAAGACTGGCAATCTTATACGCCGCGGCGAGGGCCGGCGAGACTGCGCCCACAGGCAAATTCCGGGCTCGCTGACGATGATGGCGCGGCGGCCCTTTTGTGATATGGCGTCTGGCAACAATTAAAACTGGCAGTGAATTTGGGGAGTGAGCTTATGACTGCGTCTGCGAAAATTGCCCTGGTAACGGGCGCCGGAACGGGTGTCGGCCGGGCGGTAGCGATTGCGCTCGCCAAGGCCGGCTATAGCCTCGTGCTGGCGGGCCGCCGCAAGGAAATGCTCGACAAGGTCGCAGGCGAAATCAATGCCATCGGCGCGCAGGCGCTGGCCGTGTCCACCGACGTGTCGAAGCGCGAGTCCATTCAGGCACTTTTCGCCACTGTAAAATCCACCTTCGGCCGTCTCGACGTCCTGTTCAACAATGCCGGCATCGGCGCTCCCGCCATGCCGCTGGAAGACCTGCCGTTCGAGACCTGGCAGAACGTCGTCGCCACCAACCTGACCGGCATATTCCTGTGCACCCAGGAAGCCATCAAGATCATGAAGGACCAGAACCCGCGCGGGGGCCGCATCATCAACAACGGTTCGATCTCGGCGCACACACCGCGGCCGTTCTCGGTCGCCTATACCTCGACCAAGCACGCCATCACCGGCCTGACCAAATCCACGTCGCTCGACACCCGCGCCTACAACATTTGCTGCGGCCAGGTCGACATCGGCAATGCCGCGACGCCGCTCACCGACCGCATGGTGCAGGGTGAAGGCGTGCTGCAGTCCGACCTCACCAAGAAGATCGAGCCGCGTATGGATGCCGAGCATGTCGGCAACGCGGTGGTCTACATGGCCGGCCTGCCGCTCGACACCAACGTGCTGTTCATGACGGTGATGGCCAACACCATGCCGTTCGTCGCGCGAGGCTAGGCCACTCGCTATGGAGGTCGCCGAAGAACTCGAGCACTGGCGCGAATTCTATCTGCTGGTCGGCACGGGCGGCGGCACGCTGGTGGCGCTGCTGTTCGTGGCCGTGTCGCTGGGCGTCGGCTTTCTTACGCAAGAGCGCGCCGACGCGACGCGCACGTTCTTCAGCCCGATCGTGGTTCACTTCGCGCTGGTGTTCTTCGTCTCCTGCATCGCGCTGATCCCGACGCACAGCAATATTTTCTTCGCTACAATCATCGGGTTGAGCGCAGCAGTCGGACTCTGCGTCTCGACCTTCGCCACCTACAAAATCCTGACCAGCGACTGGACCCAGTTTTGGGTCGATCGCCTCGCCTACGGCGTATTGCCGGCGCTCGGTTATGCCTCGCTGCTGGCGTCGGCCTGGATGGTTTACGCCGGACAGAAGCTCGCGCTCGACGTCATGGCCGGGGCGCTGTTGTTTGCGCTGCTGGTCAATATCCGCAACGCGTGGGACCTGATGCTGGATATGGTGCGCCGGCATAAAGACGCGGCGTGAGCGAGCCATAGGCCCTGCTCTTGGGCGCCCGCAGCGAAACTTCGAAACCAGGACGCTAGCGGTCCCTTGTCGCGCTCCACACAGCAATGGCTGCGACGACGAAAGCAAGGCCGATGAAGCCAATGCCGTTGAGCTGCCCAAGTCCGAACATGACGCCGCCGATACCGGAGCCGACCGCCTGCCCAACATAGACGCCACTGGTATTAAGGGCGACCGACGCACTCGATAAATTTGGCGCAGCCTGCACCAGCCTCGCCTGCTGCATTGAATTGGTGGCGGCAAAGCCCAGGCCGATGAACGCGATGCCAACGCCCATCACCGGCAACGTTCCCGCACCGAACGACCAGAACAGCAAGCCCGTGAGCGTACAGGCCAGAAACACACCGGCCGTCAGCCATGTACCAAACTTGGCGACGGATTCGGTCGCGATGACGTTGCCAATGAATGCCGCGACACCAAAGAGCGCGAACATCAGGCCGGTTATTTCATGCGTAGCGCCGGCAAGTCGCTGCAACAGCGGCGCCAGATAGACGAAGACGACAAGCTGGCTGCTGATAGACAGGATCGTGATCAACAGCAGCAGAATGATTTTGCGATTATGCGCAAGCAGGCTGAAGCTGTGCAGCGACAGCGGCGGCCCGTACAAAGCGCGCGGCAAAGCAAACAGCAACAGAATGAACGGGATCAAAGCCGTAATCGAGGCCGCGGCGAAGGCACCACGCCAGCCCAGATAGCCGGAGACAAACGTGATCAACGGCAATCCGCCGGCGACCGCGAGCGACCAGCCGAGAAACACAAATGCGATCGAAGCCGAGCGATCCTTTTCCGGCACGAGCAAGGCGATGGTGCTGGCGGCCTGCGGCGTGAAAACTGCCGCACCGGCTACCATCGCGAGGCGTAGCGCCAGCACGGTGGCGTAGTTTGGCGCAATCGCGGACGCCGCCTGCCCTATCACCATGAAAGCGAGCGACCCGGCAAGCAGCGTGCGCCGGTCGATACGCGTGGTGAGCCAGGCCACGATGGGCGAACCGAAACACAGAATTATCGCGCCGAAGGTTACCAGCAGTCCGGTTTCGCGAATGCCGACATTCAAGCCATCGGCGAGGACCGTCAGCATTCCGGCCGGTGCGAGGATGCAAAGCCCGGTGGCGAAATTGCCGAGCATCAGGCCGTAGCGCGGTAGTGTTGTGCGCGGGAGAACTGTGTTCACGGAAAGCCGCCCCAGATGCAGCGATGAGTTGGAACTCATCTAGCTAGTGTACGCGGGGTCGCAGCGCCATGGCGCGCAGGCGTTGGCATGCGCGAAACATTTAAATGCGCATGATGAAGGAGATTGATCCCTCCTTATTCCAGGGCTCCAAACCTGTTACTATCGCTCTGGATTCCCAGCCCGATTCCTGGCCCGCCCATAGCGCGTCGAAGACGCGCTATGGGCGCTTATGGGGCCGTCCCGGAATGACAAGAGCTAATGCAGCCTGAATTCGCCGTCGATCGCCGTGAGTTCGGCGGGCTTGATCAGCTTGCAGTGCGCGACCTGCACGGAGTGCAGCGGCCCCTCAAGCTTCTCCTGCCAGAAGGCGAGGAATTTCTGCAGTTCGGGGAATTTCGGAAAGAGATCGTAGGCTTGCCAGACGTAGGACTGAAGCAACCACTGATGATCTGGACGACGGTACAGAATATGAGCGGTGGTCAGGCCAAAGCCGGCGGCCTGTTTACGAAAGTCCTCAGAGACAGAACCCATTCGCACCCTCCCATGAAGAGTCGGACGAAAGCTTCCATTCCAGGCACCGTGCATTGCAAGCCGAAATGGTAAACAAACTGTGTAAAATCAAGGCATTAGCAGCAATCGGAACGGCTGCTAGCAGGCTTGCCGATGGGGCTTTCGTCCCTCAGTTCAGGGATAATTCGGAGCCGCCGGACAAAGTTCCACGGCCGCCCGTTAACCATTGAAGTTGCTGAGGTTTCACTAAATTGTTGGCACTCTCGAAAAGTGAGTGCTAAAGAAACCCTCGATAGGCCCTTGCGGGCCGAGGCCGTGCTCCTACCTGCCGTTGCAGGTGACGGGCATAGCTGGTCACCGAAAAACGCACCTGTTCAAAAACTCTGGAGGACTGCCATGAAGTTCCGCCCGCTTCACGATCGCGTCGTCGTCAAGCGCATCAATGCCGAGGAAAAGACTGCCGGTGGCATCATCATCCCCGACACCGCGCAAGAGAAGCCCTCGCAGGGCGAAATCGTCGCCGTTGGCCCTGGTGGCCGCGACGAAGCCGGCAAGTTGATCCCGATCGATCTGAAGGTCGGCGACACCGTGCTGTTCGGCAAATGGTCGGGCACCGAA
>DASYCM010000428.1:0-2836 GCA_036500165.1 Pseudolabrys sp.
CGTCAAATGCACCGTGACACGCTCCGAATGTTTCCTGAGCGATTACCAGGGCCGCGATCTAGTGGCGAAATTCGAATTGGCGCTCGATGCCAAGGGCCGTTTTCTCGCCTTGCGGGCGACCAATATCAGCAATGCCGGCGCGCGCTGCGTGTCGCTGTCACCTTTAAGCAAAGGCTCCGGACTTATCACCGGCAGCTACGCTATTCCTGTAGCGACGCTACGTGCGATGTCGGTCTATACCAACACTGTGCCGACGCAGGCCTATCGCAGCTCCGGCCGCCCGGAGATGACCTTCGCCGTCGAACGGCTCGTCGATTTGGCGGCGGCGAAACTCGGCATTGATCGTATCTCGTTGCGCCGGCGCAATCTTGTGAAGCCCAAAGCCATGCCGTATCGCAACGCGGTCGGCATGCTTTACGACAGCGGCCGGTACGAAGATGCAATGGATTTGGCCATGCGTATCGCGGATTGGGATGGCTTCCCGGCCCGCAAGCGTGAAGCCGCCAAACGAGGCAGGCTTCTTGGGCGCGGCTTGGCCAACTATGTCGAATCGTCCATTGGCGCGCCGAAAGAGCAGACGCGCATCACCGTGCGGCCGGACGGCGTCATTGACGTCGTCATCGGCACCCAGCCGGCCGGGCAGGGCCATCAGACCAGTTTCGCGCAAGTGGTTGCGGACTTGATCTGTGTGCCGTCCGAAGCAATCCGCATCATCATGGGCGACACCGATGTCGTGAAGGCCGGCGGCGGCACCCACTCAGGCCGCTCCATGCGTCATGCAGCGACGGTGTTCTCGATCGCGGCGGTGCAACTCATTGATAAGGGAAAACGTCTAGCGGCCTTGGCGCTCGATGCGCCTTACGATGAAATAGATTTCACCGACGGCCGGTTTTCCGCGCGCGGCACCAACCGCAGCTTTGATTTTATCGAACTGGCGCAGGAACTAACCAAACACACGCTGCCCGACGATCTCAGGTCCGGTCTTGCGGTGGTCACCGATAATGAAATGCACGATCCAGTATTTCCGAACGGCTGCGCGATCTGCGAAATCGAGGTCGATCCCGATACTGGCGGCGTGAAACTGACACGCTACGCGTCGGTCGACGATGTCGGCCGCTGCATCAACCCGCTGATCGTCGACGGCCAGACCCACGGCGCCATCGCCCAGGGCATTGGTCAGGCATTGTGGGAGCAGTGCGTTATCGATGCCGACTCGGGGCAACCGCTATGCGGCTCGCTGATGGACTACGGCATGCCGCGCTCTAATACACTGCCGTCGTTTGCGACCGAGATCATCGAGGTGTTGTCACCGACCAATCCGCTCGGCATCAAGGCCGGCGGCGAGGGCGGCACCACGGCGGCGCCGGCGGTGATCGTCAGCGGGATTGTCGATGCGCTCAGCCGCTACGGCGTGCGCGACATCAGGATGCCGGCGACGCCCCATAAGATCTGGCAGGCGATTCGGACCGCCAAGGTATAGTGTTACACGACTTTCTCGAGAACTCTTTCAATGCATGACGACATGGCCAAAAGCCGATGGTCGTCACCATGCGCTGCAATTAGCATTAATCCAATTGGCGCGGCGCCAGCCCCGTGACAGGGAATTGATATAGAGCAAGCGTCGAGAAAGTTCGCGACCGTCGGGTTGCGCAGCATCAGCAGATTGACCCGGCCGTATTCCGCATCGCTCTCAAGCTCTTTCAGCGTCGGCGCAACGACCGGCGCCGTCGGCATCACCATCGCATCGACATTGGCCGTACGCGCCGCCATGCGCGCGATCAGCGAGCGGCACGCGGCCTGCAAGACGCGGTAGTCGTCGTCCGACTGGGCTTCGCCTTTGAGAATGCGCACCAGCACGCGCGGGTCGTAGTCGCCGGGACGTTCGTTCATCCACGCCTTATGAAAGGCGTAAGCTTCATAGGCCGTGAACCCGCCTTTGGCGTTGATGTCGGGAATTTCGGATAGTTCGGGCGTCTCCAGCTTGACGATAGCCGCGCCGGCCGTCGACAGCCGCGAAATCGCCGCATCGAATGCCGCCGCTGTCGCGCGATCCATTCCGTCGAAGACGTAAGCCGAAGGAATGCCCAGCCGGATGTCTTTCACGGCATATCCGAGCGGCGGCATTGGCTCGCCGGCCAGCACTGCATCGACCGCCGCGCAACACGCCACTGTCCAGCCAAGGCTGCCGACCGAGTCGAGCGACGGCGAGAGCGGCATGACGCCCTGCATCGGGACGCGCCGTGCTGTCGGCTTAAAGCCGACGATGCCGCACAGCGCCGCCGGAATACGGCACGAACCGCCGGTATCGGTGCCGAGCCCAATGACGGCCATGCCGTCGGCGACGGAAACAGCGGCCCCGGACGACGAGCCGCCCGGAATGCGGCCATGTTCGCGGTCGAACGGATTGAGCGGCGTGCCGTAGTGCGGATTGATGCCGAGGCCGGAGTAGGCGAACTCGGTCATGTTGGTGCGGCCGACCGGGATGAAGCCAGCGGTCTTCAGAAGCGCAACGGCCTCCGCATCTTTGGTTGCTGGCGCCGCGTCACGTAACAGCGCCGAACCTGAGGCCGTGACCTCGCCTTCGACGTCAAACAAATCCTTGATGCTGATGGGCACGCCCGCGAAAGGCGGCAGCGTCTGGCCGCGTTTCTGCATGCCGTCATAGGTGCGGGCCTGGGTCAGCGCGGTCTGCGCGGCGACCTTCAGGAAGGCGAGCGGGCCTTGCCCGGAAGGGTCGGCGATGCGGCCAAGTGTCTCTTCAACCAAAGACTCGCGGCTCCTGCCACCTGCGAATTCCGCCAAACACTTGGAAATGCTCGTCATATTTCACTTCTGC
>DASYCM010000429.1:0-29459 GCA_036500165.1 Pseudolabrys sp.
GCGCGCAATACCGGCATCAGCTACGGCCTGTTCCAGACGAACTCGGCGTTGGGGCAGTGGGCGCTGCTCGGCATCAAGGTTGCGGCTGTGATTTTGCTCTGGGGCTGGCTGTCGAAAGCCGGCGGGCGCCTGGCCGCGCTATCGCTGGGTCTCATCATCGGCGGTGCCATCGGCAACGGCATCGACCGGCTGGCCTATGGCTGGGTGGTGGATTTCGTGTTTTTTCACGTTTCCGGGGCTAATTGGAAGTTCGACTGGTACGTTTTTAACCTAGCGGACGTAGCCATCGTTGCCGGGGTGGCCGGCCTCCTGTATGAATCCATGGTTACGGGCCGCGCCGTAAAAGCGCCCTGATCCACAGCGATAGTACCGCTGTGGGGCAACACAGGTGGTTGAAATACTTGATGTTTCCATGGCGATTTTCGACGCCTTCGCCGCCAGACCGCGAGTGATTCCGGGATGAGTTCCATGATCAGCGACATGCGCAAGAACCTGAAGTCCGCCGTGAGCGCCCTCGTTTTGGTTGCCGGCGTCTCGACTTTTGCCGCGCCCGCACGTGCCGCCGAGGACGAGAGCGTTCCGGTCGACACCAAGATCATGCGCAGCATCATGGAAGGCCTCGGCCTCAAGCGCGATGGCGAAGCCGGCATCAATTATCAGCAGCGCGCTCCGTTGGTGATCCCGAATGGCAAGGCTTTGCCGCCGCCGGAGCAGACAACGCCCGCCGCCATGAACCCGTCCTGGCCGGTCGATCCGGACGTGGAACGCGCCCGCCGCGAGGCCAAGGCCGCGCGTGAGGACACGGGCAATCCGGATGACGTTATTCTTCGTGAAGGCCGTCCGATGCGTCCCGATGAGTTGACGCCCGGCGCTAAGTCGCAGCGCACCCGCCGCGCGCCGAGCCAGAATGCGTCCTACGAGACGATGCCTGACGGTTACAGCAAGCAATTGTCGCCGTCCGAGTTGGGCAGCAAGGGCAACATTTTCTCGAATATGTTCGGCAAGAAGGACGACGAAGTCGGCAAGTTCACAGGCGAGCCGCCGCGGGCCTCTTTGACCGAGCCGCCGCGCGGCTATCAGACGCCGTCGCCGGATCAGCCCTATGGCGCCGGCAAGGACAAGTCGCTCACGCCGAAGCCCGGCAACTACCTGACTGATCATCCGGTCGGTGTGGATTAATTTCGTTGTCGCGTGAGATAGTCTAATATTTCGCGCGGTTAGGCGGGGCGCGCTTCTTTCCGCCATTGGCAGAATCGAGAGCCATGTCTTTCACAACACTGTCTTCCCGAGCGATGAGCGCAGCCGTGCTTGTCGCGGCGTCCCTGTTTGCGTGGCCGGCCGCCGCCGAACCGATCAAGATTTCGAACTTCACGCTGGCGAACGGGTTGGAGCTCGTCGTCATTCCCGACCATCGCGCGCCGGTGGTCACGCACATGATCTGGTACAAAGTCGGTTCCGCCGACGAAACGCCCGGCACATCGGGCCTCGCGCATTTCCTCGAACATCTGATGTTCAAGGGGACTGCGAAACATCCCACCGGCGAGTTCTCCAAGATTGTCGCCACCATCGGCGGTCAGGAAAACGCCTTCACGTCGGACGATTACACCGGCTATTTCCAGCGCGTCCCCACCGAGCAATTGAAGACGATGATGGAATTGGAGGCCGATCGCATGACCGGCCTGCAACTGACCGACAAGGTGGTGCTGCCGGAGCGCGACGTTATCCTTGAGGAGTGGAATCAGCGCGTCGGCAACAATCCGCGCGCCAAACTCGGCGAACAGATCGATGCCGCGTTATTCCTCAATCATCCGTACGGCCGTCCGGTGATCGGCTGGCGTCACGAGATGGAGCAGCTCTCCCGCGACGATGCGCTCAATTTCTACAAGCGCTTTTACGGGCCGAACGGCGCGGTGGTTGTGATCGCCGGCGACGTCGATCCCGAGCAGGCCAAAAAGCTCGCTGACGAAACCTACGGCAAGGTGAAGCGCAATGACATCATCGTTGCGCCTCGCGTGCGGCCGAAGGAGCCGCCGCCGCTCGCGGTCCGCTCGCTGACTTTGGCCGATGCACGTGTCGAGCAGTCGCTGATGCAGCGCTCGTATCTAGTGCCGTCTTTTGCCAACGCTCAGCGTGGCGAGTCGGAAGCGCTCGAAGTGCTGGCGCATATTCTGGGCTCGGGTTCGAGCAGCCGGCTGTACCGCACGCTCGCGGTCGATAAGCCGGTCGCGGTGTCGGCCGGCGCCGGTTACGACAGCTCTGCGCTCGATCTGTCGAAATTCACGGTCTACGGCTCGCCACGCCCCGGCATCTCACTGCAGCAATTCGAGACCGAAACCGACGCGGTGATCGCCGAACTAATCCTCAAGGGCATCAGTGCCGAAGAACTCGAGCGCGCCAAGTCGCGGCTGATCGCCGATGCGGTCTACGCGCAGGACAATCAGGCGACGATGGCGCGCTGGTATGGCGCCGCGCTGGTGACCGGCGCGACCGTGCAGGACGTGCAGAGTTGGCCAGAGCGCATCCGTGCCGTCACCGCGGCCGAGGTGCAGGATGCCGCGCGCAAATGGCTCGACAAGCGGCGTTCGGTGACAGGTTATTTGATCAAAGACACCAGCCCGACGGCGGAGAAGCGCTCATGAACCGCCTGATGAAACGTCCCTTGGCTTTTGCCGCGCTGACGGCGCTCGCGCTGATCACCGTCGTCCCGGCCGCGTCGGCAATGACGATCGAGAAAATCGTCAGCCCCGCCGGCATCCCGGCCTGGTTGGTGCGCGAGCAGACCGTGCCGCTGATCACGCTCAACTATGCCTTCCACGGCGGCTCCAGCCAGGATTCTGCCGATAAGTCTGGCACCGCCAATCTTACTGCGGATATGCTCGACGAAGGCGCCGGCGATCTCGACAGCAAGATGTTTCACGAGCGCATGGAAAACCACGCCATCGAGCTGGGATTCCGTGTCGGCCGTGATGAATTTCACGGCTCGCTGCGCGCGCTCAATGAGCATCGTGAGGAAGCCTTCGATCTCCTGAAGCTTGCTCTGACAACGCCGCGTTTCGATGCCGATGCGGTCGAACGCGTGCGCGAGCAGGAGGTGTCCGGTCTGCGCCGCGACACCACCAATCCGAACACCATTGCTAGCAATCAGTGGTGGTCAGCGGCGTTCCCGAACCACCCGTATGGCCGTGAATCGAAGGGTACGCTGGAAACGTTGCCGCGCATCACTGCTGACGATCTGCGCGATTACGTGAAGCGTACCTTCGCGCGCAACGAATTGACGATCTCGATCGTCGGCGACGTCGATGCCAAAACCGCCGGCGAGCTGATCGACCGTGCCTTCGGCGGGCTGCCGGCCAAGAACGATCTCAAGCCCGTCGCGGCGGTGACTCCGCGCGGGCTTGGCCGCCGCATCGTCATCAATCTCGACGTGCCGCAGGCGGTGGTGAATTTCGGCGGGCAGGGGCTTGCCCGCAACGATCCGGATTTCATGGCTGGCTATATCGTCAATCACATTCTCGGCGGCGGCAGCTTCTCGTCGCGGCTCTATCGTGAAGTGCGCGAGAAGCGAGGGCTTGCCTACGGCGTGTCCGATAGCCTGGTCTGGTTCAAGCGCGCGGCGGTCGTCATCGGCGGCACCGCAACGCAAGCGGACCGCACCGGCGACGCGCTGGCGATCATTGAGGCGGAGACCAAGCGCATGGCCGAGGAAGGCCCGACCGCCGATGAACTGGCCGCGGCGAAGTCCTTCCTCAAGGGCTCCTACGCGCTGTCGCTCGACACTTCGGCCAAGATCGGGGCCCAACTCACCCAGATCCAGCTCGACAATCTCGGCGTCGACTATGTCACGCGCCGTTCGTCGTTGATCGACGCCGTCACACTCGACGATGCCAAGCGCGCGGCCAAGCGGTTGTTCGGCGGCGGCATGCTGGTGACGGTGGCGGGTCGGCCGAAAGGCCTGAGCTCGTCCGGAACCGAATAAAGGCGCACGCGTTGTGTGCTGTTGCGTCCTTTTTTCGACCTTAGGCAAATAGCGACATGCCCCTCATTCAATCCATCGACAAAGCACTCGAGAAAAACGTCGGGTCGCACGGCATCGCCGACGGTGCGCTGAAATCTGCCCTGGAGCGTGCCGAAGGTGCACTCGACTGGTTGCGCGCCCGTCATGCTGACGGCGGTCTGCCGCTGCTGCGGCTCGCCGGCAAGCACGACGACCTGCGCCCGATCATCGAAGCGGCGCGCCGGCTCGCCGACCGCGCCACCGACATCGTGCTGCTTGGCACCGGCGGCTCCAGCCTCGGGGGCCAGACCCTGGCGCAGCTCGCCTGGCATGGCGTCCCTGGCGTGGGCGCCTTGCGTCAAGCGCCGCACCTGCATTTCATGGATAACATCGATCCGCGGACTTACGCCGCGCTACTCGACAGACTGCCGCACGGCACCACGCGCTTTGTCGCGATCTCGAAATCGGGCGGTACCGCCGAAACCTTGATGCAGACCATTGCTGCGCTGTCGATGCTGAAGGCGCAAAACCTCGGCCCGCGCATTCCCGATATTTTCCTGGGGCTTACCGAGCCGGCCAAAACCGGCAAGCGCAACGGTCTGCGCGAGTTGCTCACGCAAAATCATATTCAGTGCCTTGAGCACGATACCGGCGTCGGCGGGCGGTTTTCCGCATTGACCAATGTCGGTCTGCTGCCGGCGGCGATGCTCGGGCTCGATATCGTCGCCATCCGCTCCGGGGCGCATGAAGCTCTGGCGCCGGTGCTGGCGAAGAAGAAAGCTGCCGACGTGCCGGCCGCGCTCGGCGCCGCGCTATCCGTGGCATTGGCCGAGACCAAGGGCAAAAGCATCAGCGTCGTCATGGCCTATGCCGACCGGCTGGAGCGTTTCACGCGCTGGTATGTGCAGCTCTGGGCCGAAAGCCTCGGCAAGGACGGCAAGGGCACGACGCCGGTCGCGGCGCTCGGTCCCGTCGATCAGCACAGTCAGGTACAGCTTTATCTCGGCGGTCCGCGCGACAAACTGTTCACGGTGCTGAGCACGGATACCAAAGGCGTCGGTCCGAAGATGGACGCTGAGCTTTCAAAGCTCGCAGGTGAGCCCGGCTTTGGCGGCAAGACGCTTGGCGATTTGGTTGACGCGGAGGCGCGTGCCACCGCCGAGACGCTGGCGAAGAACGGCTGCCCGGTGCGCACCATCCATCTGCCCGAGATCGACGAAGCCAGCATGGGTGAACTGCTGATGCACTTCATGCTGGAGACGATTATCGCCGCGAACATCATGGGCATCGACGCCTTCGACCAGCCGGCGGTGGAAGAGGGCAAGGTGCTGGCGAAGAAGTATCTCGGCGCCTAGTTCTTCCGCTCGTCCCCGCGAAAGCGGGGGCCCAGTTCTTTCTGGCTTTTTGGCTCTGGATTCCCCGCTTGCACGGGAATGAACGGGTTGTGGAAGGCCACCCCGTATTGGCGCATGATGGGAATCATGCACCAGGTCACCGACAGCATTTCAATCGACGACAGCGAGCTTGAGGAAAGCTTCGTGCGCTCGTCCGGGCCGGGCGGCCAGAACGTCAACAAAGTGTCATCCGCCGTGCAGTTGCGTTTTGATGCGCGGCGTTCGCGCGCGCTGGCGAACGATGTCGCGGTCCGGCTGATGAATCTGGCCGGCAGCAGGCTGACCAAGGACGGCGTCATTGTCATCGTCGCGCAATCGCACCGGGACCAGACCCGCAACCGCGCCGACGCCCGCGAGCGGCTGTTCGACCTGATCCGGCAGGCGGCGGTGCGGCCCACCATTCGGCGGGCCACCAAGGTTCCCAAGTCTCAGAAGAAGAAGCGGGTCGAGGGCAAAAAGCACCGTTCGGCCATCAAAAGCCTGCGCGGCGGGCGCCCGAATTTCGATTAGAGGCCGATTAGACCAGGAATAGCGGGGGTACCGGGCCACCCAGCCTCGCGGCGGGCCTGCAGCGCCCTTACATTACGGCTCAATTAGAATCAGGCCGTCCCCAATGCCCGTACGCCAACTCTCCGAAGCCATGATTAACCGCATCGCCGCCGGCGAGGTGGTCGAGCGGCCGGCGAGCGTGGTCAAGGAACTGGTCGAGAATGCGCTCGATGCCGGCGCGCATCGCATCGATGTGCTGACCGACGGCGGCGGACGCCGCCTGATCCGTGTCACCGACGACGGCGACGGCATGACGCGCGCCGACCTCGAACTGGCGGTGGACCGTCACGCCACCTCGAAACTCTCCGGCGACGACCTGTTGTCGATTCACACCCTCGGTTTTCGCGGCGAGGCCTTGCCGTCGATCGGCGCGGTGGCGCGGCTGATCATCACGACACGGCACAGCCAAGAGCCGCACGCTTGGACACTCGAAGTCGATGCCGGACGCAAGTCGGAAGCGAAGCCCGCCGCGCTTGGCCACGGCACCACGGTCGAGGTGCGTGACCTGTTTTACGCGACGCCGGCGCGTTTGAAGTTTCTCAAGACCGACCGCAGTGAAGCCGAAGCCGTGCGCGAGGTGGTGCGGCGGCTGGCGATGAGCCGGCCCGATGTGACGTTCACGCTCGCCGGCGAAGAACGCGCGCCTGTGACGTGGAGTGCCTCTACCGAGGAATTGACACGGCTTGGCGACGTGCTCGGCGCCGATTTCCGAACCAATGCGATTGCCATCGATGCTGAACGCGAAAGCGTACGACTGCAGGGCTTCGCCGGACTGCCGACATTGTCACGCGCCAATTCGCTCGGACAATATCTGTTCGTCAACGGCCGGCCGGTGCGCGACAAGGTGCTGGTGGGCGCGGTGCGCGCCGCTTACGCCGACTACCTGCCGCGCGACCGCCATCCGTTGTTGGCGCTATTCGTGACGCTTGACGCGCGCGAGGTCGACGTCAATGTGCATCCGGCGAAAACCGAAGTGCGCTTCCGCGACGGCGCGCTGGTGCGCGGGCTTATTGTGCGAGCCTTGAAAGAAGCGCTGGCACGTGAGAGCCAGCGTACGGCCTCGACCGGCGGCGGTGCGACCATTGCCGCGTTCCGGCCAATGGCGATGCCGCGGCGCGCGGCTTACGACTGGCGCAACTCCCCGGCGCGGCCGACGCCTTTGATGCCGCGCGGCGGCGCCGCGGCCGGCTTTGCCGAAGCGGCGCAGGATGCGTATCAGGCCGTCTTTCAGGAAACCCTGGATGTAGGCGAGCCATCCGCCGATGTTCGCGCCGAAAGCTTCGAACCCGTCGCGGAACTGATCGAGCAGCCGTTGGGTGCTGCGCGCGCGCAAATTCACGAGACCTATATCGTGTCGCAAACCCGCGATGGCCTCGTCATTACCGACCAGCACGCAGCCCACGAGCGCATCGTCTACGAGCGCATGAAGGCGGCGATCGAGCAATCCGGCGTGGCGCGGCAGATATTGCTGATCCCGGAGATCGTCGAACTCGACGAGGCTGACGCGGCGCGCCTCGTCGCGCGCGCCGACGATCTGGCGAAGTTCGGGCTTGCCATCGAATCCTTCGGTCCTGGCGCCGTCGCGGTGCGCGAAACGCCGTCGATGCTGGGTGAAGTCGATGTGAAGGGGCTGCTGCGCGATCTCGCCGAGCACATGGCGGAATGGGACGACGAACTGCCGCTGGAGCGCCGGCTGCTGCATGTGTCCGCGACCATGGCTTGCCACGGCTCGGTGCGGGCAGGGCGCAGGCTCAAGCCTGAGGAAATGAACGCGCTGTTGCGCGAGATGGAAACGACGCCGAATTCCGGCCAGTGCAATCACGGCCGGCCGACGTATGTCGAACTGAAATTGAACGATATCGAGCGGCTGTTCGGCCGCCGCTAAGCGTTGCGCAGGAACATCAACTCAGTATCGTCGTAGTTGCGGCGCTCCAACTCCTCGAAGCCTTGCGGCGCGGTGAACTTGGCGTCCACGGCTTCCTCGACGATCACCAGCGCTTCCGGTTTGAACCAGCCACCCTCGCGCGCGCTGGTCAGCGCCAATTCAGCCAGTCCCTTGCGATAGGGCGGGTCGAGAAACACCAGCGAGAACGGCTCCATCGGATGCGCCGGACCTAGTTTGGTCGCGTCGCGCCGGAAAATGCGGGTGGTGCCGCCGAGCCCTAGCGCTTCCGTGTTCTGGCGCAAGAGCGCGCGCGCTTCGAGGCCGTCATCGACGAACTGCACAAAGGATGCGCCGCGCGAAATTGCCTCAATGCCGAGTGCGCCGGTCCCCGCAAAAAGGTCGAGCACGCGTGCGCCGGTGACCGGATCGCCATAGGCATGCATCAGGATATTGAACAACGCCTCGCGCAGCCGGTCGGCGGTGGGGCGCAATCCTTCCGAAGATTTGCCTTCTTCCTTAGGCCCGGCAATCGGCCGCGAGCGCAGGCGTCCCCCTACCACGCGCATATTTAGCGTGGCCTCGACGGGCGCGGGCCGCCGGAACGGTCTCGACGGCGCTGCGGGCGCTTCTTGGAATCGCGGGTGCCGTCCGGCTTGCCGCTGCGCTTCTTCATCTCCTGCTCGCGCTTTTCCGCGCGCTTGGCGCGCTCCTCGGCCTTGCGCGCGGCTTCGGCCTTCGCTTCGTGGTCGATCAGCGGTGCGTCGAAATCCGCGCCGGATTCGGCGACGATCTTTTCGCCCAGCTCCGAGCGCAGCGCCTTGGAGTCGATCTCCTTCACCGACCATTCCGGCAATTCGCCGAGATTGAACGGGCCGAAGGAGACACGGATCAGCCGGTTCACTTTCAGATTCAGCGACTCCAGCACCTTGCGCACTTCGCGGTTCTTGCCTTCGCGGATGGCAAAGGTGAGCCAGCAGTTGGCGCCCTGCATGCGGTCGAGCTTGGCTTCGATGGCGCCGTAGTGAACGCCATCGACGGTGACGCCATCGCGCAATTTGTCGAGCGCGTCCTGCGTGACGCTGCCATTAGCGCGCACGCGATAGCGGCGCAGCCAGGCGGTGGCGGGGAGTTCGAGCACGCGCGCCAGTCCGCCGTCATTGGTCAGCAGCAACAGGCCCTCGGTGTTGATGTCGAGGCGGCCGACGCTGATGAGGCGCGGCAGGGTCTTGGGCAGCGCGGTGAAGATGGTCGGCCTGCCCTCGGGGTCGGAATGCGTCGTCACCAGTCCGCGCGGCTTGCTGTAGAGGAACATGCGCGTGCGCTCGCGGCTCGCCATCGGCGCGCCGTCGACCACGATCTTGTCGGCCGGCGTCACGTTGAGTGCCGGTGAGGAGATGACCGCGCCGTTGACCGATACGCGGCCTTCCGCGATCAGGGTTTCGGCCTGGCGGCGCGAGGCGACGCCGGCGCGGGCCATCACTTTGGCGATGCGGTCGCCGGGAATTTCGCTTTTGGTCTTGTCGGGCATGATGGCCGCCTGATAGCAGACCTGATGTCGCGTGTCGCCTCCGGGGACGCGCGCGGAGAGCCGGATGCCCGCACCGAATTTCATGGAAATGGCGCTCGACGAAGCCCGTGCCGCGGCGGCGCGCGGCGAGGTGCCCGTGGGCTGCGTGGTGGTGCGGGAAGGCGCGGTCATTGCCAGCGCCGGCAACCGCACTTTGGCCGACAAGGACCCGACCGCGCATGCCGAAATACTGGCGATCCGCGCGGCGGCGCAGGCGCTCGGTTCGGAGCGGCTGACCGGCTGCGATCTCTATGTGACGCTGGAGCCCTGTGCGATGTGCGCCGCGGCGATGTCTTTCGCGCGCGTGCGCCGGCTCTATTTCGGCGCGGCCGATCCGAAGGGTGGGGCGGTGGAGAACGGGGGGCGCTTCTTCGCGCAGCCGACGTGCCATCACCGGCCGGAAGTCTATGGCGGCATCAGTGAAAGTGACGCGGCTATGTTGCTGCGCGATTTTTTCGCCGCGCGGCGCTAACGCATGATCCCGAAAAGCCGGAGCCAGTTTTCGGACAAGATCATGCGCACTTCAAAAGCTTAAACGTACTTGTCGACGTTCTTGCCCTGGCCCGGCGGAGGGGGCGGCGGCGCGGATTGCACGGCCTCGACCGGCGCGGCCGCGGCCTCTCGCTCGTTCGCTTCGTGCGTCGAGGTTGTTTTAGGCGATGTGCCTGTACGTGGCATGATCGTCTGAACGCCGATACTTGTTACACCCATGGGTGATCCTTTGTCTGGACCACCCTACGGCGCATGCCTCACGAAATTGTTCTGGGATGCCGTAAAACCCGGCGGTATCAGGCAAGGTTTCGTTGACTCTAAAATTTGTAGTCAGCTTGCCGCGCGCAAATTCCCTAGCTTGCGGACCGCGCAAACTCCCAAGCCTTGTCGGCGAGCGGGCGGATCATGTCGGCCTTGGCCGGGGCGAATTCCGACGTCGCGGTGCCGTCGCGCACGCGGCCGACGATGCCCTGCAGGATCGCGGCGATGCGGAAGAAATTATAGGCGAGGTAGACGGGCAGACGCGGACGCGGATCGAGCCCGGTGCGCGCTACGTAATCGTCGACATAGGCCGCCATCGATGGAATGCCGAGCGCAGCGAGGTCGTGACCGGAGAGCGTCGCGGTGCCGGCGGCGCTTTCGGTCGGCGGCATGTGCCACGCCATCAGGTGATAGGTGAAATCGGCCAGCGGATCACCCAGTGTCGACAACTCCCAGTCCAGGACCGCGACGATCGTCGGCGCGTCCTTGGCGACGATGAGATTGTCGATGCGGTAGTCGCCATGCACTAAGGTTGGCTTGCCTGCCGGCGGAATATGCGACGGTAGCCACTCGATCAGCCGTTCCATCGCGTCGATCTTGTCGGTCTCGGAGGCGCGGTATTGCTTCGACCAGCGGTCGACCTGGCGCGCGACGTAGTTCTCGCCACGCCCGAAATCGCCGAGGCCGATCTTCGCCGGATCGAACGTATGCAGCTGCGCGATCGTCGCGTTCATCGTGTGGTAGACGGCGGTGCGCTCCGTCGGATTGGAGCCCGGCATTTGCGGCTCCCAGAACACGCGCCCGTCGGCAAAGCCCATCACGTAAAACGGCGTGCCGGCGACGGTTTCGTCGGCGCAGTACACCAGCGGTTCGGCTACCGGAAAACTGCGCGCGAACAGCGCGCCGATCACCTTGAATTCGCGGTCGACCGCGTGCGCCGACGGTAGCAGCTTGCCCGGCGGCTTGCGGCGCAGCACATATTTCCGCGACGGCGTCTCCAGCAGATATGTCGGGTTCGACTGGCCGCCCTTGAACTGCTTCGCGGTCAGCGGCCCGGCAAAGCCTTTGATCTCTTTCGCCAGATAAGCCTCCAGCCGCCCTTCATCGATGCGAAGCGCGCCGGACACTTCCTTGGTGCCGGAAAAAGCCTGTTGGCGGTCGATGGTCGTCATGCGGCTATCTTATGCCCGGGTGCGGTCGAGGTAAGCCGAAATCCGCGGTGTCAGCCAGAACAGCAGCACGGCGTCGACAGCCATCATGCCAACCAGCATGACGATCCCGGCCACGGTGTGCGCCGTGCCCTCGAACGGCAGACGGATGTAAAGATGCGCGAACAGCCAGTTGAAGGCGTTCACGGCGATCGCGCCGATCAGCACGGTGTCGCGCATCAGCTTGACGTCTTCCTGCGCGTTCATCACCGACAGTGTTGCGATGGCGAACAGGCCAGGCAGGGGCACGGCGCTGAACATACCGATCCATTTCGAGGTGCCAAATTGGGCAACCACGAACAGCAGCACGCAGCACAGCACGAACAGGCCCATGCGAACGATGCCGCTGGCGTTGCCCCATAATTCAACAAGCGCCCGCACATGACCGGACAGGCTCAGGCGCGGCGCGCTTGTATTTGCCGAGGCATGGGGCGGCGCCCAGACGGCAATAACGGCGAGGGTGGCGAGAACGATCTGGATGGCCAGGATGCCGGCAATGCCGGGCAGGTGGTCGCGGAAGGCGGTGACAAACGGTGCACACACCGCCCAGATCGCGGTCCACACCGCAACGCGCGCGACGAGCCTGGCGTTGTCGGACGCGCCCGTCATCGGCGTCAGCCGTTCGCAGAAACCGATCATGAAAAACAGGATGAGGCCGTTGAGCACGACGACGGCGTAGACCGCGTTTGCCACCGCCAGCGGGTCGGCGCCGGTAATGATGCCGATGCTGTTGAGGATGGGAAACGTCAGCAGCACGCCGGCAAGCCGCTTGTCGTAGAACTTGCCGAGATAGCCGAGCGCCACGAACACGCCGAGGCCAAGCACCAGCTTAACGAGCGCGAGACTGGCGTCGGCGATCATTGGCTTAAGATCATGGGCGTAAGATCATGGCTACCGCCGCTTCATCACTTTTTGCCGTCGAACGATACCGGCGCGTCGGCGTAGATTTTATATTGCTGCGTTTTCGGCTTGGCCTTGTCTTCGTCGTTGACGTAAGCGATCGAGCTTTTGCCGATCAGTTCCGCCGGCAGGATCATCACGCGGACAAAGCGGCTTGGCTTGTCCATTGCAGCTTGCGCGAATACGGCGTCGGGGCCTGATTCATACCAGGCTCCGCCCGGCCCGTAGGATGTTGAGCGGCCGTGCGTGTCGATGCGGATGCCGCCTTCGACGAGACAGCGGATGCCCGGTCCTTGGTGTGTGTGCGTATAGGCGCAGCCGCCGGGCGGAAAGCCGACACTGTCGCCGCGCATTAGCCAGTCGCCTTTCGGCGCGGTTTCGAGATAGGCCGACATCTTCTCGCGGGTGATCATGCCGGGCGCGCAAGCCACTGTGCTGCCGCGATCGCCGCGCGTCAGCTCCCAGCGCCAGCAGGTCACGCCAGCAGCGCCGGGCTTCACGGCCGTCGCAGCGTCGCCCTGCCAGGCCTCGCCTTCGTTCAGCGTCTTGCCGTCGATCGTCGCGGTGCCGTGCAGCACGTAGATAAAGCGCGGCAGCGGCGCCAGCTGGAACTCGACATTTTCGGCGCTGGACAGGACATCTTCGTAAAGCCGAAGGACGGGATGCATGGACGGGCCTCCAAGTTTCTTATTGCTCGCGGCTACGTCTAGCAGCGCATCGGCCCTCGCACTACCCCGCCGGGAAACTGAATGCAAAACGCAACGAAGCCCGGCGTCGCCGCCGGGCCTCGCTGGTAACGATAGATGGCAGACGTGGCTTAGTTGCCGACCTGCGCACCCGCGTCACGCAGCAACTGGAAGCGGATGTTCGGATCCGGATCCCAACCGGCGTACTGGCCGTTCGAGTACACGGCAGGTCCGCCGATGGTCAGATCGCGGTCGGCGCTCGCATTGGCGTCATAAGCCTCGGGATAATTCTGCGACGCGGCTACTTGCGACGTGCGATGCACCGTGGCGGCGAAAGTCGGCGTCGCTGTGAAAGCTGCAAGCGCCAGCGACGCTCCGATGATAAATTTATTCATGACTCGAATCTCCTAAGTTCGTCGCCCTCACGCGATACATAGTTGGAATTGTGCAATGCGCTATCACTGCGCACGCATAGAGCGCATGCCGAATGATGTTTGGTAGTTAGTCTAGTTTCGCGGACGTAACGCGATTTCGCCACAGTCGTGGCATGTCGGAAATGTAATTAATGTTTTACTTGGCGTTTATTTCTCGCGCGCGATTGCTTGCCATCCGATGTCGCGACGGCAAAAACCACTGGGCCACTTGATCTTATCGATTGCTGCATAAGCGCGGTGTTGCGCTTCACGCACGGTTTTTCCGCGCGCGCAAACGTTCAACACGCGTCCGCCGTTAGCAAAAACATCATCCCCATTTTTGGTCATGGTGCCGGCGTGAAAAATTTCAACGCCTTCAGTTTGCGCTGCATCGTCGAGACCTTCGATCAATGTGCCTTTTTCGTAAGGCCCCGGATAACCCTTCGCGGCCATCACAACAGTGAGAGCTGCATCGGGATACCAGCGCAGATCGAAATTCTTCAGTTGTCCATCGCGCGACGCCATCAAGGCCGGCACGATGTCCGACATCAAACGCAACATGAGCACCTGAGTCTCGGGATCGCCGAAACGCACATTGTATTCGATGAGCTGCGGGCCATCCTTGGTGATCATCAGCCCGGCGAAAAGCACGCCCTTGAACGGCGCACCCATCGCTTTCATCGCGCGCACGGTCGGATGGATGATCTCGTCCATCACGCGCTGATTCATTTCAGGCGTCATGATCGGCGCGGGCGAGTAGGCGCCCATGCCGCCGGTGTTGGGTCCCTTGTCGCCGTCGCCGACGCGCTTGTGGTCCTGCGCCGACGCCAGAGCAATGGCGCTCTCGCCATCGCACAGCGCGAAGAACGACGCTTCCTCGCCGACCAGACAATCCTCGATGACGATTTCCCACGCGGGCTGGCCCAAACCCCCATCGAACATCATGTCGATGGCGGCTTCGGCTTCCTCGATGGTCGCTGCGACGACGACGCCTTTACCGGCGGCGAGGCCATCGGCCTTCACCACAATCGGCGCGCCGTGTTTGCGCACGTAGTCTTTCGCTGCCGCGCCGCCCTTGAAGCGCTCATAGGCCGCGGTCGGAATATTGTTGGCCTTGCACAGGTCCTTGGTGAAGCCCTTGGAGCCTTCGAGCCGCGCCGCCCACTTGCTCGGGCCGAAAGCCTTGATGCCGGCTTTCTCCAGATCGTCGACGATGCCGGCGCAGAGCGGTACTTCCGGCCCGACCACAACGAGGTCGATCTTGGCGCTCTCGCAGAAGGCGATCACCGCGCCGTGGTCGGCGATGTCGATCGCGACGCATTCGGCTTCCTTGGCGATGCCGGCATTGCCCGGCGCGCAGTAGAGCTTGTCGGCGAGCGGGCTTGCCGCCATTTTCCAGGCCAATGCGTGCTCGCGGCCGCCGGAACCGAGGATCAAAATGTTCAAGCGGGTGGCCTTTTCTTCGTGACAGTACAGGGCTGTGTTGACAGTCAAAGAACAGCCGGTTTTGTGTACCATGACGCCCACCCCCGCAAGAGATTCGGACCTGATGGCTGAAGCTGCCGGTAAAAACGTTGTGGAATGGTCGGTTTCCGAGCTGTCGACGGCGCTCAAGCGTACCGTCGAGGACGCTTACGGCTACGTGCGGGTGCGCGGCGAAGTTTCGGGCTTCAAGGGCGCATCTCCGTCCGGCCACTGCTATTTCCGCCTCAAGGACGACAAGGCGGTACTGGAGGCGGTGATCTGGAAGGGCGTCTGGGGCCGCATGCGGGTCAAGCCCGAAGAGGGCCTCGACGTCATCGTCACCGGCAAGCTCACGACGTTTCCCGGCTCGTCCAAATATCAGCTCGTCATCGACACGCTGGAGCCGGCCGGCGTCGGCGCGCTGCTCAAGCAACTCGAGGAGCGCAAGAAGAAGCTCGCCGCCGAAGGTTTGTTCGACGACGCGCGCAAGCAGCTCATTCCGTTTCTGCCGGATGTGATCGGCGTCGTGACGTCGCCGACCGGCGCGGTCATCCGCGACATCCTGCATCGTCTGGCCGACCGTTTTCCGCGCCGCGTGCTGGTCTGGCCGGTGCGTGTGCAGGGCGAGACCTCCGCGCGGGAAGTGGCGAATGCCATTGCCGGCTTCAACGCGTTGCCCGAGGGCGGCGCATTGCCGCGGCCCGATCTCATCATCGTCGCGCGCGGTGGCGGTTCGCTCGAGGATCTGTGGTCGTTCAACGAAGAGATCGTGGTGCGCGCCGCCGCCGACAGCATGATCCCGCTGATTTCAGCGGTCGGGCATGAGACCGACGTGACGCTGATCGACTTTGCCTCGGACCGGCGTGCGCCGACGCCGACCGCAGCAGCCGAAATGGCGGTGCCGGTGCGCTCGGAACTGCTGGAACGCATCGTCGCACTCGCGGCGCGGCGGCTGGCGTGCTGGACGCGCGGCCTCGACCAGCGCCGCAAGGAGTTGTCACTGCTGTCGCGCGCGCTGCCGAAGGACATTCTCGCAGGCCCCCGCCAGCAACTCGATACTTTGTCCGAACGGCTGCCGCGCGCGCTGACGGCGAATGCGCAGATTCATCACCGGCAATATTCCGCCGTTGCCGGACGTCTGGCGCCGCAATTGCTGCGCACCAATGTCGAGCGCCGCCGCGAGCGCTACGACAATTTGATCCGCCGTCTGGGTTCGGGGCTTGCGTCCAACGCGCAGGCGCATCGCGTGCGTATCGAGCGCGCGCGTGAACGTGTGGTTGCTTTCGGCGAACGGTCGCATCGCGCTACGCAGGCCTTGCTGGCGCAGCGTGGTGCGCGGCTGGAACGTGCCGCGCAACTGCTCACCGCATTCTCCTATCGCGAGGTGCTCAAGCGCGGCTTCGCGCTGGTGCGCGATGGCGACGGTCATCCGCTGCATTCCGCCGCGGCGGTCGGCAGTGGTACGCGGCTCGACATCGAGTTCGCCGATGGCCGTGTTGCTGCGGTGGCGGACGGAGAAAGCGTCATGCGTCCTGCGCCGGAGAAGCCCAAAGCCGCACCGAAGCTGCGCCCGCGCGCCGGTGGTGACTCAGGGCAGGGCGGGCTTTTCGACTAGCGCGCGAACCATTCCGGCACGCGCTTGAACGCGTCAGCGCGCGCCGCCGCATTGGTGCCGATATGCACGTGGCCGTTCGGGCTCGCGGTATTGGCGATACCGCTACGCTCCTGCGGCGCGAGATCCTTGCGATCGAAATCGTGCAACGCGCCCGGGTAAACCTTGATCTGGGTCCCGGCGCTGCGGCCACGCGCACCGGCGACCATCTGCTCGCACGCGCTGGCCGACGTCCAGTCGTCGGCATGGCCGATGAGGATCAGCGTCGGCACGCGCGCGCTCCAGGCCAGCCTGCCGGCGCGCTGGCAGTTCGGATATATGGCGACCGCGGAGCGAAAGTCGGGGATCTTGCGCTCGCCGATGTTGCCGCGGCGGCGGATGGCCCACAGCGCGGTGGTCGCGCCGTGCGACCAGCCGAGCAGGGACACCCGGCCGGCGATGACCCAGGGCTGAGCCTGCAACCAGTCGCGGGCGGCAAATGCATCCTTGATGCGCGCGCGCGAGGCACGCACCGGTCGCAGGCGCTGGCCACATTGTGCGCTGACGCCGCGCGAGCCGAAACTGTCGGGAAACAGGACGACGAAGCCCGCCGCCGCCAGATGCTCGCCCCATTCGGTGTAGCGCTCGTCGATGCCTTCGCCGTCGCCCGAGCCGCTGCTCAAGCCATCGCAGGTGTGCAGCGCCACCACCGCCGGAAACGGCCCGGCGCCGGCCGGGCGGTACAGTATGGCTTGCAGTTTCACGTCGCCCGATGGCAATTCGACCCGCTCGGCGGCCTGTACAGCCAAAATCGTGCCCAGAATGAGCATCGTCGCGGCGGCCAGCGATTTGAGCGAAATCCGCATCGGCAGGGCTCTAAGAATGGGTTCCAGGCTGCCGCTAACTAGCCCCGCCCGGCATGAACGTGGCATGAACCGCCGGTCTGGAGGGTTTCGTTTCGCTGCCCGAACGACTATCTTCGCGGACGTAACCGCCCACCAGGAGAGACCGGCTTTGCTCAATCGCTACGACCGCTCGTCGCCGATGAATGGCGAAGCCGAGGTCAAATATCTCGATGGCGACTTCCGCGTGGCCCGGCCGGGCGCCTTCGTGCGCTGCGCGGTGACCGGCGTGCCGATCCCGCTGGAAGAGCTCAAATACTGGAGTGTCGATCTGCAGGAGGCCTATGCCTCGCCTGAGGTCGTCCTGCAACGGGTCAAGGACACGACCGCGAAAGCCTAAGCGCGGCGGATTTTTCCCAGCACCAGAGCCCGCAACTTTTCGACTTCATCCACGACCAGCGTCACCGGCAGCACTTGGGCGCGCGCGGCCAAGGCGGCCAGCGCCGGATCGCCACTCATGCGGGCGTGATCCTTTTCCGTGGTCACCAGCGTCAGGCCTTCGTGCTCGGCCTGCATTTCCAGCTCGGCGGCTTCCTCGCCGGTAAAGCGGTGGTGGTCGGCGAAGGCCTTGCGCTGCGTCACGGCGATGCCTGCCTGCGTCAGCGTATCGAAAAATTTCTCCGGATCGCCGATGCCGGCGAAAGCGAAGACGTTGCGGCTCTTGAGCGCCGTCAGTGCGGCCGCATCCGGCGCGAGCCTGCCGTGAAACACCGGACGCCCGCCCGCGGCCGCCGTGACTTTCCCGGCATTGAGATTGCCGCCGATGACCAGCAGTGCGTCGGTACGCGCCATCTGCGCGTCGAGCGGCGCACGCAACGGACCGGCGGGAAAAACCTTGCCGTTGCCGATGCCGCGCCGGCCGTCGATCACGGCGATGGTGAAATCCTTGGCGAGCGCGCCGTTCTGCAAGCCGTCATCCATGACGATGACGCTTGAGCCCGTCGCCGCTTTGGCACCGGCGACGCGGTCGCGTGAAACAATGGTGTGCGCGGCACGCGCCAGCAGCAGCGGTTCGTCGCCAACCTGTTCGGCGGTGTCGCTCTGCACATCGACGCGCCTGGGACCGGCTTCGCTGCCGCCATAGCCGCGGCTGAGACAGCAGGGCTTCTCGCCCGCCTCCTGCAGCATCTTCGTCAGCATCAGAACGGTCGGTGTCTTGCCGGCGCCGCCGAGCGTGAAATTGCCGACGCAGACGACGGGCACGCCAGCGCGCGTGCCGCTCTGCGCCATCCGCCGCGCCGAGATCGCGCCATAACCGGCGGCGAACGGCGCCAGCAGCGCCGCTGCCAGCGAGCCGTCCCGCCACCAGAATGCCGGATCACGCATTGTAGGCCCGTTGGCGCAATTGCAATTGCATCAAATAGGGATCGAGCGAGTGCAGCGTGCGTTCTAGCCCGCCGCCGAGCGCTTCGACCGTTGTCTTCGCCACGGTCGCGACATGCGCGCCCGCCGCCGGATTGCTGAGCCACGCGCCGAAACACGCGGTGAGGCGGTTGGCGTCGAGCACCGGTTCCGCGCCATGCGCAGAGTCTAGCGCGGCATAGATCTCGGCGAAATTCCATACGTGCGGGCCGTGCAGCACCGCGGTGCCGAGCTTGGCTGCCTCGATCGGGTTCTGCCCGCCATGCCGCACCAGCGAGCCGCCCATGAACGCGACCGGCGCGACGCGATAAATAATGCCGAGTTCGCCCATGGTGTCGGCGACGTAGACATTCGTTGTCGCATCCGGCAGTTCGCCGCGCGACCGCAGGCGGACATTCAACCCGGCGGCGGCGGCGATCTCGGCGATGCCGGGGCCGCGGTCTGGATGGCGCGGTGCGATCAGCGTCAGCAAATTGGGGAAATTCAGGCGCAGGCGCTGGTGTGCCGCGATGACGATATCTTCCTCGCCGGCGTGCGTCGATGCTGCCGCAATCACCGGCCGTCCGTCGATCGCGTTGGTCAATTGCGCGAGCCTCGCCGGATCGGCAGCCGGCGCCGGCACGTCGAGCTTCAAATTTCCGGTGGTGAGCACGCGCGGCGCGCCGAGGTCGGAGAGCCGCATGGCGTCGCCCGGCGTGCCGGCGAGACACAGGTCGAAACGCCGCAGCAAATTGCCGATGGTGCGCGGCAGGTGGCGCCAGCGCCGATACGAATTTTCCGATAGCCGGGCATTGATCAGGATCATCGGTACGCCGCGCTCCGACGTCTCGATCATCATGTTCGGCCACAGATCGGATTCCACGAACAGCGCCAGGTCGGGCTGCCAGTGCCGCAAGAACCTGCGCACATAAAACGGAATGTCGACCGGTACGAATTGATGGATGACTCCCTGCGGCAATCGCTGCTGCGCGAGGCCGCTCGATGTCACCGTGCCGGATGTCACCAGCATGCGCACGCCGCGCGAATGGATACGCTCGATCAGCGGCAGCACGCTTGCCAGTTCGCCGACGCTTGCCGCATGCAGCCAGATCAGAGCGCCGTCCGGCCGGTCGAAAGCGGCTTCGCCGCGCCGCTCGGCGATGCGCGCCCGGTTTTCCTTGCCGCGCTTCAATCGTCGCGCCAGCAGCAACGGCGCCAATGGCATCGCCGCCGCGGCGAGGATGCGGTAGGCGCGCAGCGTCAGTGTGAGTCGCTTACTCACTCTTTTGCGCTCCGGTACGGTCGGCGACCTCGTAGGCCCGCGCGGTGGCTTTGTTGAGTTCGCTTTCCACCAACTGCCGGCACGTTTCCAGCGTCGCCTTGTCGGCGTCGCGCGGCACTGTGATCGGGGTTCCGGCTATAAATGCCATCCGGCTGAACGGCAAATTGACGGCGCTGCGGTCCCAGTTATCAAGCTGGATGCGGCGGCTGGTCGCAATGGCCCCCGGATAGATGGGCCGGCCCGAATGCTGCGCCAGCTTGACCACACCCATGCCGGCAATGCGTGAAATCTTCGGCACGTCGGCGGTCAGCGCGATGTTGTAGCCCTGTTCGAGTGCGCTCAGCATTTCCGTGAAAGCCGCGGCGCCGCCCTTGCGATGGAATTCGCCGTTGTGTGCTCCTGAGCCGCGGATCGTGCCGATGCCAAGTTTCTCAGCCGCAATGGCATTGATCTCGCCGTCGCGGTGCCGCGAGATGAGAACCTTGGCGCGGAATCGATCGCTATCGCTCTTCGGCTTGATGAACGGCGCCATGAAATGCTGGCCGTGCCACATGGCGATGATGACAGGCACCGGCGCGGTGTCGAAGATGCCCGGCGGCTCGATCGTCATGCTGCTCGTGACGCGGACGAGCTTCAAATACCACGCCGCCAGCGTGCCGATCACGCTTTGGCCTGCAGGCGAGCCTACGATGCGCTTGGTCGATATCACCGGCGATCAAGCTTTGGGCGTGCTGTCGGGATCGAGCAGCCGGTGCAGGTGGACAATGAAGTAACGCATGTGGGCGTTGTCGACGGTCTGCTGGGCCTTCGCCTTCCAGGCGATGTAGGCGGTCGCGTAATTCGGGTAGACGCCGACCGTCTCGACCTTGTCGAGATCCTTGAACTCGGTGCCGCCGAGGTCGGTGAGTTCGCCACCGAGGACGAGATGCAGCAGTTGTTTTCCGGGCGTCGTATCGGACATGTCTGGTTCCTTCGAAAAAGCCCCGGCGGCTGGACTGGTGCCCGAACGAGGGCGGCGGCCTTAAATCTAAGCGAACTCAGATTGGCGGTCGCGCACCAGGCTCACGAGAGTAGCATGACGCGGGCCACTCGCCGCAATCAGCGCGCCATGAACCGTGTGGGGCTGGTTATAACGCAGCGGTTGACCGCTGAAATCGGTCATCACGCCGCCCGCTTCATGGACCATGAGATCAGCCGCCGCAAGGTCCCAATCATGGCTGCCGGGCGTGGCCATCGCTACGTCGAGCGCGCCATGGGCGACGCGGGTTAGCCGCAACGCCAGCGAATGCACTTTTGGCTGAGGCAAAATGTTGGGGGATAACTTTTCCAGCCGGTCGAGATAGCGCTTCGGCCCAGCAAGCTTGGCTTGTGCCAGCGAACCGCCTTCGTTGGGCGCGATGGGCGCGCCGTTGAGCGTGGCGCCATGGCCGCTGACCGCCAGAAACATTTCCTCCGTCACTGGCGCATAAAGCGCCGCCAGCACCGGACGGCCCTGCGCGACCAGCGCTACCGAAATCGTCCAGTCGGGTTTGCCGGAGATGAGGGCACGCGTGCCGTCGATCGGATCGACGATCCAGGCGGTCGCCTTTGAGCGGCCGGCGAAGTTGTCTTCGGTTTCTTCTGACAGCCAGCCGGCCTCCGGCGCGAGCGCGGTGAGGCGTTCTTTCAGCAGATTATTGACAGCGATGTCAGCGTCGCTGACCGGCGAGTTGTCGGCGCCCTTGGTCCAGCGTTTGAAGTCGCCTTGCGATGTGACGCGCGCCAGTTCGCCCGCTTCACGCATGATCGCTTCGAGGCCGTCCCGCAATGCTGCGGGATCACTGTCCGGCAACGGTCAATCCTTCCAGCCGGACGGTCGGCGCGTTCACGCCGTATTTGAATTCGAGATCGTTAGCCGGCGTCAGCGTGCGGAAAATTTCGAACAGATGTCCTGCGATGGTGACTTCGCTCACCGGATAGGTCCGCTTGCCGTTCTCGATCCAGAAACCGGAGGCGCCGCGGCTATAGTCGCCGGTGACGCCGTTGACGCCCGAACCGATCAGGTCAGTGACGTAGAAGCCGTCCTTGATGTCGGCGATCAGATCCTCGGGACTCACCTTGCCCGCTTCGAGATGCAGATTGGATGCGCCGGGCGAAGGCGACGACGACACGCCGCGCTGTGCGTGCCCGGTCGTGACGAGACCGAGCTCGCGCGCGGTGCCAGTGTCGAGAATCCATGAGCGCAACACGCCGTCTTCGACCAGCGCCAGTTTCCTGCCGGCGACACCTTCGCCATCGAAAGGATGCGAACGCAAGCCCCGCTTGCGCAGCGGATCGTCGATGATGCGGATACCGTTGGCGAACAGTTGCGCGCCCATCTTGTCCTTGAGGAAGCTGGTCTTCCGCGCGACCGACGCGCCGTTCGCGGCGCCGGCGAGATGACCGACCAGCGTATTGGCGACGCGCGGATCGAACACCACCGACACCTTGCGGGTTGTGACCTTGCGCGGATTGAGCCGTTCGATGGCGCGTGCGCCGGCGGTGCGGCCGATTTTCTCCGGGCTCTCCAGATCGGACGCATGCAGCGCCGATGAATAATCGTAGTCGCGTTCCATGCCGGTGCCGTCGCCGGCAATCGCCGTCATCGACACGCCGTGACGTGAGCCCAGATAGGCGCCGCGAAATCCGTGGCTCGTCACCAGCACCATGCCGCCGATGCCGGCCGATGCCGACGCGCCGCCAGACTTGGTGACGCGCTTAACTGACAGCCCCGCCTCTTCCGCCGCGCGCGCCATGGTTTCGAGCTGCTTAACGGTCGGCAGGTTCGGATCGAGCAGATCGAGATCGGGAAACGCATGCGCCAGCAGCGCTTCGTCCGCGAGCCCGACGAATTGATCTTCCGGCGCGACCTTCGCCATCGCCACGGCGCGTTCGGCCAAAGCGCGTACATCACCTGTTAAGTCGTTCGTCGACACCACGGCCTGGCGTTTGCCGACCAGCACGCGCAGGCCGAGATCGTCGCCCTCGCTGCTTTCAGATTCCTCAACGGCACCATCGCGCACTTCGATACCGAGCGAAACGCCGCGCACGGCAACGGCGTCGGCGGTATCGGCGCCCGCGGCGCGCGCCGCTTTCACAAGCCTTTCGGCGCGGTCGGTGAGGATGCTTTGATCGAACAAGGATGCGGTGGGGGTGAGCATGGTCACTTTCAAAGCATGATCCCGAGAAGCGGGAACCGGTTTTCGGAACGGATCATGTTCAATCCTAAATGGCGTCTAACGCAGCGCGGCGCAACTACGATCCGGACATTTTGCGCGTGGAAATCAACACCTCGTCAATCATGGTTCGCAACGCGCCGTCAATCATGGTGACCGAACCACGCCGGGTTACGCCCAGTTAACCCCGTAACTTAAGCACTTTCGGACGCCTTTCCGCCATGATCCTCGTGCGACCGGGCACAAAAGCCTGGCGCGGGAGAGTTTGAGGCGTCAGATGCGTAGTGGCGGACACACCGCCGGGTCGGGTCGCACATCGCGACTCGACCCGTTCTGTCTACCTGTGCGTTTCGCGGCGAAAGACGCCGCGGCCGACGAACGGGTGAGGCACGTCGAGCTTCATCGTGAGCGTATTGTCGTGCGGCGTTCGCTGCGCGGCATACCGATGGCGCTCAACGTGCCGGTATCGGCCTTCACTGGTATTTCAGTCCGTACCACGCCGGGCGAAGGTCAGGAGCCCGGCACCTATGCCGTCGTTATCGAGCACAAGGATCCATCGCTGGCGATGACTCTGTTCGTCACCGCGGAAGTGCATGAAGCATTTGCCGAGTGGCGCACCTGGGGCAACGTGCTCGGGCTGCCGCTGCTCGTCGAAGACGAGGGCGCTCTACACGAACCGTTCGATCGTATGGGAAGTGTGCGCATCGCCCGCGTGCGGCAGCGCCGCCGTCGTCACAATGCCATCAAGCGCCGCCGTCCGACGATGTCGTTCCGCCGCCGCACGGGCAAGATCACCGACGCCACGCCGGTGCATCGCGACGAACGCGAGATTATCGCGCGCAACTGATCTTTATTTACATCGCTGCAGCTTGAGCGCACCGCCCGGCTGCATGTTCATCTCGATGTGGTCGGTATCGATTTGCCGCAACGTGTATCGCACGTTGCCGTTGCGGATCTGTCCGGTGGTGAACACGTCGATGATACGATGCGCCGATGAACCTTCGGCGGTAATCGACTTGATGCGATAGGCCGGCACGCCGCCATCGCTGTCGGTGCGCGTGTCACCGTTGAACTCGATGACGCGCAGCTTGCCGCAATCGACCGGTCCCTTCGCCGCGCCATTACTCTGGCCCCAGCGCCCGGACACCGGATAGCTGGGGGCGCCAAACGCCGGCGCGGCCAGCGTCGTCAGGATCGTTGCGATCAGAATGGTGTTGCGCATGAAGCCAAGAGTCGGCCCGGCGCGGCCCTAAATCAAGGGCAGGGCGCCGCGCATGCTTAACGGCGGTTTGCCGCCCGTCGGCTACTTTTTAAGGTAGGCGGCGAGGAAGGTGCGAACCGCGATGCCGACGACATGGCGGACGCGCTCAGTCGACGGCGGCGGCGCGAAATTGAACAGCACCGGCTTGAAGAGGGTGGACTGGCAGGAATCGAGGAACTGGGCCGCTGCGACTTCGGTATCTTCGATGACCAGAATGCCGGCACTTACCTGGGTCTCCAGATAGGTCTTGAGCAGGCGGATGCCCCAGGCGGGGCCGGTCTCATAAAAGGCCTTGCCGATTTCCGGCATACGGTCGGCGATCGCCGCGACGATGCGGAGAGATGACGCTTTTTCCGGGCTGCACAGGAAGGCCATATAGCTGATGCCGAGCCGGGTCAGAGCCGCCTCTACATCGTTGTCACTGGGATCGAGCTTAAAGGCGCCTTCGGCGTGGGTGCAGCATTCCTGCTCCACGATGGCGGCGAACAACTCTTCCTTGTTCTTGAAGTAGACGTAGAGCGTCCCCTTTGAGACGCCGGCCTGCTTGGCAATGTCCATCATGCTGGCGGCGTCGAAACCGCGCGCCAGAAACACCGACCGGGCGCCCTCGACGATTTGCCGCCGTTTGGCGCTGTCTTCCGTGCCGTCGGCAGCACGGTCGAGGACCAGGGTTTCGCTCATATCCATCTCCTGACGGCAGAGAACAGCGAAGAAATAGCCAAGTCTCTGATTTATAACGAATTTATCGGGAACTCCCGAATCCGTGCCGTCGATATCCATTAATATGCATATCTTAGACTAAATTTCAATGACCGAACGGTTCGGTCAATCTTGACAGGCTGACTGGGCGAGCGTATTTCCGATCATGACCGAACCGTTCGGTCAATCGGAGAAGATCGTTATGTTGCAGCGCACGAAGATCGCGGACACCTCGCGGCTCAGCGTCGTTCACGCGGAATCCCAGCCAGCGCCCCAGCCGGCTGCACCTGAAGCCAAAGTCGAGACCCCGGAAATCCGCACCGAGGAAGCACCGCTTTCACGTAAGGCAAAGATCACGGGCGCCTTCAAGGCGAACCGCAAGCGCGTTTTGATGGGGGTGGCTCTGGCAGTACTCGCTGGTGTGGGCTGGACCGGCTTCAATTACGCGGTCGCCGGCCGCTACATGGTGTCGACCGACGACGCCTACGTGAAGGCTGACGCCACCACGCTCGCCGCGAAAGTCGCGGGCTACGTCTCGGCCATCGACGTGAACGACAATACCTATGTTCACACCGGCGACGTCATCGCCCGCATCGATGACGGTGACTACAAGCTTGCGGTCAATGCGGCGCGCGATAAGGTCGCGACGCAGCAGGCGACCGTTGCCCGCATCGGCCGGCAGATCGAAGCGCAGCAAGCGCTGGTGACGCAGGCAGAGGCGCAACTCGTCTCGTCTCAGGCGCAGGCCAAGCGCGCTTCGCTCGAACTCGACCGGCAGCAAAAACTCGCCGGCAATGCCTATGCCAGCCAGCAAACTTTGGAGGCGGCGCAAGCCAATCGCGATCAGACCGAAGCGTCGGTCGCCGCCAGCAAGGCTTCCGTTGCCGCCGCGCTCGCCAATGTCGATGTGCTCAAGGCGCAGCAGACTGAAGCCGCGCGCACGGTTGACGAGCTCAAGACGGCGCAAGCCAAGGCGGAACGCGATCAGTCCTTTACCGAAATTCGCGCGCCGATCGATGGCGTCATTGGCAACCGCGCCGTCAAGACCGGCGATTTCGTGCAGACCGGCCAGCGGATCGCCAGCGTCGTGCCGCTCGATGACGTTTACATAGACGCGAACTTCAAGGAGACCCAGCTTTCTCGCCTGCAGCCGGGACAACCGGTCGCGGTCGATGTCGACGCCATCCCCGGCCACGAGATAAAGGGCGAAGTCCTGAGCGTGTCGCCTGCTTCGGGTTCGACCTTCTCCTTGCTGCCGCCCGATAACGCTACCGGCAACTTCACCAAGATCGTGCAACGCATCGCGGTGCGCATTCAGGTGCCGGCCAACGTCGCCGCCCGCCGCCAGTTGCGGCCAGGCATGTCGGTGGTGGTCAACGTGAACACCAAGCCTACGGCGTTGGCGTCTCGCAACGATGCGCAGCGCGTTGCCGACACGGCCAATACGACAGACAGCCATTCAACTCGGTGGTGACATTGTCATGAGTACCGTCACCACCACTGACGCGCTTCCGGTTCCCGCCCGTTCCCCGACAGGCGGCGCCGGAAGCGCGGACTTTACCAACAGCCGCCGCATCATCGCCTTCGTGGTGATGTGCTTCGGCATGTTCATGGCGATCCTCGACATTCAGATCGTCTCGGCCTCACTCAGCGAAATTCAGGCGGGGCTATCGGCCTCGGCGGACGAGATTCCGTGGGTGCAGACCTCGTATCTGATCGCCGAAGTGATCGCGATTCCATTGTCCGGCTTCCTGTCGCGGGCGCTCGGCACGCGCATGGTGTTTACCATCGCCGCCGCCGGCTTCACCATCTCGAGCGTGATGTGCGGTCTGTCGTCGTCGATCGGCAGCATGATTGTCTGGCGTGCGTTGCAAGGTTTCATCGGCGGCGGCATGGTGCCGACGGTGTTCGCGACCGCCTATGTACTTTTTCCCGGACCCAAGCAGAAAGTCGTGGCGCCGGTGATCGGCCTCATTGCGACCTTGGCGCCGACCATCGGCCCGACGATCGGTGGCTACGTCACCGACCTGTTCTCATGGCACTGGCTGTTTTTCATCAACATCGTGCCCGGCACGATCGTCACCATCACCGCGTGGACGCTGATCGACTTCGACAAGCCGGATTACAAGCTGCTTGAGAACTTCGACTGGTGGGGCCTGATCTCGATGGCGGGCTTTCTCGGCGCTCTCGAATATGTGCTGGAGGAGGGGCCGCGCTACGATTGGTTCGACGACAGCACCATCGCGTTCGTCGCGTTCGTCTCTGTGGTCTCGGCCGTTGGGTTCTTCGCGCGCGTGCTGACGGCGAAAACCCCGATCGTCGATTTGCGCGCCTTCGCCAACCGCAACTTCGCCATCGGCAGCATGTTCTCCTTCGTGCTCGGCATCGGGCTGTACGGCCTGACTTATATCTATCCGGTCTACCTGGCGCAGGTGCGCGGTTACGATGCGCTGATGATAGGCGACACAATGTTCGTGTCGGGTCTCGCCATGTTCATAACGGCGCCGATTGCCGGCCAACTGGCGCAGCGCTTCGACCCGCGCTTCGTATTGATTGGCGGCTTCTTGTTTTTCGCGCTCGGCACCTGGCAAATGACGTGGATTACCCGCGATTGGGATTTCTGGGAGCTACTGTGGCCGCAGATTTTCCGCGGTATCGGCCTGATGTTGGCGATTGTGCCGGTCACCAATACCGCGCTCGGCACGCTGACGCCCGACCGCATCAAGAACGCCTCCGGCCTGTTCAACCTGATGCGCAACCTCGGTGGCGCGCTCGGCCTTGCCCTGATCAATACGGTCCTCAACGACCGCATGGACCTGCATCTCGCGCGCCTGCACGAGGCGGTGAACTGGGGCAGTGTCAACGCGACCGAAACGCTCGCGCAATTCGCCCAGAAGTTCGGCGGTGCCGATGGCGAGCTTATGGCGCTCAAGCAGATGTCGCTGATGACGCGTCAGCAGGCAAGCGTAATGAGCTTCGCCGACGTGTTCTTCCTGCTTACCTTGTTGTTCGTCGCCCTGGCGTTGCTCGGCGTCATCATGAAGAAGCCGGCGGCTGCGCGCCCGCCGGCCGACGCGCACTAGGCGGACCCATTCTCTCGCTTCGGATGTTGTGAGGCCTGCGGTGTTTGCATGGGGCCTAGCCGATTTGCATGCTTGCCGCCGCCGCTAGTCTACGCGAATGAACCGGCATAACGATCACGGAGTCACCGCAATGGTGGGTACGAACGGCGACGCAGCGGCCAAGTTCGATCCGAGTCGCGCCGCGGAATACGAAACGCAGAGCCGTATCGCCTTGGCGGGTTACGACGCATGCCATGAACTCACCGCCTGCATTCTGTCCGCCGCACTCGGCCGCGGCAGCCAAGCGCGTGTTTTGGTGGCGGGCGCTGGCGGCGGTGCCAGGGAAGTGATTGCGGCCAGCGCGCTTGAACCACAATGGACTTTCACGGCGGTCGATCCATCGCAGCCGATGATGGACCTCGCGGCCGCGCGTTTGCAGGATCACGGTCTGATCGCATGTACCGAAATGCATATCGGCGTGGTCGACGATCTCTCGGCGGGTCCGGCATTCGATGCTGCAACGCTTATCGGTGTGCTGCATCACCTGCCGGGCGACGAGGCCAAGCTTGCGATCCTACGATCGATCGCGGCGCGTCTCAAACCCAATGCGCCTTTCATTCTTGCCGGCAACCATCATGCGTACGCGAGCAAGCCGCTGTTGCTCGCGGCGTGGGGCGAGCGCTGGCGGATGCATGGCGTCGCAGACGACGAAGTGAAGGCCAAGCTGGCGAAAATCCTGCAAGGCGCCGACCCGCCTCATTCAGAAGAAGCGGTTGTCACGCTGCTCGCGGCGAGTGGCTTTGAGGCGCCAACGCGCTTCTTCTCCAGTCTGTTCTGGGGTGCGTGGATCGCGCGCCGAAGTCGCTAAGCGGCTGGGCTTCACTCCGCCTTCCCATATCCCCCCGCCGTCGGCGGCTGGATGATGACGGCTTCGCCGGCGTCGATGACGGTGTCGTCGCAGCCTTGAAGCTTCTCCATCCGGCCGTCCTTGCGGCGAGCCCAATTCTCGCCGAGTTGGCCCGGCTCGCCACCGGCGGCGCCAAACGGGCGCACGCGGCGATGGCCGGAGAGGATGGTGCATTCCATCTTCTCGAGGAAACGGATGGTGCGGCGGATGCCGTCGCCCGCGTGCCACTTACCTTTGCCGCCGGAGCCCTTGCGGATGTGAAAGTCCTCGAGCACGACCGGATAACGGAACTCGAGAATTTCCGGATCGGTCAGGCGCGTGTTGGTCATGTGCGTATGCACGGCGTCGGTGCCGTTGAAACCGGGACCCGCGGGTGAACCCGAGCAGATCGTCTCGTAATACTGATA
>DASYCM010000430.1:0-3397 GCA_036500165.1 Pseudolabrys sp.
GGAAACCACAGCGCCAGCGCTTCGTCGATAATCTCGCGATCAGCATCGCGAATGCGGGCGAGGGCGGCTTTACGGGGCTCGGGAATTTTGACGCCGAGGGCTTTGAGCGCGTCGCCGGCCCGCGACCCGGAAATGCGGATCACGGCAATGGCCGCCGGCGGCCGGCCGGAGGACAGGGCGAAGATGGTGGGGCGCGTGGGGTCTGTCATCACGGCGCACGTGAACGCCGGAAAAGTAACAGGTCAAGGACTTAAGTAACCGGCCACCGTTCCAAAGCCGATGTCCACCCGTGCGATCTCTGCCCAACACGAATGCAAAGCAGACGCGACACTGAACTATCGCGCTGCCACCTTTTGATCCAATTCGGACCAGGTAAACGGATCGTGTGGCCCAAGGGCACGAAGCCGCTTTCTCCCAACAGTAACATTCGGTAGCTTTACCAAGCTTACACCGCGCACGGACTACCTGCGCGGCAGCACTTTAAAAATAAAAGACCATCGCCGACCTTTGCATCAACGGGCTCCGCCATGGATGCGACGCAAAAGTCCGAGGCAATCAATCAAGATCGCCGTCGCATTTATCGCGACCGCCGCGATGCGCATCCGTCGCCCATCAGGCACCGGGCGTCCAATTCCCGCTTTGACATCGCTGCTGTCGACTCCTGCTCGGCCCGCGACGCAAACCGAATCCGTAACTCGAAAGGAGCGCACCATGCCTGACAAAACTATTCACCCGTTTCGCTTCGAGGCACCGCAAGCCGATCTCACCGACTTGCGCAAACGCATCAACGCAACAAAGTGGCCCGACCGCGAGCAAGTCGGCGACGCGACGCAAGGCGTGCAACTCGCGACGATGCAGAAACTCGCCCAATATTGGGCGAACGAGCACGATTGGCGAAAGTGCGAAGCGAGAATCAATGCCGTGCCGAACTTCGTCACCGAAATTGACGGGCTCGACATTCATTTCATTCATGTTCGTTCAAAACATGAAAATGCGCTGCCGATGATTGTCACTCACGGCTGGCCTGGCTCGATCATCGAGCAAATGAAGATCATCGAACCGCTGACCAATCCAACCGGGCATGGCGGGCGCGCAACGGACGCCTTCCACCTCGTGATTCCATCGCTGCCGGGCCACGGCTTCTCCGGAAAGCCGACGAAGCCTGGCTGGAACCCCGTTAGCATCGCTCGGGCATGGGCGACGCTGATGCAACGCCTCGGCTATACAAAGTATGTGGCGCAGGGCGGCGATTGGGGAAATGCCATCTCGGAAGTGATGGCCTTGCAGCAACCACCGGGATTGCTCGGCATCCACACCAACATGGCGGCCACGGTTCCGGCGGATGTGTCAAAGGCACTTTCGCTGGGCGGCCCGCCACCCGCAGGTCTCGCCGCCGATGCGAAGCATTCGTGGGACCAGCTCAATGATTTCTACAAGCACGGCCTGGCCTACGCCCAGGAAATGTCGAACCGGCCCCAGACGCTCTACGGCATCGCGGATTCGCCCATCGGGCTCGCCGCCTGGATGCTGGATCACGACATCCGGAGTTATGGAATGATCGCCCGCGTCTTCGACGGAAAGGACGAAGGCCTCACCCGCGACGACATTCTTGATAACGTCACGCTCTATTGGCTGACAAACACCGCAGTGTCCTCGGCGCGCCTCTATTGGGACACCACGAACAAGCTGCCACCAGCAGGGTTCTTCGACGTGAGAGGCCTCAAGATCCCGGTCGCCGTGAGCGCCTTCCCCGACGAGATCTATGCCGCGCCGAAGAGCTGGGCGGAGCGCGCGTATCCCAAACTCATCCACTACAACAAGCTTCCCAAAGGCGGCCACTTCGCGGCCTGGGAACAGCCCGCTCTCTTCACCACGGAGATGCGGGATTCGTTCAAATCGCTCCGCATCTAAAACCAACGGTGCGGCGCGTCGCGCATGCCGCCTTATTCCGGCGCGCCGTCTTCCCGATACAGGGAGCTTCGCCATGAATACCATCTCATTACCTGAGCAAATCGATCGTCATCGCCGGCGCTTTTTTGGCGCCGCCGCCATCACCTTGGTCGCGACACAGCTCGGCATCGCTGAGCCCGCACAAGCGCAGTCAAAGACAAAGGAGACCAATCTGCCAAATATTAAACCGGGCACGCACACGTCGTTCGCCTCGCTGAAGCAGATCGACGCCGGCCTGCTGAATATCGGCTACGCCGAGGCCGGCCCCGCCGATGGCCCGGTGGTCATCCTTCTGCACGGTTGGCCGTACGATATTTACAGCTTTGTCGACGTTGCTCCGCTTCTGGCGACGGCGGGCCACCGGGTCATCATCCCCTATGTGCGCGGCTACGGCACGACGCGATTTCTGTCGAACGATACGGCCCGCAACGGCCAGCCGTCGGCAGTCGCTGCCGACACCATCGCGCTGATGGACGCGCTCAAAATCCAACAAGCGACCCTCGCCGGTTTCGATTGGGGCGCGCGCACGGCCAACATCGTCGCGGCGCTTTGGCCGGAACGCTGCAAAGCCATGGTGTCCGTCAGCGGTTACCTGATCGGCAGCCAGGAAGCCGGCCAGGTGCCGTTGCCGCCAAAGGCCGAACTGCAATGGTGGTACCAATTCTATTTCGCGACGGACCGCGGCCGCGCCGGCTACGACAAATACCGGCACGACTTCGCCAAGCTCATCTGGCAGCTCGCATCGCCGAAATGGAATTTCGATGAAGTTACGTTCAACCGAAGCGCAGCGGCCTTCGACAATCCGGATCACGTCGCAATCGTGGTCCACAATTACCGCTGGCGGCTCGGCATGGCGCAAGGCGAGTCGAAATACGACGACGACGAAAAGCGGCTTGCCGCAGCTCCGGTCATCGCCGTGCCGACCATCACCATGGAAGGCGACGCCAACGGCGCGCCGCATCCAGAGCCCGGCGTCTACGCCATGAAATTCTCCGGCAAATATGCGCACCGGACCATCAAGGGCGGCATCGGGCACAATTTGCCGCAGGAAGCGCCGCGCGCATTCGCCGAAGCCGTTATCGATGTCGCGAAAGTTTGATCGGCGTGAGAGGCCTCCGGAACGTATCCCTTAGTCCACGGGGCCATATAACGCCGGCCGGATTGGGCGAGGAGAGTTTTCGATGAAAATGAGCAAGCTCTTGGTCGCCGCAGTGCTCGCGATCGCAATCGGGGCGCCGATTGCCGGCTTTTTAGGAGGCAAAAGCATGTCACAACCGACGACGTCGGTGGGGCTGCCCTTTCTCCACGGCATCCCCATCCAAACAGGCACTCAATCCGAGCTGGCTTCGCTTGAACGCGCGGACGCGTGGATCAATTCACCGCCGCTGACGGCGGCCTCCTTGCGCGGCAAAGTCGTCCTTGTCCATTTCTGGACCTACACCTGCAT
>DASYCM010000431.1:0-4206 GCA_036500165.1 Pseudolabrys sp.
GGCGCCCGAGGTCAGCACGTCGTCGACCAATATCAGTCGCTTGCCCGCGATCCGGGCCTTGGCTTCGGGCGGCACCCGGAAGGCGCCCTGCACATTGTCGGCGCGCTCGGGCTTCGAGAGGCCCACCTGCTGCGGCGTAGCTCGGACGCGGTTGAGGACGCCATGCAGGACCGGCACGCCGGCAATGCCGGAAATAGCTCCGGACAGCGCCGCGGCCTGGTTGAAGCGTCGGGCCCAGAGCCTCCGCCAATGCAGCGGCACCGGAACCAAGGCGTCGGCGCCTTCGGTCAGTTCGCGGCCGGCCCGCGCCATCCAGCGCCCCATCATCGGCGCCAGGTCGAGCCGGTCGCTGAACTTGAAGGCGATCACCAGCGCTCGGGCGATCTCGTCGTAACGCACCGCGGCGCGCGCGCGGTCATAGGCCGGCGGGGCGGCGATGGCTTCCATCGACAGCAGGCCGGGCCCGGGATCGTAAGTAAAGGGAATGCCCAGCCGGGCGCAGTACGGCTTCTCGATGAAGGAAAGCTTCGACCAGCAGCCGGCGCATAAGCCGACACCGTCGCCCAGCGGTTCGCGACAGGACGGACAAAGCGGGGGTAACGCCATATCGAGCGCCAGCCGCAGCGCGCCGCGCAAACCGCCGCCAAAACCTGCACGCAGCCGCGCACGGCGCGACGGCGCCTCAATTGGCGGTTCTTCCCGGCTTGCTTGCACAAGCTCGTTCATGCTGCAAAGGCTACCAGATGTCTTCGACCCCGGCCATCTTCGACCGCAAGCTCATGCGCCTGCGCCAGGCGCGTGCATTGGCGCGTGGTCTGGAGACGTTTTTGATCGATCGCGTCGCCGCCGACCTGGGAGAGCGTCTCGAAGCCGTGCTGCGCACCTTCGACCGCGCCGCCGATATCGGCACGCCGACTGATGCGGTGCGGCGTATTCTCACCGCCAGCGGCAAGGTCGCGGCGATTTATGGCGGCGACAGTATCGTTGCCGACGAGGAGGCGCTGCCCTTTGCCGACGGTTCGCTCGATCTGGTCGTTTCGGCGCTGGCGCTGCAATTTGTCAACGATCTGCCCGGCACACTCATTCAAATCCGCCGCGCGCTGAAGCCGGACGGCTTGTTGCTTGCCGCGTTGCCCGGCGGCGACACGCTCATCGAATTGCGCGAAGCTTTCGCCGAAGCCGAAGTGGAGGTGGAAGGCGGTGTCTCGCCGCGTGTCGCGCCCTTTGCCGACGTGCGCGCACTCGGCGGCTTGTTGCAACGCGCCGGTTTTGCACTGCCGGTCATCGATTCCGACAAGCTGACGGTGCGCTACAGTGACGTCTTCGCGCTGATGCGCGATCTGCGCCGCATGGGTGCGACCAACATTCTGATCGAACGCCGCCGCACGCCGCTCAAGCGCGCGACGTTGCTGCGAATGGCGGAGATTTATGCGCAGCGGTTTGCCGACAGCGACGGCCGCCTGCGTGCGACCTTCGAGATTGTATGGCTGTCCGGCTGGACACCGCACGACAGCCAGCAGAAGCCGTTGAAGCCCGGCAGCGCGACGCAGCGGCTGGCCGATGCGCTCGGCTCAAGAGAAATATCGACCGGCGAGAAAACCGGGCGGTGATTCACGCCGGTGCGTGCGGCGCACCATCGACGACTGCCTTCAAATCCTGCTTCAGTCCGACCGCCATCAGCACTTCGGCCATGATGAACATCGGGCCGATGAAGGCCTGGAACAGATTGTCGGTGAGCGCTGGACGGCGTCCTTCCCAGACATGACCGACTAACTGGAATGCCCAGCCGCCAACGAAAAAGATAGCGAATACGACCCATGCCGCCGAACTGCCGTGTCCTGCGATCCATTCGGCGATCAAGAGCATCGGCACCATCATCACCAGCATGGCGAGACCGATGACGCGGTCGAGCGCGATCCAGCCGAGCACTGCCATGATGGCAACCATCAACGCGAGGGAGATGCCATCGATATGCACCAGCGCCAGCGGCACTAGGATCGAAAACACGATCGCCGGAATGCCGATGAAGTGCGTGGTGCGGTTGCGGTGGTCGCGGTGGTAGCTAGCGTAAACGGCAAGCTGGCGCGCGAAGAAACTATCCAAAGAGCCGCTCATAGACGTCCTCCCCGGTTACGGCCTCTAAAGGGCGTTGCGGCGAGTATATGTCAGTGGTGGCTAAGGAATAGTTCGAAACGACTTTTATCGCAGCGCGGTGGCGACCGTCGTCCACATCGCATTTACGTTGCTGCCAAGAGTGTTCACCGTGGCCAGAATGGCAATGCCGATACCCGATGCCAGCAGCGCATATTCGATGGCTGTGGCGCCGTTTTCGTCTTTGATGAAATTTCTAATTCTGGCACTCATGGAAGACTTCCTGTCTTTCAATTTTTAAAGCAACGCCATCAGGTGCGCGATCAAGGGCACATCGGCGGGCGGCATTTCGTAGTCACGCAAGCGGTTGGGTTTCACCCAGGCCAGTTGCTGTTTCTCCATCGCGATGACCATCCCCTCCCAGCGCCTGCAGACGTAAAGAGGCATCAGCAGGTGGAAGTCGGGATATGCGTGGCTGGCGAAAGTAAGCGGCGCCAGACAGGCCTCCTGAACGGTTATCGCGAGTTCTTCCTTCAGTTCGCGGATCAACGTTTCTTCGGGACGCTCGCCGGCTTCAACCTTGCCGCCGGGAAACTCCCACAACCCCGCCATCGGTTTGCCGGCGGGACGCTGTGCAAGCAGCACGCGGCCGTCGGCATCGATGAGAGCGCAGGCGGCGACAAGAACGATTTTGCTCACAACCCCTCGAGTTCCAAGTTGGCAGCGCAAGGTAAAAAACGACTAAAATTCGACGGTTAACGGTCGGTTAAGACCGGTAATCATCGTTGATCGCGATATATTCTTTAGTCAAATCACAGGTCAGCGACGCGGTCGCAGCCTATTTTGCGTCAGCTAATGAGAGCACAGCTGGCACAAGAGGGGCAGGGAAAATGTTTTTGATGCTACTCGGGTTGGATTTGATTTGCTCAGAGGAAATGAAATCGGTGACTTCAAATTGGGTTCGCTGAATGGCCGCGATTCGTACAGCTCCCTCCTGGAGAATGAGTGAACCGGCGAAAACCTTGACCCAAGCGTAATATTTGGGAAAAGCGACTCCCGATTGAGTCGGGACGTCTCGCAGCAGCTTGTACTCAACAGATGTGGCGGATGGGCTGGTTGAGTCCCTGAAATACGCCAGCAAGTCTCGCTCCAGCAAGGCACGAAAATCGCTCGCGTCGGGCACGTTGCCATTGATGTGGGATTGCTGAACGTTCCATTGCGCGAGGCTTTGCGAACAGAACAGCGCAAGGGTTGCGAAGATCAGTATTTTCTTGAAGGCGGCAGCCATGACTTTGCTTACGACCTGTAGTCGCCGTTGATGGCGATATATTCCTTGGTCAGGTCGCAGGTCAGAACGCGGTCACGGCCTTTGCCGAGTCCCAGTGATACTTTGAGAAAAATCTCCGGCTTTTTCATTTCGGCAGAGACGGCAGCCTCGTCGTAACCGGGATCGCGCGCACCCTTATGAGCGACGCGGATGCCGGCGAACCAGATCGACAACTTGTCGCGATCGGCTGGCTCTCCCGCTTTACCGACGGCCATGACGACACGGCCCCAATTGGCGTCTTCGCCGGCAATGGCGGTCTTCACCAGCGGCGAATTGGCGATCGACATGGCGATTTTTCGCGCCGACGGTTTCGATGTCGCGCCCTCGACGACGATCTCCACCAGTTTTCGCGCACCTTCGCCGTCGCGAGCAACCTGCTCGGCGAGATTGGCGAGTACGCCGTAAAATGCTTTTGCAAAGGCCTTCAGGCGCGGATCGCTCGCGCGCGAAATCTTCGGCGCGCCGTTCGCCGCGGCAGCGCCGGTGGCGAAGGCCAGCAGCGTGTCCGACGTCGAGGTGTCGCTGTCGATGGTAAGCGCATTGAAGGTGTCCTCAACGCCGGTCTTCAGCAGCGATTGTAGCGCTGCCGCCGAGAGCGGCGCGTCCGTAAATATAAAAGACAGCATCGTCGCCATGTCAGGTGCGATCATGCCCGCGCCCTTGGCCATGCCGTTGATCGTCACCGTGACGCCGGCGATCTCGGCGGTCGCGGTCGCGACCTTTGGATAGGTGTCGGTCGTCATGATGGCGCGGGCCGCCTCGAGCAGCCCGTCGGGGCGGGCGACCCT
>DASYCM010000432.1:0-5636 GCA_036500165.1 Pseudolabrys sp.
TTCTTGAGCAGCGTGTGCGCGGCTTCCGGTGTCAGTTCCTCGGGCGGATAGGGGACCATGCCGCCGTCGGCGAAGTTTTTCTGCACGGCGGGATCGGCCAACGTGGCGCGTAGTGCGACGTTCAGTTTGTTGATGATGGGACGCGGCGTTGCGGCAGGCGCAACCAGTATGTGCCAGAAGTCGATGTCGAGTTTCTTGTAGCCGAGTTCGCCCAGCGTCGGCACGTCCGGCATGCCGGCGAAACGCTTGCGGCCGATGATGGCATATACTTTCAGCTTGCCGTCCTTGGCGAAGGGCGCCGCCTGAATGGCCGATATCGACGTCAAATCGATCTGTCCCGACAAGAGGTCGACCAGCGCCGGACCTGCGCCGCGGTAGGGAATCTGCGACGCGTGCATGGCGGTTTCCTGCGCGACCAGGACGCCGCTTAAATGACCGTAAGAGCCGACGCCGGCATGGCCGATCTTTACCGTGCGTCCGGGTTCTTTCGACCAGTCCAACAATTCCTTGAAGTTTTTTGGCGGCAACGACGCCGCCCCCGCCAGGGTCGAGGCCGTGGTGTTGACGAGGCCGATGGTGGCGAAATCCTTGACCGCGTCGAACGAGAGCTTGGGATAAAGCGCCACACCCGCGGCCAGCGCCACCTGGTGGATCAATATCGTGTAGCCGTCCGGCTCGGCCCGGGCTACGCGCGCGGCGGCGATCATGCCGGCGGCGCCGCCGACGTTTTCGATCACCACGGTCTGGCCCAGCGCTTTCTCCAGCGGGTTTTGCATGATGCGCGCAATCGCATCGGTCGCGCCGCCGGGCGGGAAGGGGACGATTAAAGTGATCGGCCGGTTTGGATAGGTCTGCGCCGAAGCGGCGCCGATCGTCATGAGAGATGTTACAGAAAGACATGCGGCAACGAGCGCCGCGAAGCTGCGCGCAAACATCATGGTCCTCCCACAGGCCGCTTATTGTTGTGCTGTGTTGCGGCCGTTTAGTTCGCGGGCTGACGTACGAGCAGCTTTTCAGCCCTCGCCTAAATCCTATGGCACCCGGCGGTGCAGGGGGAAGCGGAATCGCCGATACTGCATTGCGATATTTCGGCGTGATGAAGCGGCTGTGGCTCTCGACGGCGTGATCAGCCGTCGAGCGTGATGTTCGCTTCCTTGATGATCGGACCCCAAGTGTCGCTTTCGTCCTTGACGAACTTCGCGCATTCCTCGGGCGACGAGCCGACGACGACGTTGCCGACTTCTTCCATGGTTTTGCGCACGTTGCCTTGGCGCACGGCATTCACCAACGCTTGGTTCATCTTGGTGACGATGTCGGCCGGGGTCTTGGACGGTGCGAACACCGCGGTCCAGCCGGACGACTTGAAGTCCTTGATGCCCGACGCATCCATCGTCGGCACGTCCGGCAGGACGGCGAGCCGCTCCTTCGTCGTCACCGCAAGCGCGCGCAGGGCGCCCGACTTGATGTGCGGCAGCAGCGCAGAGACGTTGTCGCAGGTGACATCGACGCGACCGGCGATCATGTCGGTGACACCCGGCGCGGTGCCGCGATACGGCACGTGGGTCATTTCGACGCCGAGCTTGCGCTTGAGCAACTCGCCGGACAGATGGCTGGACGTGCCGTTACCCGCCGACGAGTACAGGAGCTTCTTCGACTTCGCGTAGTCGATGAATTCCGCCATCGTCTTCGGCGGCGAACTCGCCGGAACGACGATGACGTTGGGGACGAGAACAAGCAACGACACCGGCGTGAAATCGCGCGCCGCATCGTATTTCAGGTTCTTGTACAGGAACTGATTGACGGCGATGCCGCCCTGCGTGAACAGCACCGTGTATCCGTCCGGCGCCGCGCGCGCCACGGCTTCATTGCCCAGATTGCCGCCGGCGCCGGGACGGTTCTCGACCACAAGCTGCTGACCCAGCGACGACGCGAAGGAAGGTCCGACGAGACGCGCGGTGATGTCGACATTGCCCGACGGCGGAAACGGCACGATGGCAATGACCGGCCGGCTCGGCCAGGCCTGCGCAAAAGCGGAAGTTGGAGCGACCAGCGACGCGGCGGTGGCGGCAACGAAATGGCGGCGATTGATCATGATTTAATCCCTTAAGCTTTTACCGGATGTGCGCGAACGGCTTCTTCGTTGATGTCGGTGCCCCAGCCCGGCCGGTTGGGAACGGTGATGACGCCGTTCTCGAGAACGACAGGATGCGTGAACAAATCCGCTACCCAAGGCGCTTCGTCAACGACGATTTCCGCAATCCGGAAATTCGGAATCGCGGCAGCAAAATGCGTCCCGATCAGCGTCGAGAGGTGGCCATGATAATTGTGCACGGCGACATTGACGTCGTAAGTGTCGACCAGCGAGGCCATGCGGGTCGATTCAATCATGCCGTTCCACTGCGGATCGATGATGACGGCGTCGACCGCCGTCTCCTCGAGATAAGGCTTGAGATTGCGGCGGCCATAGATCGTCTCCAGTGAGCCGATGGGCGTTGTCGTCGACTGACGAATGGCCGCGAGCGACTTAGGGTCATGTAGATCGAATTCGAGCCACAGCATCCGGAACGGCTCCAGCGCCTTGGCGATCTGACGCACGCCTTCCGGTTTGAAATTGCAGTTGAGGTCGATCGACAGCTTCACATCGGGCCCGGCACCCTGTTTGAAGGCCGCCATCAAATCGACGATGGCGCTGAGCTGCCGCTCGTCGAGATTGATCTCGGGATGGCCTTCGCTCATACCGAAGCCGCCCTGATAATTCGACGCCTTGCCGTTGGCGAAGGTGAGAATGTTGGTCTTGAGGGCAGGGTAACCGCCGGCTGCGACTTCCTTGCCGAGCGCGACGATATCATCGAGTGAGCGCAGCGGCTTGCCGCCGAACAAATCAGGATGACGCACGCGCAGCGTGCCGCAATGCGACCAGTAGACCGGGAGCTTGTCGCGCAACGCGCCGCCGAACAACTCGTAGACGGGCACGCCCAAAGCTTTCGCCTTCAGGTCGAGACAGGCGTTCTCGATCGCCGCGATCGCCTGCGCGATCATCCCGCTATTGGCAGTGCGGGTATGCGCGTAGAGCTTGGCGCTGATGCGCCCGACCTGGCGCGGGTCCTGTCCGACGATCTGCTGCGCCATCTTGCGGATGACGCCACTCAGTCCCGGCATCGAACGGCCTTCACCGAACTCGGACCATCCAATGAGGCCTTCGTCGGTCGTGACTTTGAGAAACGAAAGCGTGCGCCACCCGGCGCTAGCGTGTATATCCTCGACCGCCGTGACCTTCATGGCTTCGTTTCTTCCTTAAAATACGTACTGTCCGGAGTGTTCTTATCAATGAACGCAAAGCCCGCGCTACTGATTATTCTTCGCTCACATGAGAAAATCCGGACACAGTATTTCAACGGAATCGCACAAACCTTTCCCGAACTGACGGTCAATATCGTCGCCAACGTCGCCGACGCCGATCCTTATCTCGACACAGCCGAGATCATCGTCACGCACGGGCCGCATCTCGAGACCAAGGCCGATCACGTTTTCTCCAGCGCAAAGAAGCTGAAATGGGTGCAGGGCATCGGTACCGGCGTTGACGGCATCGCCGATCGGCCCTCGCTCGGCAAGGACATTATCGTCACCAACATCCACGGCGTGCACGGCGCGCCGATGTCGGAAGCGGCCATGTCGCTGATGCTGGCGTTGAGCCGCCAATTGCCGCGCAGCCTCAACAACAAGGCCCAGCACAAGTGGGAGAACTGGCCGTCGCGTCTGCTCAATGAGAAAACCGTCGGCATTCTCGGCATGGGGTCGATCGCCGAGTCGATGGCGCCGCGCTTCAAGGCTTTTAACATGACAGTGCTCGGCTTCACATCCGGTGTGCGCCAGGTCGCGGGCTTCGATCAGGTCTACGACAAGAGTAAACTGAAGGAGATGCTGGGCAATATCGACTATTTCGTCGTGCTCACGCCCTACACGCCGCAGACGCATAATATGATCGATGCCGAGATGCTGGCGGCGATGAAGCCCAATAGCTATCTGATCAATCTGGCGCGCGGCGGCGTCGTCGACGAGAAGGCGCTGCTCTGGGCCCTGAAAGAAAAGCGCATCGCCGGTGCAGCGCTCGATGTCTTCGCGCAAGAGCCGCTCAAGTCCGACAGTCCGTTGTGGGATCTCGATAACGTCATCATCACCTGCCACCAAGCGGCGACGCACGACAATTCGGCGCGCAACAATTTGCCGACAATCCAGGAAAACATCCGCCGCTATCTGGCCGGCGATTTTAGGAACATGAAGAACATCATCACGCGCTGACGTGAGACTTTAACAGGCGGTCAGATCGAGAGTTTCAAGCGGGATATTCAGGCGTCTTCCGCCAAGGCTTTGCCTTCGTCCACGTGGCGGGATATCGGCAACACAATTCGTATTGTTGTCCCTTGCCCCTCGCCGGCACTCAAAGCTTCAAGTTTGCCACCGCTATTGATGACAAAAATATTCGCGATCCACATACCCAACCCAGACCCTGATATTTTTCCGATGTGACGATCGCCACGAAAGAAGCGTTCTGGAAGCCTACGCTTTTCATCGGCGGTAAGACCAAGGCCGTCATCGCTAACCGATATTATTAAATGCTGATTCTCAACAATTGCGGCTACGCGAATTGTAGAGTCAGCGAGCGAATATTTTGCTGCATTGGCGACAATTTGGCCGAGAGCCTGCTCAACAAGAACCGGATCGACATCGATGAGCGGCAGATCTGCGCTGAGGTTTAAGTCGATCCTGTGATCGGGATATCTAAGACCAATGCGTTTGATAGCTGCATTTACGATGTCTGCCGGTTCGGTCCAGTCATGGCGGGATTTCAAGCCATCGCTAGTAATGCGCGCAGCGTCCAACAAATTCTGAATATCGTTGTTAAGCCGCATGGCTTCATCACGGATGCCGGCGGCTAACGAAGCAAGACGAGGGTCGTTCGTGACCGCGGGCGTTCCGGCGAGCACCGAAACTCCACCTAAAATGGAGGCAAGAGGCGTTCGTAGTTCGTGGGAGACAGAACCTATTAATGCGTCACGAAGTTGATCGGCTTCGGTGAGTGCTCTGGCTATCGTCCTTGCCGATTCAATCTTCAAAGCGAGAAGGGTTGTGAGTCCTGTCGCCAAGAGGCTGATCACGGTGTTGATCAGCCCGGTTTGCAGGTTCCCGGTGCGTGTCAGAACATAGCTGAAGATTGTCAGTGTCATGCACGTTGCTGCGATGAGTATGACGCCACGCCTCCCACAGAAGCGCACCGACATCAGCACGACGACAACGTATAAAACCGCCGCGGCTATCTCGAGATTGGTCGTCGTATCGACCGCAAAAATTGCTGCGGCCAGCGCTGCGGTAACGATCGGAAGAGCAATTGAGCTCTTACGCGGTGGCGGGTGAGATTTGAGCTTCATTCCGCGGGCGTCCGAAGCATGAGTCCTGAGGCCGAGAGACGCAGTTGGTCATTGTATCCGCGCGTAGCTCGGCTGCGGCAATAAAATCGCCCAGCCGACGTTGAGAACCTGATCGCCGCGCCGGAACGGCAACGTGAACGGTGGCTGCACCTGCGCATCGGCGGCGATGTTGCGGTACTCGACCGGCAAGGTCTTGAGATCGCCGTCGGT
>DASYCM010000433.1:0-4000 GCA_036500165.1 Pseudolabrys sp.
AGCCGCGCATTGCTGCGGCCGAGCAATTCGTGGAGCACGAACCAGTCGGTCGCCGCCCAATGCCCGGTATTGCAGTAGGTCACGGCGGCGCCGGACGGCAGATGTTCCGCGACCTTGGCCAGTTCAGCCGCGGGCTTCAGGCGGTTGGCCTTCTCGTCATAGAACGCCGCGCTGTCGAGGCTGAGCGCGCCGGGAATGTGGCCATAGGCCTGCGCTTGCGGTGTCTTTTCCTTGCCGCTGTAGAACGTGCCGGGCCGCGCGTCGATCAAGGTTGCGCCGCCCGACGACTCGATCTTTTCGACCTCGCTGGCGAGCGCGAGGATGCTGTTGTTGATGGAAGCGCTAAAGATCGCCGGCGACGGCGCATGCACGCCCTGCTCCAGCGGCAGACCCGCCTGTTTCCAGGCGGCAAGACCGCCGTCGAGGATCGAGACATTGTTCACGCCGGCATATTTCAGCGTCCAGTAGGTACGGGCCGCAGCGCCGAAATCCGAATAGCTGACGCCGGCCGGCACGACGACGACATGGCTGTCTTCGTCGATGCCGAGTTCACCGATGAGCTTTTCCAGTTCGGCCGTGGTCGGCACCATAAAGGGCACGCCGTTGCGCTCCACGCGCCAGCCGCCCTTGTCGTAATCGCTGTGCACCGCGCCGGGGATATGGCCCTCCGCGAAAGCCTCCGGCGCGCTGCCGTCGATAGCCGAGCGAATGTCGAGTACCACGACCTTGCCGGCCTGCTCCTTGCCGCTTTGGGCGTTGCTGTTGAGCCATTGCGCGCTGACCAGCGGCTGAATTTCCGTCGCATGGGCGCCGGCGGAAGCGGCGGCGAGCGCGGCGCTGAGCAGCATGGCTGCGCCGATACGGCGCAACGAGCCTGTGACGGCGGGGATAACGGTGCGGGTGATAACCGCTTCGAAGATGTTGAGCATGGGTATTCCAGGAGTGGAAGACACCTGAGGTGCCGATAGATTGCGCTTGATATAGAATATTTTTCTCTATAATAACAGATACAGGCCATAAATAAGAAAATTATTCCAATATGGCATCAAGCCTTAGGATGTTCGTACCGGATTTCAAAGGAAAATAGAATGGACGCCATCGACCGCAAAATCCTCGCCGTCGTCCAACAGGACGCATCGCTCTCGGTGGCCGAAATCGGCCAGCGCGTCGGGCTGTCCTCGACGCCGTGCTGGAAGCGTTTGCAGCGGCTGGAGGCCGACGGCGTCATTACCAAGCGCGTCGCGCTGATCGATCCGGAAAAGGTCGGGCTCGGCATTACGGTGTTCGTCTCGATCGAGACCGGCGACCATTCGCAGGACTGGCTGGCGAAATTCGCCGAGACGGTGGGCGCCATGCCAGAGGTGATGGAGTTTTACCGTATGGCCGGCGACGTCGACTACATGCTGCGCGTCGTTGTGCACGACATGCCCGGTTACGACACGTTCTACAAGAAGCTGATCGCCACCGTGCCGTTGAAAAACGTCACGTCGCGCTTTGCGATGGAACGGATCAAGTCGACGACGTCGCTGCCAATCACACCGTGATTGTTGTGGCATCAAGTGCAGGTCGTGGTGCCGTAAGTCGGCGCCGAAATACGCGGCGTCATGTACATCTTGTCCGACAGGTTCAGCGTACCGCTGATGGTATAGCCGACCGTCGGTGTATAGGCGTAGGACGCTTCTGACAGGATCAGGTACGAATTCGCCACCGCCAGCGCCGTCGGAACAGTGATGCTGCCGCTGTTGGCGGTGCCGTTGCGCGTCACGCTCCATTTCACGGCCGCGTTCTTGTTGGCGTCGATCTTGATGCAGGTAATCGTCATCTTCAGATTGCCTGACGAATACGGTGAGATGATCGCACTCGACGCATCGAGAATGTTGGTCATGTCGGCAGTGCTGATCGTGGTCGTCTGCGCCGACAGGTTGGCGAGAGCCGCCGAAATCAAACTCACCTTGCGGTCGGTGCCGACACCAGTAGCGATTTCGGCGCAGCCAAAATACAACCCGATCATTACCGGCGCCAGCAATGCGAACTCGATGGCCGAAACACCGCGCTTGTCCCGCGCCAGCCGTACAATTTTTCTGACGATTGAGATACTCAGCATGATCCCGACGGTCCGTAAGGTTCGTTGCGGAAAACGGCCGTCGCGACAAGAAGCCGCTTGTTACCGTTGAGATTGGCTAACCCGCTATTCCACATCGAAACGTAAATCGGCCATTGATAGTAAAGTGTCACGCGAACGATGCAGCCAGGACCGCCCGGCGTATAGCCGGTCTTGGTACTGTCGAATGCACCGCTGGTGACGGGCGCCGTATTGTCGACGGATGCAAAGGTCGAATAGGTTTTGACGTCGACCGTCATGCCGGTGGCGCAATCGAATAGGCCGTAGACCCGCGAGCAAACGGCGGTCTTGAAGTCAGCTTGCGTATAGTTGGCAGTCTGCGCCTGCCCGGTCATGACGAGGCGGGATGCATCGGCCGCAGTCGCTTCCATTGTCTGCTGCGCGAAGAATACAAAAGCCGTTTCGAGAATGGCGAAGGTCAGCGCGAGGAACGGCGCGGCGACCAGCGCGAATTCGACCGCGGCGGCACCATCTTGCTGGCGCACGAAACGGCGCGCGAGGCGAGACGGCACTAACCGGCCCAACCTGGTGAGGAATGTACTGCGCGGTGTGTCAGCCATGAGTGAGGCTCGATATTCGAGGATGGCGGGACACTACCAACCGGAGTTTTCTTTTTATTGCGCACATTGCCTCGAACGAAGACAATCGCGTTAAGCAGCCGCTAACCCTGCCCGTCACGCGCCTATTTCGGCGACGTCTGGGCCTGGGAACTCCGGACTCCGGTCTGGCCCAGTGTCTCGGTGAAATATTTGTTTTCGTCGCCCAACGTTGCGCGCGGTGCACATTCCGGCGAGCAACTATAGGATTCGCGGGCAGTGCCCTTGTAGACGACGATCAGATCGCCGCCGGCGGGACCGACGACCTGCACAGTCGTATCCATGACGATCTTGCCGTTACGATCCATCGCCAGAAGATTGGTCGAGCCGTAGCCTTTACCGGTGACGACGAGAACGCCGCCACTTTGCAGCGAAGCATCCGCGATCAAGGGATTGCCGATTACGATGGTGGCCACCTTGTCGGGCAGCCGCATGATCTGCGCCTGGTCGACAGCGACGGTGAAGGTGTCAGCCAAAGCCGGGAATGCGGTCAGCATGGTGGCGGACAACAGCGCGGCTGCAAACAGTCGCTGACGACGCCCGAACACGGCCGGCATTGAACTCTCCAACGCTACACACGCATACAAAACCCGCCGCTACAGGACGGGTACTTCCGATAGAGTTGACTGCAAATTGGTGAACGAAGTGCAAAGGCCCGGGAAGCCGGAGCTAAACCGGCTTCGAGCTTCCGGCCACCTTGCGCAGTTTGGCCCGCCAATCATCGATGATATGGCGGAATGGATACGCCATCTGCGCGCCGAAACCGGACGGGAAGTGCATGTCGTCGACGCCGTATTCGTCCGGCATTTCATGCTCGGGCATGTAGAAGGTGCCGAACATCAGGTCCCAGACCGGGAAAGTCCCGGCGAAATTGCTCGAGCCGCCTCGGTCGGCGGCGGTGTGGTGCCAACGATGAAATATCGGGCTCGCCAGCACGTATTTGAACGGCCCAAAGGTCCAGTTCAGGTTGGCGTGGACCATCGCCGACGTAGCCGTCGTGAACGGCCCGACCCACAGCATGACATTCGGCGAAATGCCGGCGAGCAGCAGCGCGACGTCGACCAGCACGGTGCCGAGGAAGATATTGATCGGATGAAACCGCGCGGCTGAAATCCAGTCGAGATCTTCCGACGAATGATGGATCGCGTGGTATTTCCAGAGATCGGCACCATGGAAGGCGCGATGCGTCCAGTAAGTCAGGAAGTCGGACATGACGATGAAAATGACCGCCTGCGCCCACAGCGGCAGCACCGCCAGCGGACCGAAGCCATCATTGTAGAAT
>DASYCM010000434.1:0-18599 GCA_036500165.1 Pseudolabrys sp.
TCCAATGTCCGCGCGCATCTACAAGCCCGCCAAGACCGCCATGCAGTCCGGCACCGCCAAAACCCATGATTGGGCGGTCGACTTTGACCCGGAAGAGCCGCGCCATGTCGAACCACTGATGGGCTGGACCTCGTCGGGCGACATGCGCCAACAGTTGCGCTTGCGCTTTGCCACCAAGGAAGAGGCCGTTGCTTACTGCGAGCGGCACGGCGTGCCGTACCAACTGACTGAGGAAAAGCCGGTGGCCCGGCGCATCGCGTCCTACGCCGATAATTTTGCCTTCAGGCGCCGCGACGCCTGGAGCCACTAAATTCTTAAGCCGCTAAATTCCTGGAGCCACTAGTCCGTCAGGTCGCCGCCGGTTCGGCGCGTGCGGCCCCGCGCTGCCGCAGCAGCGAAATAAAGCGTTCCTCCGCCATCGGCAGACCGAGCAGGAAGCCCTGGCCGAAGTCGCAACCCATGCTCACCATGGCGACCGCATCCGGCGCCTTCTCGATACCCATCGCGACCGCCGTGCGGCCGAAATGATGCGCGAGATTGATCATGGTCTTGCACAGCGGCGCGTTGACCTTGTCCGTGGCGCAGTCGGCCACAAAGGCGCGGTCGAGCTTGAGTTCGGTGAAGGGCAGTTCGGAAAGGCCGGCCAGCATGCCGTAAGCGCGGCCGCAATCGTCGATGGCCACCCGCACGTTGATCGGTTCAAGCTTTTTGGCGAGATCCATCGCCAGTGGCAGGTCGGTGACGACCTGTTCCTCCGGCACATCGATGATCAAGCCCGGCCAGTTGTCCGGGCTCCGCCGTTGCGAGCGCACGATGTCCTCGATCGGCAACTGAATCAGCGCGGCAAAGGGAACATTGACGGTCAGCCGCAGATTGATGCCGAGCTTGGAGAAGTTCTCGCTCGCCTTGAGCACACTGTGCAGCGCGAGCTCCGACAGTCTGAGCACCGCCGCGTCCGAAGCATCCGGCATGAAGGCCGAGGGATTCACAATGCCGTGCTGCGGATGGCGGGCGCGGACATAAGCCTCGGCGCCTGCGAGCTGTTTTTTGCGGAGCGCGATTTTCGGCTGGTACCAGAACTCGATCCAGTTCTTGTCGAGCGCTTCCGTCAGGTCGAGCCGGACGGCGGCCGAAGCCGGAATGCCGACCTTGAGATTTTCGAGGATCTTGAGGACCGCGTCGGTTTCGAACGGTTTCTTGAGCACCGGCAGCATCGATATCTGTTGCTGCGTGCCGATATTCTTGACGTGCTCGAGCACGGCCGCGCCGCGGTTGCTCATCAGCTGCACGGAGCAACTCAGGGCGGTCCGGCCGAGCGCCACCATAGATTCAACCGCGTCGGCGGCATCGAGCGTGATGTTGTGGAAGACGAGGTCGGGCACCCGGTTTTCGAGCGTGCGGCGCATCGCGGCGCCATCGGCGAATTCCATGGTGTCGACACCGGAGCCATGAAGCACCAGAGACAGGAAGTGCCGGATGCTGGCTTCTTCGTCGACGACGTAGCAGAGCGGGGCGGCATTGGCGGGGGCGAGCGGCGGCGCCGCGGTGACGTCGCTGGCGGCGCGAGGCGGCGAGGAGGCAGCCATATCTGTCATGGGCGGCGGCGCCTGGACCTGGTCGCGTTGGGAGTGGGACAACACCCGTGCCCAATATTGATGTTCTCAACTCGTTAATTATGAGTTCCAGTGCCAAACTGGCTTGATAAACCAGATGAAACAAATTCACGGGAGTTGAAAGGAATTGGCGATCTCGGCTGGATTCGAACCAGCGACCTGCCGCTTAGAAGGCGGCTGCTCTATCCAACTGAGCTACGAGATCATCGACACCCGATTTACCCGTCCGGTGAACCGTTTGAAAGATGGCGCGGGCAGCTTTGCCTTGGTGAAAGAGATTATTGTGACATAAGAGCAGCTTATCGGCTGCTCCTCGCGTGAATGATGTAGTCTTTGAACCTGTGAGGGACGGCCGGCGACTAAGAATCTGCCATCTACTCGACACCATCGGGAACTTTAATGAGATTCGTTCGCTGCTTTGGGAGGTTTCACGCCATGCGCATGTTCGTCCGCGCCGGTTTTGCCGCCGCGCTGCTTGCTCTTGCCTCCTCCATTCCGGCGCTGGCCGCCGACAAGGCCTATCAGAACGGCGAACTCGCAGAATCGGCGATCAAACTCGAAGCCCAGATCAAGACCGACGCCGGGACGGTGACCAAGCCGGCCGCCACGCTGCGCCGCGACGCCGACACAGCCTTCCAGAAGAACGATTTCCGCACCGGTATGACCGTGCTCAGCCAGGCCGTTGCGGTCGCGCCGGACGACGCCGCCACCTGGCTGCGGCTGGCGCGCACCGTGCTGCAAATTCGTCCGCGCGACGACCGAGAAAAAACGCTGCTGCTCGACCGCGCTACAACCGCGGCCTATATCGCCTATCAGCGCACGAGCGATCGCAATCTCGAAGGCGACAGTCTTGCCGTGCTGGGACGCACTTTCGCCGATCGCAAGGAATGGCGCCCATCGCTCGATACGCTGCGCCTGTCGCTCGATATCCGCGAGACGGCCGAGCTGCGCGGGCAATACGAGCGTCTGCGTGTCGATCACGGCTTCCGCTATCTCAATTACACCGTCGACTCAGACGCCATCTCGCCGCGTGTCTGCTTCCAGTTTTCTGAAGAACTGCCGGGCCGCCGTACCGATTTCTCGCCTTTCGTCGCCGTCGCCGGCATGGACAGGCCGGCAATTTCGGCCAACGACAAACAGCTTTGCGTCGAGGGCCTCAAGCACGGTGACCGCTACACCGTGACCTTGCGCGCGGGATTGCCGTCGGTGGTGCGCGAAACTTTGGCGAAGTCCGCTGACTTCACGATCTTTGTGCGTGATCGCAAACCCTTCGCGCGTTTCACCGGCAAGGCTTACGTGCTGCCGCGCACCGGCCAGCGGGGCATTCCGGTGCTCAGCGTCAACACCGCGGCGCTGGACGTGGCGGTCTATCGCATTGGCGACCGCAACCTCATCGAGACTCTTTTGGGCTACGACTTCCAGCGCAATCTCAGCAAGAGCGAAGCCGAGCGTATCGGCGACGAGCGTGGCTCCAAGGTCTGGAGCGGCGAACTTGCCGTCGAGCAGCAGCTCAACACTGAAGTGACGACCGCTTTCCCGGTCGATCAGGCGTTGAAGGACATCGGCCCCGGCGTCTATGCCATCATCGCCTCGCCGAAAGGCGCGGTTCAGGACGACTACGAGCAAGTCGCGACCCAATGGTTCATCGTTTCCGATCTGGGCCTTACCGCCTATAGCGGGCAGGATGGCGTCGATGTCTTCGTGAATTCGCTGGCAAGCGCCCAGCCTATCGCTGGCACCAGCGTGCGGCTCATGGCCCGCAACAACGAAGTGCTGGCCACCAAGAGCACTGACAAGAACGGCGTTGCGCATTTCGAGGCGGGCCTGGCGCGCGGCGAGGGCGGTCTGTCGCCCGCGGCCGTCGTCGTCACCGACAAGGCCGACTATGCCTTCCTCAGCCTGAAATCGACGGCTTTCGATCTGTCCGACCGTGGCGTCGGCGGCCGCCAGATCCCGGATGGGCTCGATGCCTTCGTCTATACCGAGCGCGGCGTCTATCGCTCCGGTGAATCCGTTGCCGTGACGGCCTTGTTGCGTGACACCCGTGGCGTTGCTGCGCCGTCCGCGCCGCTGACGATGGTGGTCGTGCGTCCCGACGGCGTCGAATATCGCCGCGTGGTCATCGCGGATCAGGGGCTCGGCGGCCGCAGTCTCGTCCTGCCGCTGGTTCAATCCGCATCGACCGGAACGTGGCGCGTGCGCGCCTATACCGATCCGAAGCGTCCACCGGTCGGCGAAACGACCTTCATGGTCGAGGACTACGTGCCCGACCGTATCGAATTCGATCTGAAATCGGCGGCGCAGGTCATTCCGCGCAACGGTCCGGTGCAGGTCACGGTCGACGGCCGTTTCCTCTACGGTGCGCCGGCCTCCAATCTCGATTTGTCTGGCGCGGTCACCATCAGCGCCGCCAAGGAGCGGCCTGGCTTTGCCGGTTACAGCTTCGGTCTGCTCGACGATGAAGTGACGGACGTCCGCCAGGAACTGGAGGACGTGCCGGCCACCGATGCCGCCGGCAAGGCGGCAATCTCCGTTGCGCTCGACAAGATTCCGCAAACCTCGCGCCCGCTCGAAGCAAAGATCAATGTCAGCATGGCAGAATCCGGCGGCCGTGCCGTTGAACGCACACTGACGCTGCCGATCGCCGCCGACAGCGCCATGATCGGCGTGAAGGCCGCTTTCTCTGGCCGTTCGCTCGGCGACGGCGCCAATGCCGAATTCGACGTTGTAATGGTCGGGCCTGACGGCAAGGCGATGGCCAAGAGCGGCTTGAAATACGAGCTGCTGCGTGTCGAGACCACTTATCAATGGTACCGACAGAACGGCCGGTGGAATTACGAGCCGGTCAAGCGCACTGAACGCGTCGCCAACGGTACGGTCGATATCGCCGCCGACAAGCCGGCGCGCCTGTCGCTGCCGGTGAAGTGGGGCCGCTATCGTCTCGAAGTCACCGAGCCGAATGCCGCAATCACGTCGCTGTCGTTCGATGCCGGCTTCTACGCGGAATCCGGTTCCGACACGCCGGACCTCCTGGAAATCGCGCTCGACAAGACCGACTACAAAGCGGGCGAGGCGATGAACCTCGCGGTCACGGCAACAAGCGCGGGTTATCTCACCGTCAATGTCTTTACCGACCGGCTTGTCGCGAGCCAGGCGCAGGACGTCAAAGCCGGCGTCTCGCAGGTGAAGGTGAATGTCGGCAAGGATTGGGGCACCGGCGCTTACGTCGTCGCAACGCTGCGCCGTCCGCTCGACGCACCGGCGCAACGCATGCCGGGCCGCGCCATCGGTGTGCAATGGTTCTCCATCGACCGTGGCGGACACACGCTCGCGCTCGACATGCAATTGCCGGGTACCATCCGGCCGAATTCGACGCTGAGCGTGCCGGTGAAACTCGCGGGGCTGGCGCCCGGCGAAGACGCGCGCGTTGTCGTCGCTGCGGTCGATGTCGGCATTCTCAACCTCACCAATTACAAGCCGCCGGCGCCTGACGAGTATTATCTCGGCCAACGCCGCCTCACGGCGGAAGTGCGCGACCTTTACGGCCAATTGATCGACGGCATGCAGGGCGCGCGTGGCGCAATCCGCTCCGGCGGCGACATGGGCGCGGAAATGACCGGCGCGCCGCCGACACAGGCGCCGCTCGCGCTCTATTCCGGCATCGTCACGGTCGGTGCCGATGGCGTTGCCAACGTGCAATTCGATATTCCAGCTTTCGCTGGCTCCGTGCGCGTCATGGCGGTGGCCTGGAGCAAGGATAAAGTCGGCAAGGCATCGGGCGATGTCATCGTGCGCGACAATGTCGTGCTCACCGCGACGCTGCCGCGCTTCCTGCGCACCGGCGACCGCGGCAATGTGCAACTCGAACTCGACAACGTCGAAGGCGCGGCGGGCGACTACACGGTCGCTCTGACGGCCGACGGCTCGGTCAAGAACGAAGCCGCCGCGCCGCAGGTGCTCAAGCTTGCGGCCAAGCAGCGCGACAAGGTCTCGGTGCCTGTTTCGGCTTCGGGCTCGGGCCCGAGTACCGTCCGAGTCAATGTCACGGGGCCGAACGGCTTCACACAGGAGCGCGCCTATGCGCTCGATGTGCGCCCGGCGAGCCAGTTGCTGACGCGTCGTACGGTGCGTCCGCTGGCGCAGGGCGAAACGCTGACATTGTCGAACGACATGTTCGCCGATTTCGTGCCCGGCACGGGCCGTGCGGGCCTGTCGATCTCGATTTCGACATCGCTCGACGCGGCAACGCTGTTGAACGCGCTCGACCGCTATCCGTTCGGCTGCTCCGAACAGCTCACCAGCCGTGCTGTGGCGATGCTGTACATCAACGAAATGTCGGCACAGGCGCGGCTTGCGCCGGACGGTGAAGTCGATACCCGCATCAAGGACGCGATCCAGCGTTTGCTGGCGCGGCAAGGCTCGAACGGTTCGTTCGGGCTCTGGTCGGTCGGCGGCGACGATGCCTGGCTCGATGCCTACGTCACCGATTTCCTGACGCGGGCGCGCGAGAAGGGTTTCGAGATTCCGGCGAGCGCTTATACGCTCGCCATCGACCGGCTGCGTAACTATGTCGCCGCGTCGCCTGAGCCGGGCAAATCGGGCGGGCGAGAGCTTGCCTATGCGCTCTATGTGCTGGCGCGCAACGGTGCAGCACCGGTCGGCGACCTTCGCTACATCGCCGACGTCAAGCTTGGCGAGATCGTCACGCCCATTGGCAAGGCGCAGATCGCCGCGGCACTTGGGATGCTTGGTGACAAAACGCGGTCCGACCGTGTTTATCTTGCCGCGCTCGAGCAGCTTGCGCCGTCCAGGTCGGACAGCAACAGCCGTTCCGACTATGGCTCGGTGCTGCGCGATGCGGCGGCGCTGGTGACGCTCGCTTCGGAAAGCCGCGCGTCGCAGCAGACGATCGACAACGGCATTGCCCGCATCGACGCGGCACGTGCCGATGTTTCGACGACCTCGACGCAGGAAAATGCCTGGATGCTGTTGGCGGCACGCTCGCTGGCCAAGCAGCTCAACGCCATCTCGCTCAATGTTGCGGGCGAGACGCGGCCGGGCGCGCTCTATCGCACGCTGCGTCCCGAGCAGATGGCCACGCCCTTTGCCGTCACCAACAGCGGCAGTGGCAACGTGCAGGCGGTGGTGTCGGTGAGCGGCGCGCCGCTGACGCCGGAGCCTGCGGCCGAGCAGGGCTTCAAGATCGAACGTGAATTCCACACGCTCGATGGCGAGATGGCCGATGCGTCCAAAGCGAAGCAAAACCAGCGCTTCGTCGTCGTGCTGAAGATGACGGAGCCCAAGCCGCAGTACGGCCGCATCATGGTCGCCGATTATCTGCCGGCTGGTTTTGAAATCGACAATCCGCGACTGGTGTCGTCCGGGCAGACCGGAACGCTTTCGTGGATTTCCGATGCTGCCGAGCCGGTGAACTCGGAATTCCGTGACGACCGCTTCACCGCGGCCTTCGAGCGCAGTGCGAACTCGCCCGTGGTGTTCACGGTGGCTTACGTGGTGCGCGCGGTGTCGCCCGGCAAATACGTGCTGCCGCAGGCGAAGGTCGAGGACATGTATCGGCCCGACCGCTTCGGCCGCACGGCGACGGGTAGCATCGAGATCAGCGCCAAATGACGCGACGGCGGCGCATCGCCTTTGGTTTGGCTGGCGTGGCGGCATTGGCCGCCATTGCCGGAGGAGGCTGGCTCGTCGCGCTCGGTCCGCCGCCGTCGGTCAAAAATCTGGATGTGTCGCACAGCGTTCTGGATCGGGAGGGCAGGCTGCTGCGTGCCTATGCGACGAACGAGGGACGATGGCGGCTTCCGGCGAGTGTCGAGGATGTCGATCCTCGCTTCGTACAGATGCTGCTCGCCTACGAGGATAAGCGCTTCTACGAGCATGTCGGCGTTGACCCTTTGGCATTGGGTCGCGCCGCATTTCAGCTGATCCGCCAAGGATATATCGTGTCCGGCGCAAGTACTTTATCAATGCAGGTGGCGCGGCTGATGGAGCCGCGCGAAAGCCGCAGTTTTTCCGCCAAATTCCGGCAAATAACCCGCGCGCTGCAGCTCGAATTTGCCCTCAGCAAGCGCGAAATTCTCTCGGCTTATCTGACACTTGCGCCCTACGGCGGCAATCTCGAAGGCATCCGCGCCGCGTCACTTTCGTATTTCGGCAAAGAACCCCGGCGATTGTCCCTTGGCGAAGCGGCGCTATTGGTCGCGTTGCCGCAGTCGCCGGAAATACGCCGTCCGGATCGTAATTCGGCTGTTGCCCGCGCCGCCCGCGACCGCGTGCTGGATCGCGTGCAAGGCCTTGTGCCGGCGGATGAAATCGCGCGCGCCAAGATGGAAGGCGTGCCGGTCGCGCGGCGCGAATTACCCGTGCTTGCGCCGCATGCCGCCGACCAGATTATTTTAGCGGAGCCGACCAAGCGAACGCATCAACTCACCATCGACGCGCCACTGCAAAAGACGTTGCAGGATCTGGCGCGTGAACGCGCGCAAGCAATGGGTCCGCAAATATCCCTGGCGATTATCGCCGTCGACAATGCGACCGGCGAGGTGAGGGCGCGCGTGGGCTCTGCTGACTATTTCGATGCGCGCCGCGCCGGCAATGTCGACATGACCAATGCGTTGCGTTCGCCCGGCTCGACGCTCAAGCCGTTTATCTACGGCCTCGGCTTCGAGGATGGGGTTATTCACCCCGAAACGTTGATAGACGATCGCCCCGCGCGTTACGGCAGCTATACGCCGGAGAATTTCGATCTGACGTTCCAGGGCACGGTGACGGTGCGCAAGGCGCTGCAACTGTCGCTCAACGTTCCGGCGATCGCCGTTCTCGGCAAAGTCGGCGTCAATCGCCTGAGCGCGCGGCTGACTCAAACCGGCGCGGCTTTGGTATTGCCAAAGGGCGAGGCACCGGGTCTGGCCATGGGTCTTGGCGGCGTCGGCGTGCGGCTCAATGATCTGACGATGCTCTATACCGGCTTGGCGCGTGGCGGCATGGCGACGCCTTTGATCGAGCGCGCCGGTCCGGTCGAGGCGAGCCCGCGGCGGCTGCTCGATCCAGTCGCGGCTTGGTACGTCGGCAATGTGCTGATAGGCGCGCCGCCCCCGGACAATGCGCCGCACGGCCGTATCGCCTTCAAGACCGGCACGTCCTATGGCTATCGCGACGCTTGGGCGGTCGGCTTCGACGGCCGAATGACTGTCGGCGTCTGGGTTGGCCGGCCAGATGGCGCGCCCGTGGCTGGCCTCGTTGGCCGCGCGGCTGCAGCACCGATCCTGTTTGATGCCTTCGCCCGGTCCGGCCTGACCCCGGTGCCGTTGCCGCCGGCACCCAAGGGTGCGGTTTTCGCCCAAACCAATAAATTACCGCCGCCGTTGCAGCGCTTTAACCCTGAAACCGGCCTGCGGGTCGTGGCCGACCCACCGCGCATCATGTTCCCGCCGGACGGCGCGCGGATCGAACTGGCGCAAAACGGCGAGCAAAAGCTGGATCCGGTGGCGCTCAAGATCGCTGGCGGCATGATGCCGCTCACGGTCATGGTCAATGGCGTGCCGATTGGACCGGAAACGACCCGCCGAAACCTGTTTTTTAGGCCGGACGGCCCCGGCTTTGTACGGTTATCCGTGATGGATGCCCGGGGTACCTCCGATAGCGTCATGGTGCGCGTGCAATAGTGCCGCAGCCCGTGCCATGACAGACCGGGCCGGGCGGCTTATTGTCCCGGACAGGCTGTGGAATCAATCACTTCCGGTAAGGCGGGCTTTAAGGGCGTGAGCACGACGACGAACGACGCACGGCAGACGCTGGCCTCGATGAGGGGGCTATCGGGTCTGCTCGATTTTGCCATCGGGACCCATTTCCGCGCGGTGGTGATGCTTGTCGTGTTTTGCCTGATCTCGTTCCTGCCGGGCTTTTTCCAGATTCCGCCGGTCGACCGTGACGAGGCGCGATTTGCCCAGGCCACCAAACAAATGGTCGAGAGCGGCGAGTACGTCGATATCCGCTTCCAGGATGAGGTCCGTTACAAGAAGCCGGTTGGCATTTACTGGCTGCAGGCTGCGGTGGTGAAAACCGGCGAGGCGGTCGGCATTCCGGGCGCCCGTACGACGATCTGGCTCTATCGTATTCCCTCGCTCATTGGTGCGACCGGTGCGGTGCTGCTGACCTATTGGGCAGCGCTAGCCTTTGTCACGCGCCGCGCCGCATTGCTCGCCGCTTTGATGATGGCGAGTTCGATCTTACTTGGTGTCGAAGCACGGCTCGCGAAAACAGACGCGATGTTATTGCTCACCTCGGTCGCAGCGATGGGGGCGATGGCGCGTATCTATCTGACGATGCGGCGCACACCGGAGATCGTCCCCAGCTGGCGAATGCCGGCAATCTTGTGGACTGCGACTGCGGGCGGCGTACTGCTGAAGGGTCCGCTGATCCTGATGTTCATTGTGCTGACGGCATTGGCGCTGTCGATTGCCGATCGTTCGTGGCGCTGGATCGGAAGGCTAAGGCCTTTTGCTGGGCTCGCCTGGGTGATCCTTTTGGTACTGCCGTGGTTCATCGCCATCGTGCTCAAATCGGGTGATGACTTCTTCGTCAAATCTGTCGGCGACGACATGTTGTCCAAGATCACCAGCGGGCAGGAGGCCCACGGCGCACCGCCCGGATATTATCTGTTGCTGTTCTGGGTGACGTTCTGGCCGGGCTGCGTATTGGCCGGACTTGCAGCGCCGATGATTTGGAAAGCGCGGCGCGAGCCCGGTGCGCAATTCCTGCTCGCTTGGCTGGTGCCATCCTGGATCGTGTTCGAAATCGTCATGACAAAGTTGCCGCATTATGTGCTGCCGCTTTATCCGGCTATCGCCATTTTGATTGCGGGCATTCTAGAGCCGGGCAGCCTGTCGAAAACACGCTGGATGGTGCGGGGCACTGCCGGCTGGTTCGTCTTTCCGGTCGTCATAGCTATCGTGACGGTCGTGGGTTTCATCGCCATCGGCCGCGATCCCGGCATCGTGGCTTGGCCCTTTGCGGCGGCGGCTGTCGTATTCGGGTTGTTCGCTTGGCGGCTTTATGAGGTTGACGGCGCGGAACGTTCATTGCTGCGCGGCATGATCGCTTCGGTATTCATATCGATCACCGTCTACGCGATTATGTTTCCCATGCTGCCGTCGCTGTTTCCGAGCAAGCTGATCGCCGATGAAATCCGCGCCAGCGGTTGTAACGAGCCGCAGGTAGCCTCCACTTTCGCCTATCAGGAGCCGAGTCTGGTGTTCATGCTTGGCACCGGCACCCGCTTCACCGACGGCGCGGGCGCTGCCGAATTCCTCAACAACGGTGCGTGCCACTTCGCGCTGATCGATCCGCGGAGCGAACGCGCTTTTGTCGCGCGCGCCAATGCAATCGGGCTGCGCTATGCGCTCAATCAGCGGCTTGAAGGTTTCAACATAAGCATCGGCAAGCCGGTGGCTTTGGCAGTGTTTCGCTCGGCGGCCGCGCCGTGATGCTGATGAAACAGCAAACCGAACCCGCGTCCGTGACTCGCCGGACTGCCGTGAACATCGTCGCAGGACTTAGCCATCTCGTCGGTCCGGTGCGCATTCGTCCGCGTGAGCCGTGGTTATGGCCTTGGGGCAAGCTTGCGATCGCTGTTGCGCTGACTGTCGTGGCGTTTCTTCTGGTGATGAGTCTGCTCGACGTGCGTGCCATCGTCGGCGCCCGCGCGTTGCCGCAATGGTTTAAGAACATCTTCGATTGGATCACCGATTACGGCAAGTCAGGCTATTTCCTTTGGCCGCTCGGTCTGCTGTTCATCGCCCTCGCGGCCTTGCCGCCGCTCTCGCCGGTATCGCAGCGTGTCATCGCTGCGCTGATGGTGCGCATCGGTTTTCTGTTCGCGGCCATCGCCGTGCCGGGAATTGCAACGAATGCCATCAAGTACGTGATTGGCCGTGCCCGGCCGTTCGTCGGCGGCTCGCCCGACGCATTCCTCTATGAGCCTTTCAACGGCACGGCGGCGTACGCCAGCATGCCGTCCGGCCACACGACTACCGCATTGTCTGTGCTCGTAGCCTTCGGCATCCTGTGGCCGCGCCTGCGGCCCTATCTGCTGATATACGCGCTCCTGATCTGCATCAGCCGCGTCGTGGTGACGGCGCATCATCCCAGCGATGTCATGGGTGGCGCGGTCATGGGCGCCCTTGGCGTCTTGCTGGTGGCACGCTATTTCGCGCTGCGGCGCCTCGGTTTTTCCATCCGGCCGGACGGCAGTTTGCACGGCTATCCGGGTCCCTCCTGGCGCCGCATCAAATCAGTTGCCCGCGAGCTTTTAGCTTAATAAGAAGCGGACGAATGGCCCCCCAAAGAGCTTCTAAAGGGTGGCCGGCAGGACCCTGAAAATGAACACGAACGATCCGGCGGTGTCCGTTGTGGTGCCGGTGCGCAACGAGGCCGGCAACGTCGCTTTGCTGGTGGCCGAGATCGCCAAGGCGCTGCAAGGTCATTGGGCCTTCGAGATCGTCTACGTCAATGACGGTTCGACTGACGGTACCGACGCCGAGTTGAAGCGTTTGATGCTGTTGCACCCGTTCTTGCGCCGTGTGCGGCACAAACAGTCTTGCGGTCAATCGAGTGCGGTACGCACCGGCGTTGCAGCGTCCCGCGGCGCTCTCGTCGCTACCATTGACGGCGATGGACAGAACGATCCGGCCTTTATCCCAGCTATGCTGAAGGCGCTCGAAACCGGTGCGCCGTGCGTCGGTTTGATCGCCGGCCAGCGCGTAGGCCGCAAGTCCGGCGGTTTCAAGAAACTGCAATCGCGCATCGCCAACGGCGTGCGTGGATTTGTGTTGCGCGACGGTACGCGCGACACCGGTTGCGGCTTGAAAGCGTTTCGCCGCGATGTGTTCCTGAACCTGCCATATTTCGATGGCTTGCATCGATTTCTGCCGGCGCTGGTGCGACGCGACGGTTACGAGATCGGCTATGTCGATGTCGTTGACCGGCCGCGCGCTAGTGGCGTGTCGAACTATGGATTATGGGACCGGCTGTGGGTCGGCATTCTCGACCTCGCCGGCGTGTGGTGGCTGATCCGCCGCAAGAAGCGCGTACCTGAAGTGTCAGAGGACTAATCTCATGCTTATCGATATCACCCAAGCTGTCGGCGGTTATTTGCACGACGTGTTCGCAGGTACCCTCGATTGGGGCATTCTGATCGGTTATGTCGCGCAGATCCTTTTTGCGATGCGCTTTGTGGTGCAATGGATCGCCTCCGAGCGCGCGGGCAAAAGCGTGGTCCCCACCGCATTCTGGGTATTCTCGATCGGCGGCGGCTTCATGCTGCTGGGTTATGCGCTCTATCGCAAAGACCCGGTCTTCATCATCGGCCAGGCCTTCGGCGTCTTCGTCTATCTCCGCAATCTGCAGTTCGTGATCCGTAGCGGTGGGCAGGGCGCACCGGCCTGATTGGGCTGCGCGGATTATGACCCTCTCCGTCGTGACGAGGGGCTGGGCGGAACTGCGGCCCTTTGGCCGGCGCGGGCAGGTGACAGCCCCTTGACCTTGCAACCTGACCGGTCTGAGATGCGAAAAGCACAGAGGGCTCGAGGGGCGAGACCATTTCTGGCGATTTTTCGCTGCGGGGTGCCGTTGGCGTTATAATTGCTTGGTTCGTCCGCGAGGGGCGCCGCATCCCGTCATGCGTTGAAGAGGCCGCCAAATGAAAAAGCTGTTCAATCTTATCGCACCGGTTGCAGCGCTTGCTGTGGTTTTGGCTGCGCAGTCTGCATCCGCGCAAACGCTGAAAGCTGTCAAAGACCGCGGAATGTTGAACTGCGGTTCGAATGGCACGCTAGCCGGCTTCGGCTTGCCCGATGCGCAGGGCGCATGGACCGGTCTGGACGTCGATTATTGTAAAGCCATCGCCGCCGCGGTGCTCGGAGATCCCAAAAAGGTCAAGTTCGTGCCGCTGTCGGCAAAGGACCGCTTCACCGCGTTGCAGTCTGGCGAAGTCGATGTTCTGGCGCGTAACACGACCTGGACCAGTTCGCGCGACACCTCGCTTGGCCTCAACTTTGTCGGCGTCAATTATTATGACGGTCAGGGCTTCATCGTGCGCAAAGCGCTCAAAGTGAACTCGGCGCTCGAATTGGCCGGCGCTTCGGTCTGCGTGCAGCAAGGCACGACGACCGAGCTCAACCTGTCGGATTATTTCCGCGCCAATAACATGCAGGTTAAAACTGTGACCTTCGCCACCGCCAACGAGGCGGTGAAGGCCTACGACGCCGGCCGCTGTGATGCCTACACGACCGACGCGTCCGGACTCTATGCCGAGCGGCTCAAGCTCGCCAATGCGGCCGACCATATCGTGCTGCCGGAAATCATTTCCAAGGAGCCATTGGGGCCAGCGGTTCGTCACGGTGACGACCAGTGGTTCGACATCGCCAAGTGGGCGCTGTTCGCGATGATCAACGCCGAAGAACTCAACATCACGCAGAAGAACGTCGACGAGATGGTCAAGTCGACCAATCCGGACGTGAAGCGCTTTGTCGGCACCGAAGGAAACTACGGCGAGCAGCTTGGCCTGCCGAAGGACTGGGCAGTGCAGATCATCAAAGCCGTCGGCAATTACGGCGAAGTGTTCGACCGCAATGTTGGCGCGAATTCGCCGCTCAAGATCGAGCGCGGTCTGAACAAGCTCTGGAATAAAGGCGGCATTCAATACGCGCCGCCGATTCGCTAACCGAACATAAAACGCCGCGGCCAAACCGCGGCGTTTTCGCTTCAAGGGGAAGCGGCCTGGGAGGGATGAGGCGTAAATGTCGACCGACCTTCAGGCGGGATCACCTCCCGCACGGGTTCCCTTCTACAACGACCCCAAGATCCGCGCTGTCACTTACCAGATAGCGCTTGTCGCGATTGTCGGCTTCCTGGTCTACGCCGCCGCTACCAACGCCATCGCCAATCTGCAGCGCGCCAAGATCGCGTCGGGCTTTGGATTCTGGTTCAACACGGCCGGCTTCGATATCAGCCAGACACTGATCGAATACAGCGCGCAGGGCTCGGACTATGGTCGAGCTTTCTGGGTAGGCCTGCTCAATACGTTGCTGGTGGCCGGGCTCGGCATTGTCTTTGCCACGATCATAGGCTTCGTCATCGGCATCGCGCGGTTGTCGAAGAACTGGCTCGTCTCGAAGGCAGCGACCGGCTACGTCGAAACCATCCGCAACATTCCGCTGCTGCTGCAATTGCTGTTCTGGTACAACGCCGTGCTCAAGGCGCTGCCGGAAATGCGCGACAGCATCAAGATTCCGGGCGGCATTGTCCTCAATAATCGCGGTCTATTTTTGCCAAACCCGGTATATGGGCCAGGCTTTCAGTGGGTCGTCGCGGCGTTCTTCGCCGCTGTCCTCGCTTCGATCGTCTACTACGTGCTGGCGCGCCAGCGTCAGGAGAAAACTGGCAAGCAGTCGCCTGTGTTTCTCGTCTCGTTCGGCCTGATTATCGGCCTGCCGCTGTTGCTGTTTGCGATCAGCGGCTTTCCACTATCGTTTGGCTTCCCGCAGGCCGGCCGTTTCAACATCAGCGGCGGCATGGAAGTGCTGCCGGAATTCGCGGCGCTGCTGTTCGGTCTTTCGATCTATACCGCGGCTTTCATCGCCGAAGTCGTGCGCGCCGGCATTCTCGCGGTATCGCGGGGCCAGACCGAAGCTTCTTATTCGCTGGGCATGAAACCGGGTCCGACGCTGCGGCTTGTGATCGTGCCGCAGGCGATGCGCGTTATTATTCCGCCGCTGACCAGTCAGTATTTGAACCTGACCAAGAACTCTTCCTTGGCAGTCGCCATCGGATATCCCGATCTTGTGCAGGTCTTCACAGGTACGGTGTTGAATCAGACAGGGCAGGCGGTCGAAGTCGTCGCCATCACCATGGCAGTCTATCTCGCCATCAGTCTGACTACGTCGTTGCTGATGAATCTGTATAACAGCCGCATTGCGCTGGTGGAACGGTGAGGGCGCAGCCATGACCATGGCCGAAGGCGATCTCGCTGTAGCGGAACTCACATTCGTGCGCGGCGCCATGCTCGACTCCAAGCCGCCGCCGGCGTCGATGCGCGGTACGGTCGGCTGGCTGCGTGAGAATTTGCTGTCGTCGCCGTTCAACATAGCGCTGACAATCATCATCGCGCTGCTGCTCGCCTGGATCATTCCGGACCTGCTCAAGTTCCTGATCTTCGATGCGGTGTGGACCGGTGCCGACCGCGATGCCTGTCTCGAGGGCGTGCAACACCGGACCATTGGCGCCTGTTGGCCCTTCGTCTGGGAGCGTTGGCCTTATTTCGTCTACGGCTCCTATCCGGGGCCGGAACGGTGGCGCGTCGATTTGTTCTTCGTCATGCTGGCGGTCGGCGTGGTGTGGCTGTTGTGGTTGCGTGCGCCGCGCCGCGACTTCGGCGCGATTTACTTCTTCATTGTGCTGCCGATCAGCGCCTTCATTCTTCTGACGGGCTGGCGCGCTATTGGTCTCGAACCGGTCGATACCGTGCTGTGGGGCGGCATTCTGGTGACGATCGTCGTGTCTTGGGTCGGCATCGTGGTGTCGCTGCCGATCGGTATCCTGCTGGCGCTCGGACGCCGGTCGCATATGCCGGCGGTGCGGCTGTTCTCTGTCACATTCATTGAATTCGTTCGCGGCGTGCCTCTGGTCACCGTGCTGTTCATGGCGAGCGTGATGTTGCCGCTGTTTGTGCCGGAGCAATATTCACCTGACAAGCTGCTGCGCGCATTGGTCGGCATCGCCCTGTTTGCTTCGGCTTATATGGCGGAAGTCGTACGCGCAGGCTTGCAAGCCATCCCGAAGGGTCAATTTGAAGGCGCCATGGCGGTTGGCCTGCCTTACTCGAAGATGATGCGGCTGATCATTCTGCCGCAGGCGCTCAAGATTACCATCCCGAACATCGTCAACACCTATATCGGCTTGTTCAAGGACACGACGCTCGTCTTCATCGTCGGGATCTTCGACTTCCTGCATACGGTCGATGTGTCGCGCATCGATCCGAAATGGGCGACGCCCGTCACCAGCACGACCGGCTATGCGGTTGCCGCGATCTTTTATCTGATCTTCTGCTACGCGATGTCGCGCTACGCCCGCGCAACCGAAGCCCGGCTTGCTCACAGCGACAAGCGATAAACAGGGACACCGTCATGGATACTGTTATGGCCGACAGCCCAGCCACTAAACTCAATATCAAGCCAAGCAAGCTGAAAACCGACGTTGCCGTGAAGCTCGTTAACGTCAACAAATGGTATGGCGAATTTCACGTGCTGCGCGACATCAATCTCGCGGTCAAAGGCGGCGAGAAGATCGTGATCTGCGGACCGTCCGGTTCGGGAAAGTCGACCATGATCCGCTGCGTCAATCGGCTCGAAGAGCATCAGCAAGGGCAGATTGTCGTCGACGGCGTCGAGCTGACCAATGATCTCAAGAAGATCGATGAGGTGCGCCGCGAAGTCGGCATGGTGTTCCAGCACTTCAATCTGTTTCCGCATCTCACTGTGCTGGAAAATTGTACCCTGGCGCCGCTTTGGGTTCGCAAGATACCGAAGAAGCAGGCCGAAGAGATCGCGATGCACTACCTGACGCGGGTCAAGATTCCGCAGCAGGCCCTGAAATATCCGGGGCAGTTGTCAGGTGGTCAGCAGCAGCGCGTCGCTATCGCCCGCGCGTTGTGCATGGCGCCCAAGATCATGTTGTTCGACGAACCGACCTCGGCGCTCGATCCGGAAATGGTCAAGGAGGTGCTCGACACCATGGTCGGCCTCGCCGAAGAAGGCATGACGATGCTAGTCGTGACGCATGAAATGGGCTTTGCGCGTCAGGTGGCCGACCGCGTCATCTTCATGGATGCTGGGCAGATCATCGAAATGAATACGCCCAACGAATTCTTCAGCCATCCACAACACGAGCGGACCAAGCTGTTTCTCAGCCAGATTCTGCACTAACAGATTGCGCGTAATTTAATGAATTAGCGGCCCTCCGGCCTTCTTCCAGGCGTCGATGCCGCCTTCGATATGTAGCGTCGAGGCAAGTCCTGCGCCCTGCGCGTCCTGTACCGCCATCGCTGAGCGCTCCCCGAACGCACAATAGAACACGATGCGTTTGTCGCCGACGCGGACGAGTTCGCGCAGCGTGCCGCCGGCCTGGATGTTGATCTGAAGGTCTCCATACGGCGCATGTAGCGCGCCCGGAATGCTGCCGTGTTTTGCGCGTTCAGCCGTTTCTCGCAGATCGACAAACGCAACCTCTGGCCGGCCGATCATCGTCATGGCGGTCCTGGCGTCGAGCGCCCAGCCGCGCTTGGCAAGTTCATGCTGCGCCAGCCCGACCTTCATGTTGGACGGCACTGCGACATCCATCATCTTCGGATTAGGCAGCTTCAGGCTCGCCATCAGCGCGACGTATTCATCGGCCGACTTGATCTGCAGGCGAGGATTGTAGCGTTTTTCTTCGCCGATCGTCGAAACCGTATCGCCTTTGTAGTCGTGCGCCGGAAACACCATGGTCTCGTCCGGCAGCCGCAGCAATTTGCCGAAGATCGACTCGTATTGCATCCGTGCGTCGCCGTTCTGAAAATCGGTGCGGCCGGTACCGCGGATCAGCAGCGTGTCGCCGGTGAAGACGCGATCGTTCATGAGAAAGCTGTATGAATCGTCGGTGTGACCAGGCGTGTAGAGCACGTCCATACTCATGCCTTCGATGGTGAGCTTGTCGCCTTCGGCGAGCCGCATCGACACCACGTCGGCTTTGGTGTTCTCGCCCATGACGGTGACGCAGTGAGTGCGGTCGCGTAGCGCGCCAAGGCCGGTGATATGATCGGCATGCAGGTGCGTATCGACCGCTTTGACCAGCTTGAGATCGAGCTCGCCGATCAATTGCAGATAGCGGTCTACTTTCTCCAGTACCGGATCGATGATCATGGCTTCGCCGCCG
>DASYCM010000435.1:0-6212 GCA_036500165.1 Pseudolabrys sp.
TTTCAATAAAGTCACGGGCAGCGCTGCAAATTACCGTGCGCGCCACGATTCCACACCACCGCGAGCCTGCCCGCGTGCGGCGTCATCGACACCGGGATCGACCGTTCGCCATCCGCACCCCAGCACGTCGCCTGGAGGTGGATGGTGTCGCCGGTCTTATACATGCGTCCGACCCGGCATGTATCGCCCAGCCAGCGCACCGCATAGCTGCTGACCACGAAAGGCGATTTGGCGGGCGTTTCGCCACTGCCCCAGCACGCAGCGTCATCGGCCGCCCAGCGGCCATTGAGGCTTTCGGCGGCATGAGCCCATGTTGCCCCGAAAAGGGACAGGGCTACCGCCACGCACTTCCAAAACGTCATTCGCCCCGTTCCCTACGCAGCTTTTCCCAGTAATCGAGCCGCTTCTTGATCTCGCGCTCGAAGCCGCGCTCGACAGGTGTATAGAACTGTTGCCGGGGCAGCGCGTCCGGAAAGTAATTCTGGCCGGAGAAAGCCTCGTCCTGATCGTGGTCGTAGGCATAGCCGCGGCCGTAGCCTTCCGACTTCATCAGCTTCGTCGGTGCGTTAAGGATGTGCTTGGGTGGCAGAAGCGACCCCGCCTCCTTGGCGGCGCGCATCGCCGCCCCATAGGCGGCATAACCGGCGTTCGATTTCGGCGCGGTGGCGACGTAAATTACCGCCTGCACGATGGCGAGCTCGCCTTCCGGGCTACCGAGAAAATCAAACGCTTCCTTGGCGGCATTGGCAATCACCAACGCCTGCGGATCGGCAAGACCTATATCCTCGATCGCCATGCGCACGACGCGGCGCGCAATATAGAGCGGCGGCTCGCCGGCATCGAGCATGCGACAGAGATAATAGAGCGCCGCGTCAGGGTCTGAGCCGCGCACGGACTTGTGCAGCGCGCTGATCAAATTGTAATGGCCGTCCTGCGCCTTGTCGTAGATCGGCGCGCGGCGCTGCACGATGTCCTGCAGCTTCGCTGGATCGAACACCTCGTCCTTGCGCGCGGCGCGCCACACTTCCTCGGCCAAGGTCAGCGCGGCGCGGCCATCGCCGTCGGCCATGCGCTCGAACATCGCGCGGGCTTCCGGATCGAGCGGCAACAGCTTGCCTTCGATCTCTTCGGCCCGCTTGAGCAACTTCTCGATTGCTCCCGCATCCAGCGACTTGAATACGAGAACACGCGCGCGCGACAACAGAGCGGCGTTGAGTTCGAACGACGGATTTTCGGTCGTGGCGCCGACGAGCACGATGGTGCCGTCTTCCATCACCGGCAGAAAGCTGTCCTGCTGGGCGCGGTTGAAGCGGTGCACCTCGTCGACAAACAGCAGCGTCCCCTTGCCCGCCTCACGGCGGTCACGCGCGGCATCGAACACCTTTTTCAGGTCGGCGACGCCGGAAAACACCGCTGAAATTTGCTCGAAGTGCAGCTCGGTCGCATCGGCCAGAAGCCGTGCCACCGTGGTCTTACCGGTGCCTGGCGGGCCCCAGAACACCAGCGAACCAAGCGAGCGCGTCTCCAGCATGCGCGTAAGCACGCCATCGGGACCGAGCAGATGATCTTGTCCGACGACTTCATTGAGATTCTGCGGACGCAGCCTGTCGGCAAGCGGCCGCGGCGCATCCTTGTCGAGGCCAGCAGCGGCGAACAAAGTCGGTCCACTCGCTTTCGCGCGCGGGCTCATCCGTTGAATACCGCAGATATTTTCTGGCCGCCGCGGATGATGTTGATGCGCCAGCCATTGTTCGTCGTCTTGCTGACGCGGTCGAGGTCGCTCGTCTTGGCGATATGCTGGCCGTTGACCTCCTCGATCACATCGCCGCGTTGGAAGCCGAGATTGCTCGCATAAGAGCCGTTATCGACATCGACAATGACGACGCCACTGTCGGCGTTCTGCACCTGCAGCTCGTCGGCCAGCGCCGGTGACAGGTTTGCGACCTTGGCGCCGGAGAACGGCGAGCGCGAGCGGATGGTGATCTCGTCGCGCGGCGTATCAGGCGCGGTCTGAAGTGCGATGGCGACAGCGACCTCTTTGCCGGCACGCAAGGCGACGAGTTTGGCTGTGCCGCCAAGCGGACGCGTGGCAAAGCGGTAGTCGAAAGCGTTGGTGTCGTCGACCGGCTGACCTTCCACGGAGACGATGACATCGCCTGCCTTCAAGCCCGCTTTCGCAGCCGGACCGTTGGCGACGACGCTGGAGATCAACGCACCGGCAGGACGCTTGAGGCTCATGCTATCGGCGATTTCCGGCGTTACGGCCTGCAGCTTGGCGCCGAGCCACGGCCGCTTTACGGCGCTGCCACCGCTTTTGGCCGACATCAGCACGACCTGCACCATGTTTGCAGGGATGGCGAAGCCGACGCCCTGCGAACCGCCCGAGCGTGAGAAGATCGCCGTGTTGATGCCGACCAGCTTACCGGTCAAGTCGACCAGCGCGCCGCCGGAGTTGCCGGGATTGATCGCGGCATCTGTCTGGATGAAAAACTGATAATCGGAAACGCCAACCTGCGTGCGCGCGAGCGCCGAGACAATGCCGTGCGTTACCGTTTGGCCGACACCGAAAGGATTGCCGATGGCGAGAACGATGTCGCCGACTTCGAGCGCGTCGGAGTTAGCGAAATCGAGGAACGGAAAGCTCTCGTGCGTATCCTTGAGGCGCAGGATGGCGAGGTCCGTGCGTGGATCTTTCAGGACCACAGTCGCTTCGAATTCGCGCTTATCGGCGAGCGAAACCTTGATGTCGTCGGCGCCCTCGATGACATGGACGTTCGTGACGACGAGACCGGAGGCGTCGGCGATGACGCCAGAACCGAGCGAGCGCTGGACCTGCGCCTGCCCGCCGAGGCCGCCTTGTCCGCCGAAGAAGCGGCGGAAGATCGGATCATCGAACAGCGGATTGCGGACCTGCTGCACGGTCTTGGCGGCGTAGACATTAACGACCGCAGGTGCGACCCGCTGCACGACCGGCGCATAGGACAGACGCAACTCGGCCGCGTTGGGCACGCGGCGTTCCTGGGCGTGCGCCGTCGTTGCGAGCACGGCGGCGGTCAAAACGGCGGCAAAAATAGGCGTAAGGCGCATGAGGACGATTCCCGGCTGACCACCGAGATATAGGCCCAGGACGGGGCTAATTGAAGGCCGACTGCCCCGCTCTCCCCGCCCGCGCGGCCTATTCCTTCGCCGGAACGGTCCGCAGATAGCCGATCATGGCACCGAGGTCGGCGTCGGTCATCTTGGCGTAATGCGGGAAGCCCATCGGCGGCTTGAGCGGGCTGCCGTCCTTGCTCTTGCCCTGGGTGATGGCGGTCTTGATCTCGGCATCGGTCCAGGCGCCAAGCCCTTTGGTCTTGCTCGACGTGAGGTTGCGCGAGATCGACATACCCCACGGGCCGGGGAATTCAGCACCGCCCTTGCCGAGACTGCCGGCGAAATCCCTGCCCTTCGCGCCGAACGGCGTGTGGCATTCCATGCAATGGCCAATGGTGGCGAGGTAGAAGCCCTTCTTCAGCGGGTCACTCATCATGGCTTCGGTGTAGGGCTTCTCCGCGCCGGGGAACGCGTGGTGAACCTGAGGCATCTTGTAGATCGGCGCAGGCACGGAATTTTTGATCGGCTTGAGCGTCCGCAGATAGGCGACGATGGCATCCATATCGCGATCGGTGATGATGTCGTAGAAATCGGTCGGCATCACCATCGCCAGCTGGACACCGTTAGGCCGCACGCCAGTGCGAAGTGCTTTCTTGATGTCAGCATCGGTCCATCCGCCGAGACCGGTTTCCTTGTCCGATGTGATGTTGGGAGCGGTCACCTTGAACGGCGGCTCATCCCAGCTCAATCCGCCGGAGAAATCCTTGCCGGCAACGGCCGCGGGTGGCCCCTTCGGCGAGTGGCAGTTGCCACAGGTCATGATCGTGTTGACCAGATAGTCGCCGCGCTTGACCAGATCGGACTGCGCGTTCGCCGCGCCGTTTATCGTCGCCGCCAAAACCAGCGCTGCCAAAATCGTACGGATCATCGGAAATCCCCCCACCAACGCCAATGCGTAGTTTAGAACAGATACAATAGCGCGACGGAACACCGTCAGCCAGCGGGGGCCGCTGATTTTGCGCTGAAATTTTGCTTAACGGCCGCCGGCGGCTTCCATAATGCCCATCATCACCGTGAGGCCCCGGCGACGGGCGTGGGCGAGCGGGGTGACGCCGTCGCGGTCGGCGAGATTTACGTTGGCCCCGGCTGTAACCAGCTGACGGACGATATCGGTATGCACGGCGCCACCGTCGCCGAGGATCACGGCCTCGAGCAGCGCGGTCCAGCCCAGCTTGTTGACGTGATCCTTGTCGATCTTGGTCGTCAGCAAAATCCGGACGGTCTCCGGATGGCCGTGATGCGCCGCCGGAATAAGCGCTGTGCCGCCATAGCGGTTGGTGCTCTTGAGGTCGGCACCGTGCGCGAGCGTCATCTTGAGGATTTCGTTGCGGCCTTCAGCACCAGCATAGAGGAACGCGCTGTCCTGGATGCTGTCTTTGGCATTCACGTCCGCGCCCGCGTCGATCAGCACGCGCGCGGCTTCGATTTGGTTGGCATGCGTGGCCGCCAGCAACGGCGTGCGTCCCGCGCCATCGCGTGCGTTGACGCCGGCACCCTGCTTGAGAAGATGGAGAATGCCGGGAACGTCGCCGCGCTCGGTGGCGGCAAACAGAGCGCGGTCTTCGGCCGGACCGGCCTGCGCACTGACGACAGCACAAACGAAAAGGGCGATGCCAAGCACCGCCCTTTTAAAAATTTGCGAGGATCGCACGGCTTACGCCGCTGCGGTCTCGGCCTCTTGCGTCTTGGCCTGCACCGGCCCTGAGTCGAGGCCCTTGGCGTCGACGTCACGATCGACGAACTCGATCACGGCCACAGCGGCGTTGTCGCCCTGACGGAAACCGGCCTTCATGATGCGGCAATAGCCGCCCTGACGATCCTTGTAGCGCGGCGCGATTACGTCAAAGAGCTTCTTGACCATCTTGATGTCGCGCAGCTCCGAGATCGCCTGACGGCGGGCCGAAAGGTCGCCCTTCTTGCCGATGGTGACAAGCTTCTCGACGATCGGGCGGAGTTCCTTAGCCTTCGGCAGAGTCGTGATGATCTGCTCGTGCTTGATCAGAGAGGCGGCCATGTTCGCAAACATCGCCATGCGATGCGAGGAATGCCGACCCAATTTCCTGTAAACTTTACCGTGACGCATCGCGTAACTCCCTGCCTCTATCCTGTATGTGCCGGGACATCCCGAACACGCCGCGGAAGGCGGCTTAAACTTCGAACCGGGCGGCGCCCGGTTCGAGTAAATCCTAGTAGTGGTCTTCGAAGCGCTTGGCGAGCTCTTCGATGTTTTCCGGCGGCCAGCCCGGCACTTCCATGCCGAGATGCAGGCCCATCTGCGCCAGCACTTCCTTGATCTCGTTGAGCGACTTGCGGCCGAAGTTCGGCGTACGCAGCATTTCGGCTTCAGTCTTCTGAACGAGGTCGCCGATGTAGACGATGTTGTCGTTCTTGAGACAGTTGGCCGAACGCACCGAAAGCTCGAGCTCGTCAACCTTCTTGAGGAACGCCGGGTTGAAGGCGAGATCCGGGATCGTCTCCTGGGCCTGCTCCTTGCGGGGCTCTTCGAAGTTCACGAACACGTTGAGCTGGTCTTGCAGAATGCGCGCCGCATAAGCCAGCGCATCGTCCGGCGACAGCGCACCATTGGTCTCGATGTTCATGGTCAGCTTGTCGTAGTCGAGGATCTGCCCTTCGCGGGTGTTCTCGACCTTGTACGAAACCTTGCGGACCGGCGAATACAGGCTGTCGACCGGGATCAGGCCGATCGGCGCGTCTTCCGGACGGTTGCGCTCGGCCGGGACGTAGCCCTTGCCGGTGTTGACGGTGAATTCCATGCGGATCTCGGCGCCCTCATCGAGGGTGCACAGCACGAGATCGGGGTTGAGCACGACGACATCGCCAACAGTCTGAATGTCGCCAGCGGTGACGGTGCCCGGACCCTGCTTCTTTACCACCATGCGCTTGGGGCCTTCGCCCTGCATCTTGATGGCGATGTCCTTGATGTTGAGGACCATGTCGGTGACGTCCTCGCGCACGCCGGCGATCGAGGAGAACTCGTGCAACACGCCGTCGATGTGCACCGACTGCACCGCCGCGCCTTGCAGCGACGACAGCAGAAT
>DASYCM010000436.1:0-12948 GCA_036500165.1 Pseudolabrys sp.
CCAGGAAATGGCTGTCGGCAGCGGCGGGTTTTGCGTTCGCGGCCACTGGCGCTGTCCAGTCCGCCAACGCCCAGGACACGATCAAGGTCGGCGTTCTTCACTCGCTGTCCGGCACCATGGCCATCAGCGAAACGACGCTGAAGGACACCGTTCTGTTCCTCATCGACGAGCAGAACAAGAAAGGCGGCGTGAACGGCAAGAAGCTCGAAGCCGTCGTCGTCGATCCTGCTTCGAACTGGCCGCTGTTCGCTGAAAAGGCGCGCGAGCTGATTTCCAAGGACAAGGTTTCGGTTGTGTTTGGCTGCTGGACCTCGGTGTCCCGCAAGTCGGTGCTGCCGGTGTTTAAGGAGCTCAACTCGATCCTCTTCTACCCCGTGCAGTACGAGGGCGAGGAGTCCGAGAGGAACGTGTTTTACACCGGCGCCGCGCCGAACCAGCAGGCCATCCCGGCCGTCGATTACCTGATGTCGAAGGACGGCGGCTCGGTTAAGCGTTGGGTCCTTGCGGGCACCGACTACGTCTATCCGCGCACCACGAACAAGATTCTCGAGGCCTATCTGCAGTCGAAGGGCGTCGCGAAAGAAGACATCATGATCAACTATACGCCCTTCGGTCATTCCGATTGGCAGACGATCGTGTCGGACATCAAGAAGTTCGGCTCGTCCGGCAAGAAGACCGCGGTGGTCTCGACCATCAACGGTGACGCGAACGTGCCGTTCTACAAGGAACTGGGCAACCAGGGCATCAAGGCGACCGACATCCCGGTCGTGGCGTTCTCGGTCGGTGAAGAAGAGCTCGCCGGTCTCGACACCAAGCCGCTGGTTGGTCACTTGGCCGCCTGGAACTACTTCCAGTCGATCAAGGACAAGGCCAACGCCGACTTCATTGCGAAGTGGAAGGCCTACACCAAGAACCCGAAGCGCACGACCAACGACCCGATGGAAGCGACCGTGATCGGCTTCAACATGTGGGTTAAGGCCGTGGAAAAGGTGAAGTCGATCGATGCCGACAAGGTCATCGCGGCTCTGCCGGGCATCGAAACACCGAACCTGACGGGCGGCGTGTCGAAGATGCTGCCGAACCATCACATCACCAAGCCGGTGTTCGTCGGCGAGATCAAAGGTGACGGCCAGTTCGACGTGGTGTGGAAGACCAAGGGCCTGGTCCCGGGCGATGCCTGGACCGACTACCTGCCGGGCTCGAAGGATCTGGAAGCCGACTGGGTTACGCTCAAGTGCGGCAACTACAACAAGGTCACCAAGAAGTGTGGCGGATCGGGTTCGTGATCTGGCGCTGATCTGACCAACAGGGGAGGCGGCGTCACCGCCGCCTCCCCCCTTCTTCTCTCTGCCGGAAACAAAGAGATGCGTCTGTTCAGCGATCGCCTCATCGCGTTCGTATTTGCCATCGGCATGCTCGTCGGCGGCATCGGTATCGGCCACGCCGGACCTTACGAAGACGCCATGGCGGGCTTCACCACCGACGAATTCAGCGACACCGCGGATTCCGTTACCGCGGTTGCGACCAGCGGAAGTCCTTTGGCACCGGCTTTGATCGCCGCATTGCAGGACGGACGGCTGCTGTTTAGCGCCAAGGATAAAAAAGTTTTCATCAAGACCGCCGACGACAAACTGCTCGATGCCGAAACCGGCAAGCCGTTCGAAGGCGCGCTGCCGGACGATATCGATGCCGTGCGCGTCAACAACCGCCTGCGCGGCGTGATCGGCGCCGCCAACGGCGCGCTGACGCTGATGGCGCCCAATGCGAATGTTCGTTATGACGCGGCGCAATCGGTTTTTAAATCGCGCGAAGCCAGCGTGCTGCCGGCGGTGGAAAAGGCGCTTGAGGCCGAAACCAACGCCAGGGTGAAGAAAGCGCTGACCGAAGCGCGCGCCGCGATCACCTTGACCGCTGACGACAGCAGCGAAGCCGACAAGATCGCGGCCATCGCCACCATCAGTGCGCGCGGCGATCAGGATTCACTGGCGCTGATCGAAGGATTGCCGGCCGGTCAGCCGCCGGCCGTCGTTACCGCCGCTAAGGCCGCCAGCGCCAAGATCCAGCGCGATCTGGCGATCTGGAGCACGGTGCAGAACCTCTGGTACGGCCTGTCGCTCGGCTCGGTGCTGCTGCTCGCGGCCATCGGGCTTGCCATTACCTTTGGCGTGATGGGCGTCATCAACATGGCGCACGGCGAAATGGTGATGCTCGGGGCCTACGTCACCTTCGTCGTGCAGGAGCTGATCCGCACCAAGAACCCGGCGTTGTTCGACTACTCGCTCGCCATCGCGCTGCCTCTGGCTTTTCTGGTGGCGGCGATTGTCGGCGTCATTATCGAGCGTACGGTCATCCGCTTCCTCTACGGCCGTCCGCTGGAAACCCTGCTTGCCACCTGGGGCATCTCGCTGGTGTTGCAGCAGGCGGTGCGCGGTACCTTTGGTCCAACCAACAAGGAAGTCGGCAACCCGAGCTGGATGTCCGGCGCTTTCGATCTCGGCGGCATCCTGATCACCTATAACCGCCTCTGGATTATCGTCTTCACCGGCATCGTCTTCGTCGCGCTGCTCGGCATGCTGCGCTTCACGCGCCTCGGCCTCGAAATGCGCGCGGTGACGCAGAACCGCTCGATGGCGGCCGCGGTCGGCATTCGTACCGCGCGCATCGACGCGCTGACCTTCGGTCTCGGTTCCGGCATTGCCGGTATCGCCGGCGTGGCGCTGTCGCAGATCGACAACGTCTCGCCGAACCTAGGCCAAGGCTACATCATCGACAGCTTCATGGTCGTGGTGTTCGGCGGCGTCGGCAATCTTTGGGGCACGCTGGTCGGCGCGCTGACGCTTGGCATCGCCAACAAATTCCTCGAGCCCTTCGCCGGCGCGGTGCTCGCCAAGATCGCCATCCTGGTCTTTATCATTCTGTTCATCCAGAAACGCCCGCGCGGCATGTTTGCGCTCAAGGGCAGGGCGATCGAAGCATGAACTCGCATCCGCTCATCCGGCTGCTCGATCGCGGCTCCACGCTATTTCTGGTGCTGCTCGGCGCGTTCGCCGTCGCCATTCCAGTGCTCAATCTGTTGATGCCGGACGGTTCGTTCCTGCACGTCTCGACGTACTTCGTCTCGCTGTTCGGCAAGTACATTTGCTACGGCCTGCTGGCACTCTCGATCGACCTGATCTGGGGCTATGTCGGCATCCTGTCGCTCGGTCACGGCGCCTTCTTCGCGCTCGGCGGCTACGCCATGGGCATGTATCTCATGCGTCAGATCGGTTCGCGCGGCGTCTACGCCAATCCAATCCTGCCGGACTTCATGGTGTTCCTGAATTGGCAGGAATTGCCGTTCTTCTGGTACGGCTTCAACTGGTTCCCTTACGCCGCATTGATGGTGCTGCTGGTGCCCGGCGTCCTGGCCTTTGTATTCGGCTGGTTTGCGTTCCGTAGCCGCGTTACCGGTGTCTATCTGTCGATCATCACGCAGGCGATGACCTACGCGTTGCTGCTGGCGTTCTTCCGCAACAATTTCGGCTTTGGCGGCAATAACGGCCTGACGGACTTCAAGGATATCCTCGGCTTCAATATTCAGTCCGACGGCACGCGCAACGCGCTGCTGGTGACGTCCTGCCTGATGCTGGCGCTGTGTTTTCTCGTCTGCCGCGCCATCGTGACATCGAAATTCGGCATGGTGCTGGTGGCGATCCGCGATGCGGAATCCCGCACCCGGTTTCTCGGTTACCGGGTCGAAGCCTACAAACTGTTCGTGTTCACTTTGTCGGCCAGCATGGCCGGCATTGCCGGCGCGCTCTATGTGCCCCAGGTCGGCATCATCAATCCCGGCGAGTTCGCTCCGGCCAACTCGATCGAGGCCGTCATCTGGGTCGCGGTCGGCGGCCGTGGCACGCTGACCGGCGCGGTGCTCGGCGCCTTCGTCGTCAACTACGCCAAGACGTTCTTCACCTCGGGCATCCTCGCGCCGTACTGGCTGTTCATGCTGGGCGGCCTGTTCATCGGCACTACATTGCTAATGCCGCGCGGCATCATAGGCACCTACAATGCGTGGCGCGCCGGACGTAGCGAAGCCCTGGCGGAAAACGCCAAGAACAACATCACGGGCGCGGCCAAGGAAGACGGTGCGATGCCGTCGGCCTCACCGAGTGCGGCGGAGTAGGGCCCATGACCGCGACAACGTCAGACACCATGACAGAAACCGCCGTCGCTCCGGCATCCACGAAAAAGAAGATCGATCGGCAGACCACCTCGGCGCTGCTCTATCTCGACGGCATTTCCGTTTCGTTCGACGGCTTCAAGGCGCTCAACGAGCTGTCCTTCATCATCGAGCCCGGCGAAATGCGGGCGATCATCGGCCCCAACGGCGCCGGCAAGACGACAATGATGGACTGCATCACCGGCAAGACGCGGCCCGATTCCGGCGAGGTTTACTACCAGGCCGGCACCATCGATTTGTCGCTGCTCGATGAAACTGAAATCGCCAGCCTCGGTATCGGCCGCAAATTCCAGAAGCCGACGGTGTTCGAGATGCACACGGTCGAGGACAATCTGCTGCTCGCGCTCAAGAACGATCGCAGCGTGCGGTCCGCGTTGTTATGGCAGTCGTCGGCCGATCAGGAAAAACGCATTGATCAGGTGCTCGACACCATCCGCCTCAAGGGCGTGCGTTCGCGCGTCGCCGGCGGCCTGTCGCACGGGCAGAAGCAATGGCTAGAGATCGGTATGTTGCTGGCGCAGGAACCGAAGCTGTTGCTGGTCGACGAGCCGGTGGCCGGCATGACTGACGTCGAAACGATGCAAACGGCTGAACTGCTCAAGGAAATCAATCAGACCAAGACGGTCGTCGTGGTCGAACACGACATGGCCTTCGTCCGCGAACTCGGCGTCAAGGTGACGTGCCTGCATGAAGGCTCGGTGCTGGCCGAAGGCTCGATCGACCAGGTGTCGACCAACGACCGCGTCGTCGAAGTGTATCTGGGGCGCTAGCGCATGATCCCGAAAAGTGGATACCGGTTTTCGGACAAGATCATGCGTAGGAAAGAGTAAGCATGCTTGAGGTCAACAATATCAACCTCCACTACGGCGCGGCGCAGGCCTTGCGCGGCATCACCCTTAAGGCCGAGGTCGGCAAGGTCACTTGCGTGCTGGGCCGCAACGGCATCGGCAAAAGCAGCCTGTTGCGCGCCATCGCCGGCCAGAAGCCGATCAGTGCCGGCTCGATTTCGCTCGGCGGTACTGACATTACGAAATTGCCGACGGTAGATCGCGCGCGAGGCGGCATCGCCATCGTGCCGCAAGGCCGTGAAATCTTCCCGCTGCTAACGGTGGCGGAAAATCTCGAAACCGGGTTTGCGCCGCTCAAGCGCGACCAGCGTACGGTGCCGGATGACGTGTTCACGCTGTTCCCGGTGTTGCGTTCGATGCTCGGCCGCCGTGGCGGCGATCTGTCGGGCGGTCAGCAGCAGCAATTGGCCATTGGCCGCGCGCTGGTGATGCGGCCCAAGCTTTTACTGCTCGACGAGCCGACCGAAGGCATCCAGCCATCGATCATCAAGGATATCGGCCGCGCCATCGACTACCTGCGCTCGCTCAAGGAAATGGCGATCATCCTGGTCGAGCAGTATCTCGACTTTGCGCAAGAGCTTGGCGACCAGCTCATCGTCATGGACCGTGGTGCGATCGTCTATCAGAGCGACAAGGCCAATATGGACGACGCTGCGATCAAGCGCGCGCTGGCGATTTGATTTCTCCCGGCGCTGTGCTTTCCTGATGGGAAGGGAGACGTCTTCGCGTGCCGACCAAACTGGCCATCCAGCAGGATATCTTCGCCGCCAATCGTGCGACCGGCACCATTGCGCTGAGCGTCAAAGCCTTGGCCGGCCGGACGCACCGTTCCCACGTTCATGAAGACGGCTCGCTGCGCGTTCGTTTTCCCAATGCAGCGCCCGAGGCGCTGGAAGCCGTTTTCGTCAACACCGGCGGCGGCATGACGGGCGGCGACCGTTTCACCATCGATCTCGCGCTGGAGGCTGGCACGAGCCTGATTGCCGGCACGGCGGCGGCCGAGAAGGTTTATCGCTCCAACGGTCCCGATGCAGAAATGGCGGTGACCCTGACCGTCGCGGACGGCGCGCGGCTGTTCTGGCTGCCGCAAGAGACTATTTTGTTCGATCAGGCGCGGCTGTCGCGCAGCATCGACGTCGATTTGGCGCCGGGCGCTTCGCTGCTGATGGCGGAGGCGGTGATCCTGGGGCGCGCCGCGCATGGCGAGGCGATGGAGCAGGGCATGCTCGCTGACCGTTGGCGCATCCGCCGCGGCGGCCGGCTCATCTATGCCGACACTGCGCGGCTCGATGGTGCGATTTCCGAAAAATTGGGACAGGCGGCTGTCACAAACGGAGGCATCGCTTTTGCGACAGTGTTGTGCGCATCCGGTGCGGACGATCTTGCGCAAAAACTTGAACAAGTGCGCGCGTTGGACGACACTTTTAAAGGTGAGGCCGGCATCTCGGCCTGGAACGGCATTGCGGTGGTGCGGTTGTGCGCGAAAGATGGCGCGACGCTGCGCCACGATCTTATCGCGGTGCTGGCCGCGCTCGGCGCGCAGGTGCCTCGGCTTTGGTTGCAGTAGGGATTTGAAGTGCGATGAATCTGACGCCCCGGGAAAAAGACAAGCTTCTGATCGCGATGGCCGCGATCGTCGCGCGCAAGCGGCTCGAGCGCGGCGTCAAGCTCAACCATCCGGAAGCAGTTGCACTGATCAGCGACTTCATCATGGAAGGCGCGCGGGACGGCAGAAGCGTCGCTGAGCTGATGCAGAAAGGCGCCACTGTCATTACACGCGACCAAGTTATGGAGGGCATTTCCGAAATGATCCACGACATCCAGGTCGAAGCCACATTTCCTGACGGCACCAAGCTCGTCACCGTGCACAATCCGATCCGTTGAAAGGACCTCACATGAAACGTTTGTTGTCCGTTGCCGCGCTGCTCGCCCTCGGTGCAGGTCCGGCTTTCGCGCATCCCGGTCATATCGAGACGTCGTCCTTTGCAGCCGGTGTCGCGCATCCCTTCAGCGGCATCGACCACATCGCGGTGATGGTTGCGGTCGGCCTGTGGGCGGCGCTGAAAGGCAGTCGCGCTTTGTGGGTGTGGCCGGCGGCATTCGTCGGTGTGATGCTGATTGGCGGCGCGCTCGGCATGGCGCAGGTCGCACTACCGTTCGTCGAACCTGGCATTTTGGCGTCGGTCGTGATCCTCGGTCTGTTCGTCACGCTCGCAGTCGACCTGCCGGTCGTTACCGGTGCTGTGATCGTCGGTGTGTTTGCGCTGTTCCATGGTCACGCCCATGGCAGCGAAGTCGCCGAGAACATCAGTGGCGTCGAGTACATGGCGGGTTTCGCACTGGCGACCGCGACACTACATCTGATCGGTATCGCCTTCGCGCAGCTGATGGCCAAGGCCCAACTGCGGCTCATCATCCGCGCGGCCGGTGCGTTGTGTGTTGCCGTCGGCGGCGCGCTGGCGCTCGGAGCGATATGAGGGCTTAGATGCCTTACGAATCCGATCCGATTACCGCGAAGCTCAATGGGTGGGTGGCCGGCCAGGAGTTGTATTATGACCTTGGCTCGTTTGAATACATGAACGCGGCAGAGAAGGCACTTATCGGAACTTGGGAATTGGTGAACGAGGTCTACAACGGCGGCTTTATGCAATACTTTCACAATTCAAGCCGCGAGCATGCAAAGCCCATGATAGTAGTTTTGCGATCTTTCGAGGCGACCGAAGCTGCGGAGATACTCGAAACGGCGACTGCTCTGGCTGGACCGGGGACGCCGTTAGGCGACGAGCCTGGTTATTTAAATGCGTTGAAGATGGCTCCCGATGAAATCAAGGAGCAGCTCAGCGAACTCGAGAGCAAATTATACAACGATCTCGACAACGTGCACCTGCACCTCTTTCAATACTTAAAGACGCGCCGTGACGAGATCGAAGCACCTGAAGATTTTTGGACGGAGACGACATGATCCCCGGCGAGATGTTCATCAAGGATGGCGAGATCGAGCTGAATAAGGGCCGCAAGACTGCGACGATCACGGTTGCCAACACCGGCGACAGGCCGATCCAGGTCGGCTCGCATTATCATTTCTTCGAAACCAACCCGGCACTGAAATTCGACCGCAAAAAAGCGCGCGGCATGCGGCTCGATATTGCCGCTGGCACTGCGGTGCGTTTCGAGCCGGGCCAGACGCGTGACGTCAATCTCGTCGCGCTCGCCGGCAAGAGGACGGTCTACGGCTTCCGCGGCGACTTGATGGGGAAACTTTAAATGGCCGTCTCGATGAAGCGCTCGGCCTATGCCGACATGTTTGGGCCGACCACCGGCGACAAGGTGCGGCTCGCCGACACCGATCTCATCATCGAGGTCGAGAAGGACTTCACCGTCTACGGCGATGAAGTAAAGTTCGGCGGTGGCAAAGTCATTCGCGACGGCATGGGCCAGTCGCAGATCACCAACAAGCAGGGCGCGGTCGATACCGTCATTACCAACGCGCTGATCCTCGACCACTGGGGTATCGTCAAGGCCGACGTTGGCCTCAAGGGCGGCTATATCCATGCCATAGGCAAAGCGGGTAACCCCGACATTCAGCCGGGCGTCACCATCATCATCGGTCCGGGCACCGAAGTGATCGCGGGCGAGGGCAAGATCCTCACCGCCGGCGGGTTCGACACCCATATCCATTTCATCTGCCCGCAGCAGATCGACGAGGCGCTCAATTCCGGCGTTACCTCGCTGCTCGGCGGCGGTACCGGTCCCGCGCACGGCACTTTCGCCACCACCTGCACGCCGGGGCCGTGGCACATCGCCCGCATGATCCAGGCGGCGGATGCGTTTCCGGTCAACCTCGGTTTTGCCGGCAAGGGCAATGCCTCGCGCCCCGCGGCGCTGGAGGAAATGGTCAAGGCCGGCGCCTGTGCGCTCAAGCTGCACGAAGACTGGGGCACCACGCCTGCGGCCATCGATTGCTGCCTGACGGTTGCCGAGAAATACGACGTACAGGTGATGATCCACTCCGACACGCTCAACGAGTCCGGGTTTGTCGAAGACACCATCAAGGCGTTTAAGGGCCGCACCATTCATGCGTTTCACACCGAAGGCGCCGGCGGTGGCCACGCGCCCGATATCATGAAGGTGGCGGGGCTGGAGAATGTGCTGCCGTCGTCGACCAATCCGACGCGGCCCTACACCAAGAACACGCTCGACGAACATCTCGACATGCTGATGGTGTGCCACCATCTCGATCCGTCGATTGCGGAAGACCTGTCGTTCGCAGAAAGCCGTATCCGCAAGGAAACCATCGCAGCGGAAGACATCCTTCACGATCTCGGCGCGCTGTCGATGATGTCGTCGGACTCGCAAGCCATGGGTCGCCTGGGCGAAGTCATCATCCGTACCTGGCAGACCGCCGACAAGATGAAGAAGCAGCGCGGTTCGCTGCCTGGCGAAAAGGGCAACAACGACAACATGCGCGCCCAGCGCTACATCGCGAAATACACCATCAACCCCGCGATCGCGCACGGCGTCTCGAAGCACATCGGCTCGGTCGAGAAGGGCAAGCTCGCCGATCTCGTGATCTGGACACCGGCTTTCTTCGGCGTGAAACCGGATTGCGTCATCAAGGGCGGCTCCATCGTCACCGCGCAGATGGGTGATCCGAACGCCTCGATCCCGACGCCGCAGCCGGTGCATTACCGGCCGATGTTCGGCGCTTTCGGCAAGGCGCTCACCGCGTCGTCGCTGGTGTTCGTTTCCAAGGCCGCGGCCAGGAGCAGCCTGCGCAAAGATCTTGGCGTCGAAAAGCAGTTCGTCGGCGTCGAGAAAACACGCTCGATCAACAAGAAAAGCATGATCCACAATGACGCGACGCCGAACATCGAGATCGATGCCGAGACCTATGAGGTGAGGGCGGACGGCGAATTGCTCACATGTGCGCCGGCCGCGGTGCTGCCGATGGCGCAGAGATATTTCCTGTTCTAGCCGAGGATCGTCCCTTTGCCTTTGCCGTCTTTGCTCTGCTCGATCATGACCGTGTCATGCTTGAGCGCCAGCGCCTTGGTGAGCTCGGCGTTCATCAGCTGCTCCTGGCTCAGCGCGTGCATGTCGGCGAACATGCCTTCCGTGCCGGCCGGGCTGTAGATCATCAGCATCCGCACACCGTCCTTGGACGTCACCTGATGCGGCACGCCGGGCGGGATATGGACGCAGGAGCCGGTTTTGGCGTGAAACAGTTCTTCGCCGACCTGAAAGTCAGCGCTGCCGTCGAACAGATAGAAAGTCTCATAGGCCTTCATGTGGTAATGCGCACGCGACTGGAAGCCGGGCTTGCAGTTCTCCTCGACGATTTCAAAGGTTTGGCCGGTGTCGGCGCCGGTGATTTTGACGATCACCTCGTTGGCCTTGGCGTAGATATTGCCTTTGCCCGGCTCCGAATGTTTGCCCCTGACTGACATGAAAACTTCTCCCTTTGGCGGCGATCTGTGCGCGGCCTTGCAAAGACGCTACCGTGACGTGGCGGAAAGTGAAACGGTTTTGGCGATGGGCAGGTCGGCGTGAAGCGCGTAGCGGAAATCAAGGCGGGCGGTACGTGGGATGCGAGCGTGGCCAAAGACCGCATCACGCTCGATGCCGGCGACCGCAACCGCCGGCGCATTGTGCTGACCGGTGACAAGGGTACGGAATTCCTGCTCGATTTTCCGAAGCCTGTCTCGCTGCGCGATGGCGACGGGCTGGTGCTGGATGACGGCTCCATAGTGCTGGTACAGGGCGAGGCGGAGCAACTGATCGAGATTTCCGCCGGCAGTGCGCTCGATACGGTGCGGCTCGCCTGGCATCTGGGCAACCGGCACACCGACGTTCAGATCGTGCGCGACAAAATCCGCATCCGGCACGATCACGTGCTCGAGGAAATGCTGGTCGGTCTCGGCGCGCATCAGCATGCGATCGACGCCGCTTTCGATCCGGAGCCGGCCACGCCGTCGCATGAGCACGGGCATGCGCACCACCACGGCCATGACGGTCACGACCATGGCGGATAAGAAACGCCGTGCACCCTTGATCCGCTCGTCCCCCCGAAAGCGGGGACCCAGAGCGGCGAGCACGGAGGAACTTGATTCCCGCTTGCGCGGGAATGAGCGCGAGTTGGGACCCGTCGCGCTCTATCGCCTGATGGCGTGGTTGTCGCCGGCCTTTCCGGTCGGTGCCTTCTCCTATTCCAGTGGCATCGAATGGGCGGTGGAAGCGAACGACATCAAAAATGCGGAGACGCTGAAAACCTGGCTGGGCGTCATGCTCACGGAAGGCGGTGGCTATTGCGACGCCGTGTTGTTCGCGCACGCGCATCGCGCCGTCGTGGACGACGATGAGAAAGCCTTGCGCGGCGTCGCCGAACTCGCCGCGGCCTTTGCGCCCTCCAAAGAACGCCATCTCGAAACCACGGCGCAGGGCAACGCCTTTGTCGAGGCCATGCGTGCCGCTTGGACCTGCGACGCGATTGAGAAGCTGAAGTCAGTCTGGGATGGTCCGGTCGCCTATCCGGTGGCGGTTGCAGTTGCCTCCGCGGGCCACGGCATCGCGCTGGACCCTGCACTCGCCGCCTATCTGCAAGCTGTCGCCGCCAACTGGGTATCGGCCGGTGTGCGCCTCATTCCGCTCGGGCAGAGCGACGGCCAGCGCGTGCTGTCGGCACTCGAGCCCGCCGTCACCGCAACCGTGCAGCGTGCGCTGAGTGCGAAGCTCGACGATCTTGGTTCATCCGCCTTTCGCGCCGACCTCGCCAGCGCGCGTCATGAGACACAATACACTCGACTATTCAGGAGCTGATGATGAAAAATCCAAACGGACCTTTGCGCGTCGGTGTCGGCGGTCCGGTCGGCTCCGGCAAAACCGCGCTGATGGACCTCTTGTGCAAGGCGCTGCGCGACAAATACCAGATCGCCGCCATCACCAATGACATCTATACGAAGTGGGATGCCGAATATCTGGTGCGCTCGGGCGCGCTGCCGGCCGAGCGCATCGCCGGCGTCGAGACCGGCGGCTGTCCGCATACCGCGATCCGCGAGGACGCCTCGATCAATCTCGCCGCCGTCGCCGACATGCGCGCGAAGTTTCCGGATCTCGATCTGGTGCTCATCGAATCCGGCGGCGACAACCTCGCCGCGACGTTCTCACCTGAACTCGCCGACCTGACCATCTACGTCATCGATGTCGCGGCCGGCGACAAGATTCCGTCCAAGGGTGGCCCCGGCATCACGCGGTCCGATCTCCTGGTCATCAACAAGATCGATCTTGCGCCTTATGTCGGCGCTTCGCTCGAGGTCATGGACCGCGACGCCAAGAAAATGCGCCGCGAGCGGCCCTTCGTTTTCACCAACATGAAAGAAGGCAAGGGCTTGGACGAGATCAGTAAATTTATCGAGCAGAAGGGTGGGCTGCGCGCATAATCCTCATCCTGAGGAGGGCGCTCTTGCGCCCGTCTCGAAGGATGAAGGCCCTCGGCTTGCATGGTTTGAGACGCGCCTAGCGGCGCTCCTCACCATGAGGATTCAGGGTGGTACTTACAAAAAACTGGGGCGCCCGTTTCCGGACGCCCCTCACTCGCCTGAGTGAATTCGTAACTAGCGATAGCGGCAACGGCGGTTGCCCCAGTTGTCTTCCCAGCAGACGCGATCGCGGCGGTAATGGCGTCGTTCGCCGGCATTGGCGCCGATCGCAGCACCCGTAGTGCCGCCGACAACTGCGCCAACCGCGGCCCCGCGGCCACCACCGACCGCGCCGCCAACCACAGCACCGGTACCGGCGCCGATAATTGCGCCGCCCACGGCATCTTGCGCATTGGCGCCGGCCGGGATCGCAGAAAGCACGGCCAAGGTTGCAGCAGCAAAAATT
>DASYCM010000437.1:0-2388 GCA_036500165.1 Pseudolabrys sp.
CTGGCCGCGACCGCGCTCTGGGGCACCCAGCAGGCCGAATTGCGTGGCGAGGGCAAGTTCGATGGCGTTTTCGGCATGTGGTACGGCAAGGGGCCGGGCGTCGACCGGGCCGGCGACGTCTTTCGCCATGCCAATTTCGCCGGTACGTCGAAAAACGGTGGCGTGCTCGCCCTGATGGGCGATGACCACACCGCAGAATCCTCTACCACCGCGCATCAGTCCGAATTCCACTTCGTCGACGTGATGATGCCGATCCTCAATCCGGCCGGCGTGCAGGAGATCATCGACTACGCGCTCTATGGCTGGGCGATGTCGCGTTACACCTCGACCTGGTCGGCGCTCAAGTGCATGCACGATACGGTGGAGTCGACCGGCGTCGTCGACGGCAGTCTCAACCGTGTGCAACTCGTCACGCCGACCGATCTGATTTTGCCGCCGGACGGCCTTAACATCCGGCTCGCTGATACCGTTCTCGGCCAGGAAGCGCGCCTGCACGACTACAAGCGCGACGCCATGCTCGCCTTCGTGCGCGCCAACAAGATCAACCACATCATCACCTCCGGCGGCCGCGCGCCGAAGATCGGCATCGTCACCACCGGCAAGTCCTACCTCGACACGCGCCAGGCGCTCGACGAACTCGGTATCGATGAGTTGAAGTGTAACGACCTCGGCATCCGGCTGTTCAAGCTCGGCTGTGTCTGGCCGATCCCGCGGCAGGAACTGATCGAGTTCTCGCAAGGCCTCGACCTCATCATCGTCGTCGAGGAAAAGCGCTCTCTGATCGAAGTGCAGGTGCGCGAGGAATTGTACGGCACCGCCAATCAGCCGGTCTGCATCGGCAAGAAGGACGAGCAGGGCAACTGGCTTTTCCCCGTCAAGGGTGCGCTCGATCCCAACGAGGTCGCGATATGCATCGGCGAGCGCCTGCTGCGCTACGGCAACAATGACGAATTGGCCGCCAATGTCGCGCGCCTGAAAGCGGCGCAACGCGCGCTCAACGACACCGCCGATGTCGCGCTACGCATTCCTTATTTCTGTTCCGGCTGTCCGCACAATACGTCGACCCGTGTGCCGGAAGGCAGCCGCGCCTATGCCGGCATCGGCTGTCATTACATGGCGCAGTGGATGGACCGCGAAACGCTCGGTTACACGCAGATGGGCGGCGAGGGTGCGAACTGGATCGGCGAGGCGCCGTTCTCGAACCGCGACCATGTGTTCCAGAATCTCGGTGACGGCACCTACAATCACTCTGGTTATCTCGCGATCCGCGCCGCGATCGCCTCCGGCGTGAAGATGACTTACAAAATTCTCTTCAACGACGCGGTGGCGATGACCGGCGGCCAGGCCAATGATGGCGGCCTGACGGTCGATCAGATTGCGCGCCAGGTAGCTGCCGAAGGAGCGAGCCGCGTCGTCGTCGTTACCGACGAACCGTGGAAATATCCGAAGGACACCGACTGGTCGCGCGGTCTGACCGTGCATCACCGCCAGGATCTCGACGCCGTCCAGCGCGAGATGACGACTGTGCCGGGTGTTTCAGTCGTGATCTACGATCAGACCTGCGCCGCCGAAAAGCGCCGCCGTCGCAAGCGCGGCACGTTCCCCGATCCGGCCAAGCGCGTCGTCATCAACGATCTGGTGTGCGAAGGCTGCGGTGACTGCGGCGTGAAATCGAACTGTGTCTCGGTGCAGCCGCTGGCGACCGAATGGGGTCGCAAGCGCACCATCGATCAGTCGAGCTGCAACAAGGATTATTCCTGCGTCAACGGCTTCTGCCCGTCCTTCGTCACGGTGCACGGTGCGCATTTGAAGAAGGCCGAGAGCGTCGCGGCGCCCAGCGGCTGGCCCGATCTGCCGGCGCCGAACGTGCCGCTGATCAACCACCCCTACGGTATCATCGTCACCGGCATCGGCGGCACCGGCATCGTCACCATCGGTGGCATCGTCAGCATGGCGGCGCATCTCGAAGGCAAGGGCGTTGGCGTCATCGACATGGCCGGCCTCGCGCAGAAGGGCGGCGCGGTCTACAGCCACATCCGCATTGCCAACAATGCCGACGACATTCATGCCATCCGCGTCGCGGCTGCGGGCGCCGATCTGGTGCTGGGCGGCGATATTGTTGTCGTCGGCAACAAGAAGGTGCTCAGCGCCATCAAGCCGGGCACCAGCCGCGTGATCGTCAACACCGCCGAATTCCTGCCGGGCGACTTCGCCCGCAATGCCGATTACTCGCTGCCGACCGAGCGACTCAAGCGCGCCATCGTTTCGGCGGCCGGCGCGGGCCGCAGCAATTTCGTCGATGCCTCTCGTCTTGCCACCGCGCTGCTCGGCAATTCCATCGGCGGCAATATGTTCATGCTGGGCTATGCCTTCCAGGTTGGCGCGCTG
>DASYCM010000438.1:0-3770 GCA_036500165.1 Pseudolabrys sp.
GAAGATTTTGGTGTCGGTGGCGCAGCGGCCGCCGAGCCGGTCGCTCGCCTCAAGCAGCACATAGCGCTTGTTGGCGGCGGCAACCCGCCGCGCCGCGGCAATACCGGCGGCCCCCGCGCCAACGATGATGACGTCGACTTCGCCCGCGGCGTTCGCAGCCAGCATGGGCGCAGCCGCCGTGGCAGCGCCAGCGGCCAGCAGCGAATTAACGAACGAGCGGCGGCTAAGGCTGGACATGGTATCCGAATTCTTTCCGGCAGACGGTCCCACAGTGCCCGAACTGAGATGCCGCCGCAATTTTCTTGGCTAACGGCCTTTAACGGTTGCGGCCCGCAAGGAACCAATTTGCAATGAGTCTTCATTAAATTGGGCTGTAACAAGACGCGCATGAAAAAGCGTGGCGGGGAAGCGTCAACGTGAGGCATCAAGAAGTGATGCCGGGGACCTGTAATGAGTTGGATGGCCGGCGGGGTCGGGCGATTGATCGCCCGTTATCTGGAAAAGCCCGAACAGGGCTACGAAGCAATCGCACCGGGCGACGCCGAGGCGTTGCGGGCGACGCTCAGGCCCGGCGATGTGCTGCTCGTCGAAGGCAACAACAATATATCCGGCGTCATCAAGTATCTTACGCAATCGACCTGGTCGCACGCCGCGCTCTATGTCGGACCGATCGGCGATCGTGTTTCCGCCGAAGGCGAACCGCTTGAACTGGTCGAAGCCAATATCGGCGAAGGCGTCGTCGCCGTGCCGCTGTCGAAATACGGCCGTGTGCATTCGCGCATCTGCCGGCCGATCAACTTGAGCGAAGACGATCGCTCGCGGGTCTGCTGCTATGCCACCGAGCGCATCGGCTTCGACTACGATCTCAAGAATATCTTCGATCTCATGCGCCTTCTGCTGCCACTGCCGATTCCGCGCCGCTGGCGCCGGCGCATGATGGCGCTCGGCTCCGGGCATCCGACCCGCATCATCTGCTCGGCGTTGATCGCGCAAGCCTTCGAAAATGTGCGCTATCCGATTCTGCCGAAAATCACCCGCGTCGAAAGCGAAGCGGAGCGCGCCGAGATTCTGGAAATCCGGCACTCGTCACTCTACGCGCCCCGCGATTTCGACATCTCGCCTTATTTCGAGGTGGTGAAGCCGACCATCGTCAAAGGCTTCGATTACAAGGCAATGGCCTGGGCTGATATTCAGGCTGTTGACCCGGACCCGATCGTGTCGTTGGTGCCGGCCGACCCGGTGAGCGTCGGCGAAAAGGCGGCGGCCGAGGCTATTTAGCTCCGTTGTCGGCCCCGCGAAGGCGGGGACCCATACGCCGTGCCTCATCGATAGATTTGTGGCTATGGATTCCGGGCCCCGCTATCGCTCGCCCTGGACGACGGAATCTATCTCTTGCCCTTTTTCGCACGACCATTACTTCCTTCGGCATGATTGACGCCGCCGCCAAAGCATTCTCGCAAATGTTCAGTCCGCCACTACGCGCGGTGCTGCTCAAATCCGTGGGCCTCGCCCTTCTCACCATCGTCATCATCGGCATCGGCTTGCAACGCCTGCTGGCATCCTTGGCCGAGAGCGGCGCTACCTGGGCGGAGCAGACCTCGGGTTTTGCGCCGCACAGCGTCTGGGCCGCAATCGCCTGGATCCTGTCGATCCTCGCTGGTCTCGGCATCGTCACCGGCGCGCTGTTCCTGATGCCTGCGGTGAGCGCCTTTGTCGGCAGCTTCTTTGTCGACGGCGTCGCCGAGGTGGTGGAGCGCACTCATTATCCGGCTGATCCGGCTGGCCGTGATTTGCCGCTCATGCGCGCCGCGATCGAAGGCATCAAGTTCGGCCTACTGGCCCTGGTTGTTTATCTCTGCGCCCTTCCCTTCGTGCTGTTCGCCGGCATTGGCTTTCTCATCCTGTTTTTCGCCAACGCCTATCTGCTGAGCCGGGAATACTTCGAACTCGCGGCCATGCGCTTCCGCACGCCGGAAGAAGCCAAGATGATGCGCAAGGCCAATGCCGGTTATGTGTTCTTCACCGGCCTCATCATCGCGGGTTTCGTGTCGATTCCGATCCTGAACTTCGCCACGCCGGTCTTTGCGATGGCCTTCATGGTGCACATTCACAAGCGGATGTCGGGCTATCGCAACGTCGTCGTTGCGGCTTAAGTTTTCCCGCGCAGATCGACGACGCGTTTCGCCTTGCCGAGCGAGCGCTCGATGCTGCCGGGCTTCACCGCGCGCACATCCACCGTGATGCCGATCAGGCCCTTGACGCGGCTCGCCATATCATCGCTGCAAACGGCCCATTGTTCATCAGCCGTTTCCGGCCGCGCCTCCACCACCACCGTCAAAGCATCGAGGCGATCGCTACGTGTCAGCTCAATCTGAAAATGCGGCGATAGCCGCGCATCCGTGAGGATGATCTCCTCGATCTGGCTGGGAAATACGTTGACTCCCCGAATGATCATCATGTCGTCGGAGCGGCCAGTAATCTTTTCCATGCGCCGCATCGAGCGTGCCGTGCCGGGCAAAAGCCGCGACAGGTCGCGCGTTCGATAGCGGATCATCGGCATGGCTTCCTTGGTCAGTGACGTGAACACCAGCTCGCCAAGTTCGCCGTCCGGCAGCACCGCGCCGGTCGCCGGATCGATCACCTCCGGATAGAAATGATCCTCCCAGATGGTGCAGCCGTCCTTGCTTTCGATACACTCGCAGGACACGCCGGGGCCGATAACTTCCGATAGGCCGTAATTGTCGATGGCATGAATATCGAACGCCTCCTCCAGTTCGGCGCGCATCGATGTCGTCCACGGCTCGGCGCCGAACATGCCGATCTTGAGCGATGACGCGCGCGGATCGACGCCCTGGGCGCGAAACTCGTCGAGGATCGCCAGCGCATAGCTCGGCGTGACGAAAATCACGTCTGGCCTGAAATCGCCGATCAGTTTCACCTGCCGTTCGGTCATGCCGCCGGACACGGGCACCACCGTCATACCCAGCCGCTCGGCACCGTAGTGAAAGCCGATGCCGCCGGTGAAAAGGCCGTAGCCGTATGAGTTTTGCGCCAGCATGCCGGGTCGGCAGCCCGCGGCGCGCATCGAGCGCGCCATGACTGAGGCCCACATATCGAGATCGTTCTTGCTGTAGCCGACGACGGTCGGCTTGCCTGTCGTGCCTGATGAGGCGTGCACGCGCGCTACCTGCTCGCGCGGCATGGCGAACATGCCGAACGGGAAATTGCGCCGCAGGTCGTCCTTGGCGGTAAAGGGAAATTTCGACAGGTCAGACAGCGTTTTCAAATCGTCCGGATGCACGCCGGCGGCTTCGAAGCTCTGTTTGTAATGCGGCACTTTGGCGTAAGCGTGCGCGAGCGACCATTTCAGCCGCCTGAGCTGCAAAGCAGCTATTTCATCGCGCGATGCGATTTCGATCGGATCCAGCGTATCCCGGCGCGGCGACAGGTCCGCGCCTTTGATATTTATTCCTGGCATCTCACCACCCGCTCATTCCCGCGCAAGCGGGAATCCAGAGCCAAGTTCTCGTTTGCCGCCCTGGGTCCCCGCTTTCGCGGGGACGAGCGGTAGTGCATTAAATTTTCCTTTGCGCGGCGTTCCAGTGCTTTTCGAGATTGGCGATCAGCGCCGGGCTGAAATGGCAGTAAGCCTGCTCACGGCAATATACCGCCATATAACGGCGGAACATGTCGAGCGGCTCTTCGGAGACGCGGAAGGCGCGACGGTTGCTTGCCGCACTCACGACACCTGAACCCGTGTAATCATCGAC
>DASYCM010000439.1:0-8612 GCA_036500165.1 Pseudolabrys sp.
TGGAAGGTCTCCTTGTTCGAGCGCGACGAATTGAGATTGATGTGCTCTGAGACTTCAGCCTCGACGATATCCGTATTTGGCGACGCCAAAGGCTTGGCGCCGAAATCGACTTCGATAACACGGCCGCGATTGGCTTCAGCCGGCGGCGCCAGCGCCTTGACCGCGTCGCCGATCCATTCCGCGGCGGGTGCGGCGAAATCGAGATCGCAGTCAATGCGATCGACGACGCGCTTGCCACCCAAAGCAGCGAGCCGCTCGTCGATCTTCTTGCCGATGGCGCAAAACTCCACGTAAGCAGTGTCACCGAGCGCCAGCACGCCAAACTCGACGCCGTCGAGGCGCGGCGCGGCCTCGCCCATCAGCTCGTTGTAGGCGCGCGTAGCGCGCGCCGGCGGTTCGCCCTCGCCCCAGGTCGCAGCAATAAAGACCAACCGTTTCGCCGACGTCAGCGTGGCCGCGTCGAGATCGGCCATATCGATGACGTTCGGCTTGAGGCCGTTCTTGCGTGCGGTCTTGGCAAGATCGTTGGCAAGTTTTTCCGAATTGCCGGACTCGCTGGCGTAAACAATGTTGATCGGCTCGGCCGCACGCGGCGGCGCCGCTGGCTCGACTGCCGCCGAGCCGTCATTCGCCGCGTCGATACCGGCCAGAAATCCTGCCAGCCACGCGCGCTGGATTGGCGACGCCGGTCCAACGACGCGATTGAGGAGATCGATCTCCTCTTCGTGGAACGGCGCTGTCTTTGGGATCGGCGGCATGGGACTAAACTTTCTTTCGAACGAGGTGACAGGCGCTCGACTACAACGACACAGGGAACAGGTGATTCACAATCGCGAGGACGATCAGCAGCGTGATGCCGATACCGAGGCTCCAGCCGATCAGCTTTTTCTCAATCGGCAGAAGGGGCTCGACTTCGGCCTTGCGGATTTCTTCAGCGAAATTCGGATTGGACATGGTGCGCTCCTTCAGCTGACGAGCGGCGGATGGATGCCGCCGAAAAACAGCCACGAGATCAGCAAGCCGACCCAGATGACGAAGCCGAACAGGCTGATCACATAGACGGCCGCGAGCTTGCCGATGCCCTCCTGCCACAGCGTGCGGAAGTTCGAGAGCAGGCCGATCGAGAAGAACGTCAGGACGAAGAAGATGACGCGAAAAGTGTTGGCCTCGCCCATCGCGGCAGGCACCTTGGCGGCGATGTCGGCCGGCGCACCGAGCACGAGATAAAGCCCAATCAGGAAGGTCGCCACGAAACCCAGAATGAACTTCGGAAACCGCTGCCAGATCTCCGACACCTTCGCCTTATCGGTATTGGTTGGGTTGATGTGGTTGGTCCAGATATAGCCAAGGACGAAGGCCCAGATGCCAATGAAGATGTCGATGAACACCTTCACGGTGGCCGTCGTCGCCAACACCCAACCCGGCTGGTACTTGATGCCTTCGGCTGCGTTCTTGGCCAAGATGAGCGCTTCGGTAATGCCGCCGCCAGCGACGGCCGCGCCGTCAGTCTTGACCGCAAGTCCCATCCAGGCGCCAGCCACCATCGGCTCGCGCCAAAGGAAGGTTTGCGCCAGAAACGGCAGGATCAGAACTTCAACAACTGCAAAGATGACAACGAGCGACGATACCAGAACAGGGATAGCCGGTTTTGCACGGATGGCGCTGCCGGTCGCGATGGAAGCAGCGACGCCGCAGATCGAAATACCGGACGCCAGCGGCGCCGCCCATTCACGGTTGAAACCGAACCATTTGCGGGCGACGAAATAGACCACGGCCCAATAGATCAGATAGGCCTCGACGATCGCTGCAATGCCGCGCAGCAAAATCGAGCTGGCGAGATTGAGACTCGCCGCGGCGGTAGCGGCGACAAAGCCACCGAGAATAACAATCGCGATCTTGATGTAGAGCTCTGGCCTTACCGCCGCTTTGATCTGCTCGGCAAAGCGCGGCAGAACATTGGCGATCAGCAGCCCGGCGACGAGCGCGAAAACGTAGCCACCTTCATTGGTCAGCTTCAGCGACCAACTGATGCCGAACTTCTGCATGTCCGCCGGCGTTACGGCCGCGAAGTTGGCGTAGCTGCCAAGGAACCACGCGCCATAAGCAACCCAGAACACGACGGTGAACGAAAACGCGAAACGCTTGAGGTCACTTTTGAGCGCCAACACCGTTATGCTGAGGATAACAAGAAGCGCCACATAGGTGGCGAGTAACGAGCCAATACCGCCGAGTGAGGCATAAGCCTTCGACACGGGCGCCAGCGCTTGGCCGGCATCGGTCCATACCGACGTGGTGACGACCCAGCCGAGAAGATCGGTGTTGGCGAGACTGCCCAACGCGAGGGCGAAAATCAGCAAGCCGACAACCAACGACAGCCAGTCCTCGCTGATCCGCGGCGAAGTTTCGACATTATCGGCGCGGCGCGGAACGGAGCCTGCGGTGAAAGTGCTCGACATCGATAAGTCGCCCTCAGCCCAGAAGGTGCGGCAAAACGCCGGTAATGATCAGAACGATGAATGCGGTGGAGATCGCCAGCACCCAGCCCCCGCCGGACAGCCGCGGTACATAGGGTTTCGGCTCATAGGGAAAGTCGGTCATGAAGACCTCCGTGCATCTGCTACGCCTGAGAGATAAAGCCGGAGCCCGGCAAACAGCAATAAGTCACTGAAAATAAGAGAGTTTCTGTCGCGCCCGATGCACAGAGAATGAAATTTTCCTCCCCGCAGGCAATTGTGGAGAACGCGCGGCCCCTCTCCTCTGGGCGCCTGAATGTGCGAAACCACGTGTCACATGACTAAGAACGCATCGAAGACGAAGTTTCGCAAAGAGCTGCACGCCCTGCTGACGCCCGCCGAAAAGCGGCTGTGCGCGCGGCTCGACAGCCCGCAGAAAATCCAGACTTACGTCGACAAGCTGCCGGCTAACTTCGAGCCTGATGGCGACACGCTGATGTCTCCCCGCCGCATGATGAAGGCCCGTGTCGCGCACTGTGCCGAAGGCGCAATGTTCGCTGCGGCGGTGCTGGCCTTCCACAACCAGGACGCCTGGCTGATGGACATCCGATCGCTGCCGAGCGACCACGATCACATCGTGACATTGTTCAAGCAACGGGGTCTGTGGGGCGCGATCAGCAAGACCAATCACGCCATCCTGCGCTGGCGCGACCCGATCTATCGGACTCCGCGTGAACTGGCGATGAGCTACGCCCACGAATACTGTCTGCCGGGCGGCAAGAAATCGATGCTGGAATTTTCCCGGCCATTTTCATTGACGCGCTTTGCGCCGAAACGCTGGGTCATCGCCGAAGAAGAGCTTCATTGGCTGATGGACAAACTCGACGACGCGCCGCACATCCCTGTCGCTCCGCCGGCGACGCTTCGCGCTCGCCGCCGCTCCTCGCCCATTGAGCTCAAGGCGCAGGAAGTGGTGGAATGGAAGCGGCCGCGCGAGAAAGCCTGACGGGAAGCGCCGTGACCTCACTGATCCAGCGCAGAACACTGACCGTCGAATGGGGTCATTGCGACCCCGCCGGTATCGTATTCAATCCGCGTTTCTTCGAATTCTTCGACACCAACACCTGGATGCTGTTCGAAAAAGCACTCGGCGTGAAGCAGAGCGATCTCGCCGCTACCTACGGCATCATTGGTATCGCGCTAGTCGACGCCCGCGCCAATTTCCTCAAACCGGCGGAGTTCGGCGACACCATCGAGATCACATCGCGGATCACGGAATTCCGCCGCTCAAGTTTCGATGTGCAGCACACCATCACCATTGGCAGTGACGTGGCCACCGAAGGCAACGAAACCCGCGTCTGGGCCGTGCGCGACGGAGCTAATCCTGACAAGATCACAACGGCCTCGATCCCAGCCGAGGTGATTGCGAAGTTCGGCTAGGCGATCTTCACGTACTCGAAGTCGCCCGGCTTGTTGTCGATGCCGACCTTGGGGGCTGAAATCCAGCTCGCGAACTTGTTCGGCTCGAACTGCGGCTGCATCAGGCTTTCGATGAAGTCCTTGTCGCTATCGGACGGCAGATAGTCACCGCGCCTGCTCGTCCATTCACCATCGCTCAGCATATTGCCGTCAACGTCGGCCTTGATCGACGAGAACTCGCCGATGTTGCGATGGAACGCGACGTTCGGCAGCTTGACCTGGAATGGAATGCCGAAACTTTCGATCACCTTGTTCCAGCGGCCAACACCCGCATTGCAGTCCACGACATAGTCGTCGCGCAGCCGCATATTAAGCGCCGAGAGCGCTGGCGCATCGACGTTCTGGATCTTGCCGTCGACGAGCCGCAACACCGGATAGGTTTCGCCTTCGAGCTGGTGATCGCCCTTGAGCCGGTCTTCGCGATAGCGACCTTTGATACCGGCGTGAAAAGCGTTGGCGGCATTGGTCGAAATCTCATTGCCGAACAGATCAAGCGTCAACGAGAAGTGCAGGTTCGCCTTCTTCTGGATAGTCGGCAGATCGATGACGCCAAGTTTGCGGATTTTAGCAATCTCATAAGGGTCGGTGATATCGGCTTCCTTCATCGCCTCGCACGTACGCTGGATGACGCGAGTCACGCCGGTCTCGCCGACGAACATATGATGCGCTTCCTCGGTCAGCATGAAGCGGCAGGTGCGCGACAACGGATCAAAGCCGGACTGCGCCAGTGCCTCGAGCTGCATCTTGCCGTCGCGGTCGGTGAAGAAGGTGAACATGAAGAACGACAGCCAGTCCGGCGTCTTCTCATTGAAGGCGCCCAGCATGCGAGGCGTGTCGGCATCGCCGGAGCGGCGTTGCAACAGCGCTTCGGCTTCCTCCCGGCCGTCAGTGCCGAAATATTTCTGCAGCAGATAGACCATCGCCCAAAGATGACGGCCCTCCTCCACATTGACCTGAAACAGATTGCGCATGTCGTAGAGCGACGGCGCGGTTTTGCCGAGATAGCGCTGCTGCTCGACCGACGCCGGCTCGGTGTCGCCCTGGATGACGACGAGGCGGCGCAACAGCGCGCGATACTCGCCCGGCACTTCCTGCCAAGCCGGCTCGCCCTTGTGGCGGCCGAACGGAATTGTGCGGCCTTCCTGCGCCGGCGCCAACAACACGCCCCAGCGATATTCCGGCATGCGCACGTAATCGAACTTGGCCCAACCTTTGGGATCGACGCTGATCGCGGTGCGCAGATAGACGAGCGACTCCTGGAAGCCTTCGGGCCCCATGTCATTCCACCAGTTGATATAGCCCGGGTGCCATTTCTCCAGCGCGCGTTTGACACGCTCGTCCTGGCCCAGCGCGACGTTGTTTGGGATCAGCCCGTCGTAATCGACTGCTGCGATGTTCATGGCTATACCCTTTCCTTATACGCGTTCTTTGGCAAAGGTTGGCTTCACGCCGCTGCCGTAGAGCTTCAACGCACCCTGCTCGCCGATGGCGTTGGGCCGCTGGAATATCCAGTTCTGCCAGGCGGTCAGACGGCCGTAGATCTTGGTTTCCATCGTCTCGGGACCGGCAAAACGCAGGTTTGCTTCCATGCCCGTCATGGCATCGGGCGAGAAACTGGTACGTTCCTCTAGCATGACGCGGAGTTCGTCGTCGAAGTCGAAGTCTTCGTAGGCGACGGTGACAAGGCCCAGTTCGGCCGCTTCTTCGCCCTCGATCGAAATGCCGATCTTTGCCTTCGCCGCCTTCAGCGTATCGGGTTCGCCAAGGAAGCGCGTTTCCAGCCGTGTCAGGCCGTTGCCCATCGGATAGGGCCCGAAATTCGCGGCGCTCAGAATGATCGCTGCCGGCGCGCGATTGTCACCCTTGCGCGTCCCGGCCAGCATGACCGAACGGTCGGCGGCAAACACCAATTCCGCGAGCGTGCCGGCAAAGCAGGAACCCGGCTCGATCAGCGCAATGAAACTACGCGGCGTCACGTCGATGCGCTTCAAGGTGCGCTTCAGGTAATGCCGGATTTCCCGCATAAGCCAATCGCCGGCGTTTTTATCCAGAAACGAGTGGTGGTCGAGCACAGCCTGCGCATTGCCGTCGGTGCGTAGCAGCACGACACCGATTGCGGCTTCGTTCGCGCGCAGGTGCAGAATGGCATCCTCGAATTCGCGCGCCATCGTCAGCGGCCAGAACTTGTCACCCAGCGCATGCGCTGCTTCGACAGTGGCCGGTGCGGCTTGGGACGGCGCCCGCACCGTGATCGTCACAAGGCCACGTGTACGGTCAATTTCGACGTCGACGTGAGAATAGGACACTCGGTCGGGTTCGATTTTGCGGTCGAGCGGCCCGAACGTGATGCCTTTGGCGTTCTTCGGGCGGTCCGAGCGCTGGGCAATCTCATGCGCACGTTTGGCCACCGCGTCCTTCCATTTCGAATTCGGCACCACTTCGTCCACCAGACGCCACTCAACGGCTTTGGCGCCCCGTACGCCTTCTTCTATGGAACAGAACACGTCGGCACGGTCTCGCCTTACCTTGCGCTTGTCGGTAACCCGCGTAAGGCCGCCCGTACCGGGCAACACGGCGAGCAGCGGTGTTTCCGGCAGAGCTACGGCTGAACGGCGGTCGTCTACGAGCATGACAAAGTCGGTGGCAAGCGCCAATTCATAGCCGCCACCGGCCGCATTGCCGTTGATGGCGCAAATATAGATCTGCTTGGAATTTTCGGAGGCATCCTCGATAGCGAAACGCGTCTCGTTAGTGAACTTGCAGAAATTTACCTTGTGACCGTGCGTCGCCTTGCCGAGCATGCGGATGTTCGCGCCAGCGCAGAACACATTGTCCTTGCCAGACTTGATGACGACGCAACGCACTTCCGGATGCTCGAAGCGCAGCCGCTGTACGGCATCGTTCAACTCGATATCGACACCGAGATCGTAGGAGTTCAGCTTGAGTTCGTAACCCTCGGACAGACCACCAGCTTGATCGACGTCCATGATCAGGTAGGCCACATCACCATCGAGTTCGATACGCCAGTGGCGATAACACGAGGGATCGGTCTGGAAATTGATTACGATCTCAGATGCAGTCATGGCGTTTCCTGGAATCGGCAGTCGCCGATATGCATTATTTTGCATATCATTAACACTCTCGTGGAGCCACGGCAATGTCTACAGTGTTCGCGGTCTGGAATGCGTCTCTTGCGTTAGCATTATAATGCATGTTATCACGAAATCCATGAAATCGACCCGCGCCAAAGCGCCATTAGCCACGCCCGGCCGTGACAGCGACGTCTATCTTCGCCGGCTGGGCGACCGCGTGCGCGTGTTGCGCAATCAGCGCGGCATGACGCGTAAAGCGCTGGCGCAACACGCGAAGGTCTCCGAGCGATATTTGGCGCAGTTGGAGTCAGGAAAAGGCAATATTTCCATTGTGTTACTCCGACGCGTGGCCCGTGCGATTGGATTGCCGGTGGCGCATCTTGTGCACGATGGTGCGGAACCGCCGCTGGATCTGGTATTATTGACGCAATTTCTCGAGCGGCTAACGCCCGACATGCTCGTAGAAGCCCGCAAGCTCGTGACCGAGCACTTCTCCTCGCCCACCGAGGACGTCCGCCGCAAGCGCATCGCGCTCATCGGTTTACGCGGTGGCGGCAAGTCGACGCTCGGCGCCCTGCTCGCCAAGAAACTCGGCGTACCCTTCATCGAACTCGACCGCGAGATCGAGCGGCGCAGCGGCGCGAGCTTGAGCGAAATCTTCGACATGTTCGGTCAGGAGACCTTCCGCCGCGCCGAACGCGATGCGCTCGATGACGTCCTACGTCAGCATCCCACCTTCGTCATCGCCACGAGCGGCAGCATCGTTACCGAGCCCGGCACGCTTGAACTGCTGCTGTCATCCTGCTTCACAGTCTGGGTGCGCGCCGAGCCGGAAGAGCACATGAAACGCGTGATGGCGCAAGGCGACATGCGGCCCATGGCCAACAGCGCGCGCGCCATGGAAGACCTCATCTCCATTCTCAAGAGCCGCGAGCCGCTCTACGCCCGGGCGGAAGCCGCGCTTACCACCACGGGCCAATCGCCCGACCAGAATATGGCCGAACTGTTGCGCCTGATCGCAATTCCCGATAGTCGCATCACGCGACAAAGTGCTTAGGAACGAGATAATGAGTAAAGCGATCAAGACGGATGTTCTGATTATCGGCGCGGGCCCCGTCGGGCTTTTTGCCGTGTTCGAACTGGGCCTCCTCGACATCAAGGCGCACCTCGTCGACATTCTCGACAAGGTCGGCGGCCAATGCGCCGAGCTTTATCCGGAAAAGCCTATCTACGACATTCCTGCCATTCCGCTGATCACCGGTAACGGCCTGAGCGAAGCCTTGATGGAGCAGATCAAGCCGTTCAATCCGACGTTCCATCTCGGCGAGATGGTGACGACCATCGAGAACATCGGTGACCCGGTATTCCGCGTCACTACCGACGCCGGTAAAGTGTTCGAAACGCGCGCCGTGATCGTCGCTGCGGGCGGCGGTTCGTTCCAGCCCAAACGTCCGCCGATCGCGGGCATCGAGCCCTACGAGAACAAGTCCGTGCACTATGCCGTGCGCAAGATGGAAGCGTTCCGTGGCAAGAATTTGCTGATCGTCGGCGGCGGCGACAGCGCGCTGGACTGGACGCTCAATCTTCA
>DASYCM010000440.1:0-3030 GCA_036500165.1 Pseudolabrys sp.
TGCGGTCGGAGGTCGGCACGTTGTGGTCGACAACGGCGAGCGTCTTGTCGGGCGCATGAACCTTGCGGCCGCTGGTGCGCAGCCCTTCGAAGGCCTGAGGCGATGTCACTTCGTGAACGAGATGACGGTCGATGTAGATGAGGCTGGTGCCGTCCGGTTGTTCGTCAACCAAATGGTCGTCCCAGATTTTGTCGTAGAGCGTACGAGGCTTCATGATGTGTGACCTTGGATCGAATTGGAAAGGTGCGGTGCAGACTTTGCGATGTCAGACGTGGCGGCGCATTGCGCCTGGTGCGTCAAAGCCCTGCTTGCACCGACGTCAGGCGTCCGAAGAACCGCCACGGCAGCCGCGCATGATCGCTGAGGATGATCCGCTGATCTTTGGAAATCATCTAAGCTATATAGACCCTTGAGCCCGGCAGAACAATCAACACGACAATAAACGCGAAAAGGGGCCGTCGCCGGCCCCTTGATGCATTCCGAATTGGCCTCTTGAAACTTAGGCCTTGGCCTTTGCAGCAGCCGCTTCGTTGGCGCTGGTGGCTTCGGTGATGCGGGCCTTTTTGCCGCGCAGGTCGCGCAGGTAGTAAAGCTTGGCGCGACGCACCTTGCCGCGGCGCACGACCTTGATCGAGTCGATCACGGGGCCGTAGAGCGGGAACACGCGCTCGACGCCTTCGCCGTACGAAATTTTGCGGACCGTGAAGCTCTCGCTAAAGCCCGAACCCGAACGCGCGATGCACACGCCTTCGTAGGCCTGCACGCGGCTCTTGTCGCCTTCGACGACCTTGACGTTGACGAGCAAGGTGTCGCCGGGACCGAAGTCCGGCATCTCTTTGCCGGCCGACAACTTTTCCATCTGCTCTTTTTCGAGCGTCTTGATCAGGTTCATGACAAATTCTCCGTCGGCAGCGCCAGCAACCGGCGCGCGGTCAACTCTGGTCTTGAAAGGGTTGGCGGGCTTTTAGACCAATTGTTTGGCGTTGTCACGCTAGGTTTTAGGGCCTTTTTCGGCGTTTTTGCGGGCCTGATAAGCCGCCCAAAGGTCGGGGCGGCGCTCCCTGGTGAGCCGTTCGGCCTCCGCCCGCCGCCATTTGGCAACTTTGGCGTGGTCGCCCGAGGTTAATACCTCGGGAATAGGGGCATCCTCGAACACCGCGGGCCGCGTAAACTGGGGGTATTCCAGCAGTCCGTCGGAAAAACTTTCCTCGATCCCTGAGGCCTCCTTGCCCATGACGCCCGGCAGCAGCCGGACGCAGGAATCGAGCAGGGCCAGGGCCGCCACCTCGCCGCCGGACAGGACGAAGTCGCCGAGCGAGACCTCCTCCAGCCCGCGGGCCTCGATCAGCCGCTCGTCGATGCCCTCGAACCGGCCGCAGAGAATGACGCAGCCCGGTCCGGTGGCGAGCTTTGCTATGCGCGACTGGCGTAAGGGAACGCCGCGCGGGCTCATCAGCAGCCGTGGCCGCGGGTCGGGCGGAATGGCGTCGAGCGCGCGGGCCAAAATGTCGGCCTTCATCACCATGCCCGGACCGCCGCCGGCCGGCGTGTCGTCGACGGTGCGGTGGCGATCGGTGGCGTGGCTGCGGATATCGATAGGGTCGAGCGACCAGACGCCAGCCTCGAGCGCCTTGCCGGCCAGGCTGACGCCTAGCGGGCCGGGAAACATTTCGGGAAACAGCGTGAGGACCGTGGCGCGCCACATGTTCGCTACTCGATCAGGCTCGGCAGCACGATGGTGATCTGCCGCAACGCCGTGTCGATGTTTGGCACGACCAGCTCGGTGAACGGCAGCAGCAGCGGTTCGCCGCCGGCCGTGGTGGCAATCTCGATGAGATCGCCGGCGCCGAAATTATGGATCGCGGTGACGTTGCCGAGCGGCACGCCTTCCGGCGTCACCGCGGCCATGCCGACGAGATCTGCGTGATAGTAAGTGTCGTCTTCGTCGATCGGTGGAAGTTTGTCGCGTGCGACAAACAGATCGATGTTGCGCAACGCTTCGGCGCCGTTGCGGTCGGCGACGCCTTTAAGCCGCACGACCAGATGATCTTTCGCGGCACGCAGCGTTTCGATTTCGAAACGTCGCGTGCCGTCCTCGGTTTCCAGCGGGCCGTAGTCGGCGACGCCAAGCGGGTCCTGCGTGAACGGCCACAGCTTGACCTCGCCGCGAACGCCATGCGCGGCACCGATGCGGGCGACGCGGATGCGTTCGGCCATCATGCGGCCCTGCGCGCGTTAAGCTGCCGGCGCGGCGGCTTTGGCGGCCTTCGCGGCTGCGGCGGCGTCTTCCTTGGCCTTCTGGGCTTCTTCCCTCTTCGCCTTGCGTTCCTTGCGCGGGATCGCCTTTTCCGGGTTGTTGCGCGTGTCGCGCTTGGCAACGCCGGCGGCATCGAGGAAGCGCATCACGCGGTCGGACGGCTGCGCGCCCTTCTTGATCCAAGCCTGCGCCTTCTCGATGTCGAACTTGAGACGGTCGGCATTGTCCTTCGGCATCAACGGATTGAAGTGACCGAGACGCTCGATGAAACGGCCGTCACGCGGCGAGCGCGCATCGGCAACGACGACGTGATAAACCGGACGCTTCTTGGTGCCGGCGCGGGCGAGACGAATAACGAGAGACATTTCAGTTTCCTTTTTAAAAACGAGTGAGTGGATCGATTTCATTTCTTCTTCCCGGCGCCGGGCAGGCCCGACAGTCCGGGAAATTTCCCGCCGCCGAGACCGGGCAGACCCGGAATGTTCGGCGGCAATTTCGGCATGGTTGGCGGCAGGTTCGGCATTCCACCGGCGGGCATTCCGCCCGGCATTTTCTTGGCGAGTTCGGCCATCTGTTCGGGTGTAGGCGCGCTGCCGCCGCCGAAGCCCATCATCTGGCCCAGCCCGGCGAGTGGGCTGCGTTTTCCCGAGCCCATGGCCTTCATCATGTCGGCCATGCCCCGGTGCATTTTCAGAAGCTTGTTGATCGCTTCCGGCGTGGTGCCGGAGCCGGCGGCAATGCGCTTCTTGCGGCTGTTCTTGAGGATGTCGGGA
>DASYCM010000441.1:0-4179 GCA_036500165.1 Pseudolabrys sp.
CCTCGGCGCCGAGAAGTTCCTCGACATCAAGTGCCGCAAGGCGGGCATCGAGCCGTCCTGCGTCGTCATCGTGGCGACAATCCGCGCGCTCAAGATGCACGGCGGCGTCAAGAAGGACGACCTGAAGAAGGAAGACCTGAAGGCGCTCGAAGCCGGCATGTCCAACCTGCAGCGCCATGTCGAGAACGTGAAGAAGTTCGGCTTGCCGGCGGTGATCTCGATCAATCGCTTCTCGGCCGATACCGACGCGGAAATCTCGCTAGTCAAGGACAAGTGCAAGGTGCTCGGCGTCGAAGCCGTGATGGCCGATCATTGGGCCATGGGCGGTGAGGGCGCTGCCGACGTCGCCAAGGCAGTCGTCAAGGTCATCGACGAGAGCAAGGGCAAGCTCAAAATGCTCTATGCCGACGACATGCCGCTGTTCGACAAGATCCGTACCATCGCCAAGGAGATCTACCGCGCCGATGACGCGACCGCCGACAAGTCGGTCAAGGATCAGCTCAAGACCTGGGAAGAGATGGGCTTCGGCAAGCTGCCGGTCTGTATCGCCAAGACCCAGTACTCGTTCTCGACCAATCCGGACGCCAAGGGCGCGCCGACCGGCTTCTCGATCCCGGTGCGCGAGGTTCGCTTGTCCGCCGGCGCCGAATTCGTCGTCGCCATCTGCGGTGAGATCATGACCATGCCGGGCCTGCCCAAGGTGCCGTCCGCCGACAGCATCGACGTCGGCACCGACGGCAAGATCGTCGGGTTGTTCTAGGAAAAACGTCGATCGCAAGAGATCAAGGGCGGGCCGGTGGCCCGCCCTTTTTCTTTTGGGGAGAACGAAAGTTTACCCCATACCCTTCACAAGCGCCCGGCCGACATCCGCGACAGTCGCGTTACGTCGCTCCGGTGTTGCTTGCGACTCCGTGAAATAAACCGTGACCAATATGGGTGCGCGGTTCGGCGGCCAGATAATCGCAATATCGTTGGTCGAGCCGCGCTCGCCCGTGCCGGTCTTGTCACCGATGCGCCAGCCGACCGGCAGTCCCGCACTCAGCCGAGTGGCGCCGGTCTTGTTGCCGAGCAGCCATTGCGTCAGCTGTTTTTTGGACGCCTCCGACAATATCTCGCCGATTAACAACGTTTGCATGCTGCGTAGCATTGCATTCGGTGTCGTCGTATCGCGCGGATCGCCGGGGACGGATTCGTTCAAGGTTGGTTCGTTGCGGTCGAGCCGCGTCATTGTATCGCCGAGCGTGCGCGCGAAATCCGTAATCGCTTGCGGTCCGCCGAGACTGGCGAGGATCAGATTGCCGGCCGTGTTGTCGCTGTAGATCAGCGCCGTTTCGCATAGCTGGGCAATTGTCAGGCCCTCGGGCACCGGCGCTGTGATGTGTGACGAGCCGGGTACGACATCGCCTGCCGTGACCGGAATCAGGCGGCCGAGCTGTTCTTTCTCATCGTCGACGCGCTTGAGTACAGCTCCAGCGGCGAGAAACTTGAAGGTGCTGCACATCGGAAAGCGGTCGTCGCCCTTGTGATTGAACGGCTCCTGATTCTGCGTGTCGAAAATCGATACGCCCAGCCGTCCGCCGCATTCGGCGGCGATCCGGCTGATTTCCGTGCGCAGGATGCCGCGGTCTAACGCCCGTGCGGCGCCAAAAACGCCGCTGGCGGCAAAAGCCCAGGTGCCGATGATGAATTTGCGCCGTGTCGTCATCCTGTCTCCATGATGTGTAGGCTGTATTTGAATCAAGTCTTGCCAGCCAAACGTGGAGCGATGGTGGTCGCAATAAGGCGGCACAATGAGGCGGTCTGACGCGAGATTATAGGCGTCTATCGTCCCACATGTTAGGACGGCTCATCTCATCGTGGATGGATTTTATGGACATCAACCTCATTCCCGCGGGCCGCAACCCGCCGAAAGACGTCAACGCCGTTATCGAGATTCCACTCGGTGGCGTGCCGGTCAAATATGAATTCGACAAGAAGTCGGGAGCGATCTTTGTCGATCGCTTCCTGCACACCGCAATGTTTTATCCGGGAAACTACGGCTTCATCCCGCATACGCTGTCGGATGACGGCGATCCCTGCGATGTCATCGTCATCAGCCAGGTGCCGGTGGTGCCCGGTGCGGTGATCCGCTGCCGTCCGGTCGGCGCTCTGTTGATGGAAGACGAAGCCGGCGGGGACGAGAAGATTCTCGCGGTGCCGGTCGATGCCCTGCATCCGTTCTACACCGGCGTTATGAGTTACAAGGATCTTCCGGCGGTGATGACCGAGCAGATCGCGCACTTTTTCCAGCACTACAAGGATCTGGAAAAGGGCAAGTGGGTGACGATCGTGAAGTGGCTTGATGCGGCGGATGCCGAGGAGTTGATCCTCAAGGGCATAGAGCGGGCGAAGCGGAAAGATAGTTATAAGGTCGTGACCGACGGGGATTCCGAAGTCTAGCGACCGCCTTCGATGCCCGGATATTGGCTGCCCTTGAGCAGTCGTTCATCGTGCGTCACTCGGCCGTACGCGGAAACGGACGGACCTTGTCTGGATCCGGCTTGCGCCGGCCCATCGTCCAGTTTTGCGGCATGCGGACTTCCGGGTTCGGCACCGACCAGCAGGCACCGTCCTTGTCCATGAACACCACCCAGACCAGGTCGGCTTCCGGGCCGTAATCGATGACGAAGTGCGCGAGGCCGGAGCCCTTGGGCGTGTCGAGCGGTAGCGGCGGGTTGAGCTGGATGAGCATGGGATGCCTTTGTTCAAGCACCCGATAACGAACGATCCCCGGACTCTGTTCCAGCGCCGGATGGCCGGCACGCGGAGCCGCCTGTCAGATAAAAAAGGAAGCGCGCCGTACCCGAACCGGGCAACGGCGCGCAGAGGGGCAGTTAGAGAATCTTGATCGCGCTTTCCAGCGTCTTCCACACGCCCCAGGCCAGCGGGATGCCGACGAAGGCCCAGAACAACAGGGCCGGTGTGTCAAAGCCGCCTTTACCGATGCCGTAAGAGCCGCCGGTGGTGGCCGTCGCGCCACTCGCCGCCTGCAACCTCGCCACTTCGTCGGAGCTCATGTACCACTTGGAATCGACAGGCTTGACCAGATAGTTGCAGATCAAGCCTGCCACCAGCATGGCGCAGAGGATGTACATCGTCGTGTTGTAAAGCTGGTCGCGTGGCACGCCCGCCGCGAGCTGGAACTCGCGGATGTAGTTGACGACTACGGGGCCGATGATGCCCGCCGTCGACCACGCGGTCAGCAGGCGTCCATGGATGGCGCCGACGAACTGCGTGCCGAACATATCCGCGAGATAAGCCGGCACGGTGGCGAAGCCGCCGCCGTACATCGACAAGATGATGCCGAAGGCCAGCACGAACAGCGCTTTGCTGCCCATCGCCGCGAAGACCGGGGCGCAGGCATAGAGGGCGATACCGAGGATGAAGAACGTGTAGTAGGTGTTCTTGCGTCCGATATAGTCAGACAGCGACGCCCAGCAGAACCGGCCGGCAATGTTGAACAACGACAGCAGCCCGGCGAAGCCGGCCGCAATCGTTGCGATCTGCACGCGCTGATCGCCGGTCAGATCGGCGAACTTGACGCCTGGCATGCCGATCAGGTTTCCGGCGAAAATTTCCTGCAACATCGGCGACGCCATGCCGATGACGCCAATGCCCGCTGAGACGTTGAGGCACAGCGCCCACCAGATCAGCCAGAATTGTGGCGTCTTGTGTGCGTTGTCGAGGTGAACGTGATGCTGCGAGATCATCGACTTGTTTTGCGCAGGCAGCGTCCAGCCGTCGGGACGCCAGCCGGCGGGTGGAATGCGATAGCGGAACGCGCCGACCATCATGAACACAAAATAGACCGCAGCCATGACCAGGAACGTCTCCATCACGCCCTGAGAGGTCGGTGTCTTGAAGTAGTTCATCAGGATATTGGCCAGCGGCGAGCCAATCATCGCCCCGCCACCGAAGCCCATGATGGCCATGCCGGTGGCCATGCCGCGCCGGTCGGGGAACCATTTCACCAGTGTCGATACCGGAGAAATATAACCAAGGCCGAGGCCGATGCCGCCGATGACGCCAGACCCAAGCCACAGAATCCAAAGCTGATGGACGTAGATACCGATCGCGCCAAGGACGAGACCGCCGCACCAGCAGATCGCCGCGACGACGCCCGCTTTGCGTGGCCCTGCG
>DASYCM010000442.1:0-12110 GCA_036500165.1 Pseudolabrys sp.
ATCAGGCGCGACGTGCGCGAGCTTTTCTGCTCCGCGGGGCGGAGGATGTTGCGGATTCGATTGAACATAAAAAAAGCCCGCAAAAAGCGGGCCCCCAATTGAATGGTTAATGCTGAGCACCGCGGCGAAACCTCGCCGCGGCGTCTTGTTTCGGGTCTATGCCCTAGCGCTGCGCCGAGCGCGAGCTGCGTGGATCGACGATCACGTAGCGGTTGATCGACATCACGTGGTCGCGGGTCAGGCCGCCGCCGGAATTGCCGTCGTGCACCAGCCAATCATTGCCGCCGGCATGGCTGATGAGGATCATGACATGACCGCTGCGCGCCGCCGCCATGCCCGGCGCGGGCGATGTGCGCGGAAATTTCCTGATCCAGTTCGCCGCCAGATTCAGCTCCGGCCGGATTTCGCCGAAAATATAGCGCGACGCCTCGCAGCCGCAGAAGCGATGCGGACAACCCGCCGGCCGGCTGCCGACCACGATGGTGCTGTTGCCGTTCGGATCGATCACGGCACGCGTGGCGCGCGGCGCTTCGGCGCGAGCCGCTGTTGCCCGAGCCGCTGTTGCCATTGTCTCCACCGGCATCACCCGGTCGGAACAACCCTGCTGATTGCAGACGATGATACCAGTCTCGGACCGCGCGCGGCTGACGCGAGCCTGACGCATTTCGCTGCGCACCTGACGCGGCGTGTAAGCCACCTCGGCGCGCCTGATACCTGCCATACGATGGCGATGCGAGACGCGAACCCTGGTCCGCACGGTCTGGTCGGCCCGCGCCGTATGGCGCACGGTCGAGCTACGATAAGAGCTGCGGTGATCGGCGCAGCCGCGATCGTTGCAGACGATCGTCGCCTGAACGGCGCGATGCGCAGCGCGATGACGCGGCTTGGCGTCGGCTACCGACGAAGCGGCGACCGAAACGATCGCGACGAGAAAGATAAAAATCGGTCGTTTGAACAAATCATCACCTGAACGAGGAGCGGCAATTGCCGCGGATCCGTGCCTCCGTCGGCCACATAAATGTTTTGTGACGGCCGGACGCACAATTCCGCACTACTCGCCTTGGCCGAGCGTGGCGACCGAATGCGTCCGGTAAGCTGACGAAGTAAGGTTAAGTGTTAAGACTTGGCGCTGCAGAAAAATGTCGCCGGTAACCAGTGCGGAATGATCTTCCAAGGATACCGGAGCTGAGACGTAACAATTTCGCGAAGTAAGCATCCAACTTAATGCAAACTGAAATTGTATAAAAGCTGCGGCCGTTCACGAATTGCTACGTCGTTCACACAATCACGCTGCTACCCCAGTACCCATTGGAATTTTCCCGAATAGACGAAGCGATCAGAAAGACGGCAAGTTGACGCATAATGTTTCCGAATTGCGTCACAGTCCCCTCACCCTCGGCTCGCCCCTTGCCGCGAACGTCAGCGCCGACACCGCCCACACCAGCGCATCGAGCCGGTCCGGCGAGCGGCCCGATGAGAGGCCGTCCAGGCCGAAGTCGCACATCTCGTCTTCCAGCGCCGAAAAACTGCCGGCGTGTTTGACGCGGCCCTGCTCGTAAAGCTGCGAAACCGGATTGGCGCGAAGGTACTTGCCGCGCGTCGCGCGCACCGCCGTCACCGGCACTTCGGGATCGACCGCGGCCACGACCGCCTTCACCATGTCGCCGCCCTGGTTGACCTCGGCCACCAGCGTGTCGGCCTGCAATCGCCGCCACAACGCCACCGCCTTCACGGCCCAGCCCTGCGGCGTAAGCCCTGAGACGCTCTCGTCGGCGATCACATATATAGTGCCGTCATCGGCGCGCCCCGCCGCGACAATGCCGCAGGCGTCGGCACCGCGTTTGGCGGAGGCCGGCGGATCGACCGCAACGACAATGCGCCTGAGCGAAGGCGCCTGCGCCACGCGGCAGCTTTCGATGCCGGCGCGCGTCCACAAAGCGTCGTTACGCTCCTCTACAATCTCGCCGCCGATCTCCTGCCGCCCGAGCCGCGTGCCGTGATAGCGCGCCAGCACGGTCTCGACGAACTGCGGCGCCAGGTTGAAGGCATTGGCGATGGTGCCGGCATGCGTCACCGCAGTGCGCGGGTCCTCGATGATCCGTTTTAGAAGCCCGATCGGCCGCGGCGTGGTTGTCACCACCTGCCGCGGCCGCTCGCCAAGGCGCAGTCCGAACTGCAACATGTCAAAGGTGTCGTCGGCATGACGCCACTTGGCAAGCTCGTCGAGCCACGCGGCCGAAAATTGCGGCCCGCGCAGCCTTCCGTAATTTTCCGATGAAAAGACCTGCGCCACCGCGCCGCTTTTCCATTCGATGCGGCCGCGTGTCGCGATCCACTTCGGCCGATCGCCGGGAGGATGCGCGGCGAGCAGGCCGGACACGCCCTCCACCATTACTTCGCGGACTTCATGCTCGGTCTCGCCGATCAGTGCGATGCGTGCCGTCTTGTCGGCGGCGATACTACGCACCCACGCGGCGCCGGCTCGCGTCTTGCCGGCACCACGGCCGCCGAGGATCAGCCACGTCGTCCAGTCCCGGCCGCTGTTGGCGCGTTCCGGCGCACACTGATGGTCATGCGCGAGAAAGCCGAAGTCCGCGCCCGTTGCATCAATCCAGTGTGTCTTCTGACTGAGCAGAAACTCCGCCAGCGCCAAGTCGCCGGCTTTCGATAAATCCGCGAATGCGCCGCGCAAGTTCGTAACGGAATTCGTCAATGTCGCGGGGAACGGGGTCGTCATCGGCTTCATTGGGCGGCGTCACTTCATCTGGTTTGATGAGAATTGCTATTTCCCGCAGCGAGCGTGAAATACTCGCCATCGAACGGGCGTTCGCTTCCGCTTCGATCGGGTTGGCAGGCTGGATCTGCGCGGTAACGCGCTTAATCGCATCGAGCGCCTCCGTGGTCGCGGTCATCAGAGACTCTGCCAGGACGAGACGCTGTTGCGGCGGCAGCGGATCGACAGCAACTACCATTGCCCGCGGCTGTTCGGCTGGTGAGGCAATCAGGACAGCCGAACCACCCAGCGCTTTGGCGAATTGAAAAGTCGCCACACGCGCGCGCCGATTACGCCAGCCTTCACTTCGTACAATTCTGTAGAAAGGCGTGCGGGAGATACCAAGCATGCCTGCAATATCGTCGACTGGCGCCAACGTTTGCTCATACAAGCGCTTTGCCTCGGTCAACAATTCGGGCGCGATCTGTTTTTTAGCTACCATCGCGAACCTCCCCCCGCATAAAAAAACGCGCCGGGAAACCGGCGCGTCGAATTGCAAATCATATCTCTAAGACTCGGGCGCTGCGTTCAGAACATCAACCCCGTTCTCCTCAGCGCGAGAACCACGCAATGACGATCAGCAGGAGGATCGCTGCGATCAGAAGGCCCGGCATAAGCGGCGATAGTCGCGGCGTGTCTGACAAAGTTTTATCTCGCTGTCACTTCGCCTAGCCTCGCGCCGTTCCGCGTCACGCTCCAGCAAAAAAGTATAAATACAGGAGACCAAAGATCGCTATAACGGCGAGCGTACTTGCCAGAAGCACATATAATACCGGACGGCCTGGCTTCGCGGCCCGCGCCTCGGTTGCGGTTTCGACGATCCGTTGGCCTTCAACATGCGGCATTGCTGTTCTCTTTTTGTTGTTTCCTCTACCGGCGTCGATGGCGCCGCTTCAGTTCCAGGAAACCAACGCATCAGCTGCGCCACCGTTCCGCACGATGGAACCAGGGCCATCGCCTGAGCAAAGAAAACCGGCGGCGCACCCGCCGCCCTTCAGACCCAATTATCGAGCATCCCCAAACCATAGCGGACCAGCGTCACGCTGTCAATACAATCCTAGGATTATTTATTTGGCTATCCGCGTCCACCGCCGCACGGCCCGGTTGCGCCTGCATGCGAGGGGATGTATCATTTTACCATCATGCGACAGACCCTCACTACTCTCGTCATCGGCCTTGGCCTGCTCGGGCTGTTCTCGTCCTCCGGCGCTCAGGCGCAAGGCAGAGCCACCATCACCGTGACGAGGCCCGAGGCCCTTTACGCGGTCCTCACCGCGGTCGATGTCGAGGTGAACGGCGTCCGCGTCGGCAAACTCGATAACGGCGGAACGTTCAAAACTGCCATCCGGCCCGGCAACACGACGCTGGGTGTCACCATCTGGTCGTCGCCGGGGCGTTACAAAATCAGCTTCAAGGCTGTGCCGGGCAAGCACTACGCCTTTGTGGTGACGCCGCGCAGCGAGCAAGTGGTGGCGGGATTGCTCGGCGGCCTGGCCGGCATGATGATCGATACCGCGGTCAACGAGAATTCCGGGGCCTTCAAGATCACGCCGGCGCGCTAGTATCGCGATCGCCAGGCCCCGCGTGTGATGCGCGGCGGCAGCGCACCCGCCGCCCCTCCGACCCAATTATCGAGCATGCCCAGACCATAGCGGACCAGCGTCACGCTGTCAATATGATCCTAGGATTTTTTGCGTATTATTTTTGGCCGCCGTGCTTCGCCGAATTCCACCGCAACCGCAAAACGTTAGGCGCGCCGGTGTCACGCTGCGACGGAAACGTCCGCGCGATTTCCTTGGCCAGATCTAGTTCGCTGAACGGTTTGGCCAGCCGCGGCAGATCGGCCGCGAAACCGGGTTCGATCTCGGCAAAGCCGGTGGCAATGATCACCGGCAGCTTGGGCCGCTCGTCGCGAATGATTTCAGCAAGCTCCGCGCCGGTCATATCCGGCATGGCCTGATCGGTAATAACCAGATCGACTTTGTCTTGCTGATGCAGCACGCGCAACGCCTCCTCGCCGGACGCCGCGGCAATCGCCGTATGGCCGAGGTCCTCCAGCATGGCGATCGTGTTGGTCAGAACCAGCGCATCGTCATCGACCGCGATAATGACCAGCGACATAGCCTCGACGGAAGGTGCTTCCAGCGCCGGCTTGATGTGCGGCGCCGGCGCGGTCATCGCCAGCGCGACCGGCAGCCGTATTTCCGCCGTCGTCCCCTGGCCCGGCTTGCTCTTCAGCGTGAACGAGCCGCCGGATTGCTCGGCCATGCCGTGCACCATCGACAGACCGAGCCCGGTGCCTTTGCCGATACCCTTGGTCGTGAAGAATGGCTCCATGGCGCGTTTGAGCGTCTCCTCATCCATGCCGGCGCCGGCATCGCCGACGCTGAGACAGATATAGGAGCCCGGCTTCAATCCATTGGCATGCGTGACCGTTTCCTCGCGCGTCGCGATGACGATCTCGCCGCCGACGGGCATGGCATCGCGCGCGTTCACCGCGAGATTGAGCAGCGCCATTTCCAGCTGGTTGGCATCCGCCAGCACCGGCTTGGTAATGAGCGGAAAGCGTGTCTCGATGCTGACCGAAGGGCCGAGCGAACGCTGCAGCAGATCGGTCATGCCACGGACCAGCGCGGGAATGTCGATCCGCTCCTGCTTGAGCTCCTGACGCCGCGCGAAAGCGAGCATGCGCTGGGTCAGTACACGGCCTCGCTCCGCGCCCTGAACGGCATTTTCCAGAAGCGAGCGCAATTTCGGATCGTCCGGCAGCCGCTTGCGCATGAGATCGAGACTGCCGATGACCGCCATCAGCAGATTATTGAAATCGTGCGCCACGCCGCCGGTGAGCTGGCCGATCGCCTCCATCTTCTGCGATTGCAGCAAGGTCTCGCGTGTCTTCTCGAGTTGAAGTTGCGCCTCGCGGCGCTCGGTGATGTCGCGCGTGATCTTGGCGAAACCGACGTGCTCGCCGCTATCGTCACGCACGGCGTCGATGATCACGTGCGCCCAGAACCGGCTGCCGTCCTTGCGCACGCGCCAAGCTTCGTTTTCGAAACGTCCAACGTGCCGAACCGTCTCGAGCGCCTGATGCGGAAGGCCCGCCGCGCGGTCCTCTTCCGTGTAGAAGCGCGAGAAATGGCTGCCGATGATCTCGTGCGGCAGATAACCTTTGATGCGTTGCGCGCCCGGATTCCAGTTGGTGACGTTGCCGTCGCTGTCGAGCAGATAGATGGCGTAGTCGGTGACGCCCTGCACCAGCAGCTTGAACTGCTCCTGGCTTTGCCGGAGTTGTTCTTCGGCGGCTTTGCGCTCGGTCAGGTCGCGGGTGATTTTGGCGAAGCCGATAACATCGCCGTTCGGCGCACGGATCGGATCGATGACCACATAAGCCCAAAATCGGGAGCCGTCCTTGCGGACGCGCCAGCCTTCAGCCTCGAATTTTCCTTCGCGCGCCGCCGTCTCCAGGGCGCGTCTCGGAAGGTCTGCGTCGAGATCTTCCTGCGTATAGAAGCGCGAGAAATGCTGACCGATGATTTCGCCGGCGGTGTAGCCCTTGATGCGCTGCGCGCCCGGATTCCAGCTTGCGACGATGCCGGTCGGGTCCAGCATGTAAATCCCATAGTCGATGACCGCCTCGACCAGCAGGCGATAACGACGATCGTCCGATAACAATTCTTTCAGAGGAGGTTCCATTGCCCCTTGTCGGCTATTCGCACCAAGGCCCTGTACCGTAATGCCGTGATTAAACAATGGTTCCAGCGGCCAGCGAGCGTGGGGTTAAAGGGGTCAGCGGGCACAAGAGCCGGGTCCGGCATGGTCCGCTGCGGCCCTCGCCGGTGGACCGTCCGCCGGCCAATCTCGCGACGCATGAGCCTCAAGATCCCCGAGCCGTAGGTCCACAAACCTAGACCGCAATTGTGGAGCATGCGGGATAGATACCCCGCCAGCCTCACGCTGTCAATACAGTCCTAGGAATTTTTTATGCAGCCCGCGGGCGCGGCTCGGCGGCCAGGCCCTTCCTGGCTTCGAACGTCGCCAGTTCGAGCAGGCGTTCCAGCTCGCGGAGTTTGGAGCCGGCGGCAAGCTTGGTCAGCTCGGCCACCTGTTCGGCGATGTAGGCTCTCGTCTGTTTCGGTGTGCAGCGCATAAGACCCCCCGATCTCGAATGCGCCCAATAACAGCCGGAAAACGTGGTTTTTTCAATCCAAGTGTTTGTTATGCGGCATAACGCAATTCGCGAGAAACTATTTCGGCAGATCGGCCTTGCACGAATGGCCAACGTCGTCCCACAGCCAGCCGCACTTGGTGCAGCCACCGAGCGACAAACCGAGCACGACAAGACACAGAATCGCGGCCACATTCTTTTTCATGCTCGGAACCATAACCCATTGCGCCGGTATTGGCGAAGCGGCGGCGATGCTTTCAGGTGAGACTACCGGAACTCGGGACGCACATCGAAGCCCAGCTCGATCACGCCATCGCCTTTGGCGTCGGTCACGTTCAACGACCAGCCGGACAGGTCCTGAATATGCGGATCGCACATCGCGGCTTTCAGTTCGCGGACCTGTTGGGATGCGTGCTTGCGGGCGGCCGCGAGACCGCTCAGCTCGAAACCGACACTGTCGGTGAACTGGCGCTTCCCATCGCTGAAGTGAAAGTAGAACCGGGGCACGCCGTCGTCCCTGCTGAAGGGGCCGAGATAAGGCCAAGACAGAGGTATTCTGGCGCGTAGCAAAGCCGAATAACGGTCCTATAACCAGCGCATTTTGATTACTAAAACAGCGATATAAACCACAGTAAAAAGGCGGTTTATTTCCTCGCGCCATCGAAGCGCCCGCGCGCTTCCTGGATGTCCAGACGGTGCGTTCGCGCCCACAAACCAAGGCCGCTGACAGGTACGAGCAGCGAGCGGCCAAGCGTTGTCAGTTCGTAATCGACGCGCGGCGGAACAGTGGGAAATACCGTTCTAGTGACCAGTCCATCGCGTTCGAGCGCGCGCAAGGTAAGCGTCAGCATCCGTTGCGAAATGCTGCCCAAGGCGCGGCGTAACTCATTGAATCTCTTGGGTCCCTCGCCCAGTGTCGACACGACCAGCACGGTCCATTTGTCGCCGACCCGCGACAAAACCTCACTCACCGCCCTGCAATCCTCAGGCACATCCAGGGAACTCGGTGCCAATGTTGTGCCTTCTTGCGTGTTTTTATCAGTCATCTATCTAGCCTCAGTAATCATTTGTTACCATGAAAGTAGAGGCACACATGTCCAAATTCAAGCTCGGCGTTATCGTTGGCAGCGATCGTAAGGAGTCGATCAACCGCAAGCTGGCGCAGGCGCTCGCGAAGCTCGGCGGCGACGCCTTCGATGCCACCTTCATCAAGATCGGCGACCTGCCGATGTACAACCAGGACAATGAGAACCCGGTGCCGCCGGTAGTGGCGCGCTTCAAGTCGGATGTCGAAGCCTCGCAGGCGCTGTTGTTCGTCACGCCCGAGCATAACCGTTCGATCCCGGCGCTTCTGAAGAACGCGATCGACTGGGGCACGCGGCCGTGGGGCAAGTCGTCCTGGCCGGGCAAGCCGACAGCCATCATCGGCACATCGGGCGGCGCGATCTCGACGGCCGCCGCGCAGCAACATCTGCGCGCCGTGCTCGGCGGACTACCCGCTCTGCCGCTGATGCCGGGCGAAGCCTACGTTCAGTTCAAGCCCGAGCTGATCGACGCTGATGGCAACGTTACCGACGAGAACGTGAGCGCATTCCTCAAGAGCTTCATGGATCAGTTCGCCGCGTTCGCCGGCAAGCTGGTGAAGTAGCGCGATCCGGCAACCCGTTCCGCAATCAACAGAAGAGAGACTGAAAGAGAGACCGTCATGTCGATCCGTCCCGTCAAACGTATCGTTCAATCGCAACCCACCATGGAAGGCGCCGGCGTCAAGCTGCGCCGCGCCTTCGGTTTCGGCGACACCGCCGAGACCGATCCGTTCCTGCTGCTCGATGATTTCCGCAACGATCGTCCGGCGGACTACATGGCCGGCTTTCCGTGGCACCCGCATCGCGGCATCGAGACCATCACCTATATTCTCGAAGGCACCGTCGAGCATCGCGACAGCATCGGCAGCCACGGCACCCTCGGCAAAGGCGACGTGCAATGGATGACTGCCGGTCGCGGCATCATGCATCAGGAAATGCCGAAGGGTGACGCCCAAGGCCGCATGCATGGCTTCCAGCTTTGGGCCAACCTGCCCTCGTCGCTGAAGATGACCGACCCGCGCTATCAGGACATCAAGGCTGGCGAAGTGCCGGAAGTGACCGACGACGACGGCACGCATGTGCGTATCGTCTGCGGCGATTTCTGGGGCAAGAAAGGCCCGGTCGAAGGTGTCGCCGCCGATCCGCGTTATCTCGACGTCTTTGTGCCTCCGGGCCAGCGCAAGACTTTGAAGGTGGAAGTCGAACGTCACGCCTTCGCGTATGTGTTCGAAGGCTCTGGCACGTTCCGCGATTCATCGAAGCCCTTCGGCGTGCTGCTCGAGAAGGAAGTCGACGGCAAGGAGATCGTGGTGCGGGATCAGGTCGGCGATCGTTCGCTGGTGCTGTTCGACTCCGGCGACGAGATCACCGTACAGGCGGGCGATAAAGGCGTTCGCTTTCTCCTGGTGTCAGGCAAACCGATCCAGGAACCGGTCGCCTGGCATGGGCCGATCGTGATGAATACACAGGATGAGCTGCGCCAGGCGATGACCGAGTTACGTAACGGCAGCTTTATCAAGAACTAGATCCGGCAAAACACGCCGCGCGGACTGTACGCTTTTATCAAAGCGCACACTTCGCGCGGCGATCGACATGACCGCCAGGCGGAAACTCCTACATTCGCGATCGCTGTCTCGACACCGGCGAGGGCTTCGGCGGCTCCGGAGAAACTGCAAATGTCAGCCAGGCATTCCAGCCCTCCGGACGATTCTGAGCGCCAAACTCTTTGTAAACCCGGGCGTTGAGCAAACCCTGCATGTCACCAACCGGGAATAAAAAGCCGATCTGCGGACCTGCACCAAATACGCGCGACTTGAAGTCGCCAAGAACTGCCGGTGCCCCGCGATCAGCTGTAATTTGCTGATAGGCATAACCGGCGATGCCGACGTACACCTGCTTGGTGAAGAAATGGGATGCGCCAAGGTCGATATGCCAGTCGATGCCGTTTTGATAGTCAAGGCTCGGATTCTTGAAATTGTAGGTGAAGCCGGTAACGGCTGAGAACTCGTTACCCGTTTGAGGATTGAAATATGTATAACCGCCACCAGCGTCTACAGCCCAATGGCCAAGACCAAGATTGACGAGCCGCGTTGCGTCATACGAGCCAACCGGCAAGTTCGTCATCGCGTAGACCATGTAATTGTTGACGCCCTGGTTCCAGCGAAGTGTCGGCTGGAGGAAAACGTCGCCCCACGCACTAAGCGACTGACTGACGCTTCGTTCTGCTGCAAAGCCGATTGGGCCAAGGCTGCCAGTGACATTCGCATCGACGTTGGCTTGCTGGCGGCCATAGATGGCTAGAACGTTCACGGCGAACTGTCCACCGAGGACGGGTGTCGCGAACACGTAGCTCGGTGCCAAGATTCCGACATCGGCCTTTGCGTGAATCTGCGCATCGAGATTTACATTGAGGTTGGTTGTTCGATTGGGAAAGCGGATGGCGCGGGAGGCAGCTACGCCAGCACCTTCCGATACATCAGAGTGGAGATAGATCGCCGCCATAGACCATCCGGGAACAAGCGGGGCGGCTGCGAGACTCGAGAAGGCACCAGGTAACCAGAAGCTGATGCCGCCCTGATCGGCTTTGGCGGTGTCAACGGGAAGCAATAGCGCAACGAACACGACAGCCGCCGCCAACTGTATTCCGCGCCTTCGAGCCACTAACGCCATTGCAACTCTCCTGCACTACAGGTAAAGATTTCGAGCCTCTCGAAGGATGGCGGAACGGTCACATGTTTGATCGAATGGTTGCTCGTCGGACGCGTTGCGCAAGAAGCGGACACATCCCTCATCGCTTCGATACATTTTCGAAGTCGGGCAACCTCTAAATTTTGTCGAAAAACGCTTTGTTCGGGCCGTACAGACGGAAGGTAGCAAACCACCTCTGGCTTGATTAATGCCAAGACCAAAATGATGGTTGGTTTCTGCGCGGATAAAATTGTCGGGTCTAACGGGTACCAAAGTACCTGTCTTCGGCTGCGGCTTTTCCATTGGTGCGGCGCTTTGCGCCTGCAAGGATGTTGATGAGCACAGCAGCCCTAGTGTGAGAAACACCGGTTTGCTCACGATCCACTCCCGAGTTTGAGCCGATCAAGTCTACTCAGCAGCCGTCGCAATCGTGTCAGACTATTGTTCAACACGCAAATGCCGAGAAAACGCGGATCGATTATTGGGAATGTCTGCCAGAAGTCATATTTGAGCGGCAGGTTTCGCCGCGGAGAAGTCTGCACATCCCGCGCGACGATCGCACGTCCCTAAGTGCCACAAGCAAACGTGACGACATCAAATAACAATGCCTATTCACACTTTGCTTTGTGCCATCGCCTCAGCGTCAGGCTTTCAGGAACGCTAGCAAGTCGGCATTGATCGTGTCCGCCTGCGTGGTCGGCATGCCGTGCGGGAAGTCCTTGTAGGTCTTCCTTTTTTGCGCACCCGCTAAAGGTCAAAGCGGACATTCGCGCGTCGAATACCCATCAACAAAAAACCCCGGGCTTTGCCGGGGTTTTCTCGTCACGACCGAGTCGATCAGAATTTATAGTTCAACCCAACGCGCACGACGTTGAAGTCCAGGCGGCTGTAAGTCGACGAGAAGGTCGACGGTTTGCTGCCGGTCGACGGCGCCACTGCTGCAACATTTATGACGTCGCCGCCGCCAAGGTTGACGTAAGCATACTCGGCCTTGGCGGTAACATTGTGCCAAAGCGCGTACTCCATGCCGAAGCCGGCAGTCCAACCGGTCGCAGTTCGCGATGACGAACCCGTGAAGCACGTTTGCCCGGTGGTACAATGAAAGTCGCCGTTCACATTGGTCAGGCCGACGGTCGCACCGCTTGTCAGCGTCGTGGTTTCGTTCACTTTGCCGTAGGCAAAACCAGCCGTGCCATAGACAAGCAACCGATCGATTGGCAATACTCCCAGGCGCGCACGAACCGTTCCGAACCAGTCGAGACGCTGCTGGGCGGCAATAGTCATGGCAGCACCGGGCGCGACATCGAAGGCCGAGTTTCCGGTTCCGTTGACGTTAGCCCAATTGAAGTCGGCTTCGAGGCCGACCAGCCAATTACGATTGACCTGCCAATTGTATCCG